>JBBRVI010000132.1:0-9782 GCA_038247025.1 Acetobacterales bacterium
AGCTGTATCACCACCCCAAGACGCGCTTCGTCGCTGGCTTTATCGGATCGCCAGCGATGAACTTCATCCCCGTGCGTGTCGAGAGCGGATCGGGCGCGCTGCGCCTCAGCCTGCCCAACGGCATCGTCGTGCCAATCCCGACCGAACGCACAGATCGCTATGCCGCGATGGCGGGCAAGGAGGTGCTGTTCGGCATCCGCCAGGAGCACCTGACTGAACCGAAGAACCTCGACCGGCAGAACATCGTGCAGTTCGAGCTGACACCCGAAGTCCTAGAGCCGATGGGGATGGAGACGCTGGTCCATCTCTGGCTCCAAGGCGCCGAGATCTGCAGCCGCATCGACCCGACCACACCCGCCGAGCCCGGCCGCCCGCTGCAGGTCGCCGCCGATCTCAACCACATGCATCTCATCGACCCGGAGAGCGGGCGGGTGCTGTAGGCGGTTGCAGTCCGCGGTCGCTCCATGGGTTGGGGGGCGCCGACGCTCGCCGGTCCGAACCCCCTCAACTGACCGCCAGAAAAAACCCAGGAAGTCGCTGCACCGACCAAGTAAGTGCGTCAGAGCACTTCGTTCCCCGGCATCGTCCTCCGCTCCAAGTTTTGCGATTTACTTCAGATGTTTGCAGGCTATATCACTAGATCGGCGAGCGGGCCATCCATGGCTCTGATGCCCCGACGCGGCGGTGCGCAGGTGGCCGCCATGGCAGACGGAAACGCCTCGGCTAAGGGCACTATCCGGCGCCGGCAGAGTTCGGCCCGGACAAATGTTGTGTTCCTTGCCGGCCTATGAGGCTCGCCGATCGAGCCGCCCAGCGTCAAATCCACGATGCACGCATTTCTGGTCATTGTGGCCTTGGCCACCCGGGCGGTTGCCACGCCGGTCGATCGCGCGGTCGCCATGGTGCAGGCGCAAGCGAGTAACGCCTTTGGCCCCGCATCCTGCTCGGGTTCGTCCCGGCTGGCTGCCGTCTGCGCAATGTGGCCATCCCCGGCAAAGCGCAGAGCCTGCGTGGCGGCCCCAGGGCGCAAGGACCGCGGGTCGGCATCAATACCAGTTGCCGGGGCTCCGGTGCTCCTCGTTAGACCCCCTGTCCCCAGCCCATGCGACAGCGCAAAGGGACGCATTCGTGCATCCTTGCTTGGTCAACACGCCGCCGGAACCCATCTTGCCCGCATCATCGCTCGACGAGACACATGACCCTACCGTGCAAAGCTGGGTGTCCGGCACCGATGCGGTTGGGGGGGATTTCCCGATCCAGAACCTGCCTTTCGGCGTCGTCCGCCCGGCCGGCAGCGAGGCGCCGTTTCGCGGCGCGGTCGCGATCGGCGACCAGGTGCTGGACCTCGGGCGTTGCGCCGGCCTGCTCGAGGGATGCGCCGCGGCGGCGGCAAAGGCTGCATCCGGGTCGACGCTGAACGCCTTGATGGCGCTGCCGCCGGATTACTGGACAGCGCTGCGCCAGGGCCTTTTCGCGCTGCTGCGCCAAGGATCTCCGGCGCGGTCTCGGGTCGCGCCACTGCTGGTACCGCTGACCACGGTTCAGGTCGGAATGCCGGCCAAGCCGGGCGCCTTCGTCGATTTCTTCGCCTCGATCCAGCACGCGACCAATGCAGGCAGGCTGTTCCGCCCGGACAACCCGCTGCTGCCGAACTACCGCCATGTGCCGATCGCCTATCACGGACGCGTCTCCACGCTCCGCGCCAGTGGCGTGCCGATCCGCCGGCCGAATGGGCAGACCCGGCCACCGGGCCAGGAGGCGCCGGAGTTCGGACCCTGCCAGCGGCTGGATTATGAGGTCGAGCTTGGCTTTTTCCTCGGCGGAGCGACGGAGCCAGGCTCGACTGTGCCGATCGGTCGCGCCGCGCGGCATCTGTTCGGCGTATGCCTGCTGAACGACTGGTCGGCGCGCGACATTCAGGCCTGGGAATACCAGCCGCTCGGTCCCTTCCTGGGCAAGAGCTTCGCGACCTCGATCTCACCCTGGATCGTCACCGCCGACGCGCCGCGCCCTTTCCGTGCCCCGGCCGCGCAGCGCCCGGCGGAAGACCCCCGCCCGCTGCCCTATCTGCTCGATGCCGAGGACCAGGCGGGTGGCGCGCTGGAGATCACCGTCGAGGCCGGGTTGCGGACCGCCGCCATGGCCGAGCCCCATTGGCTCAGCCGCGCCTCGGCATCGGCGCTGTACTGGACGCCGGCGCAAATGGTGGCGCACCTGACCAGTAATGGCTGCAACATCGAACCCGGCGACCTGCTCGGCTCCGGCACCATTTCCGGCCCGGATGAAGGCGGGCTGGGCAGCCTTCTGGAATTATCGCATGGTGGGGCGCGTGCCATCGCGCTGCCCGGCGGCGAAACCCGACGCTTCCTGGAGGATGGCGACGAGGTGGTGCTGCGCGCCAGCGGGACCCGCGCAGGCTTCGTCCGCATCGGCTTTGGCGCCTGCTCCGGCCGCATCCTGCCGGCATTGCCACCGGAGACCAAGGCATGATCCGCCTGACGAGGAGGAAGACAGGACATGGTTGAAGCACGCAGCGGCGGCCAGGGCCCCTATATGCTTGACGGCCGCGTCGCCGTGATCAGCGGCGGCAGCAGCGGCATCGGCGCCGCCACGGCGCGGCGGCTGGCGGCGCACGGATTGCCATCGGCTACAATGCCGGCCGCGACAGGGCCGAGGCGCTCGCCGCCGAACTGCCCGGCGCCGGCCATATCCCGCTATTCCTGCCGATGGGCGACAGTGCCGCGATCCGCGCCGCTGCCGAAGAGGTGACCGACCGCTTCGGCCGCGCCGATGTACTGGTGAATTCCGCCGGCACCACCCGCGCCGTGCCACATGCCGACCTCGATGCACTCGATGACGAGACCTTCGACCGCATCCTGACCACCAATGTGCGCGGCCCCTTCGCCACCATCCGCGCCTTCGCGTCGCTGCTGCGCCAGGGCGGCGATGCGGTGGTGGTGAACATCTCCTCGGTCTCCGCCTCCACCGGTCTCGGCAGCAGCATTGCCTACTGCGCTTCCAAGGCGGCGCTGGATACGATGGGTCTGTCGCTGGCGCGCGTGCTGGCGCCGGAAATCCGCGTGATCGGTATCGCGCCGGCGGCGGTGGCGACGGGTTTCGTGCCGGGCCGTGGCCGGGATGCGGTAGAGCGGCAGGCCGCCGGCACGCCGCTGCGGTGGGTCTGTGAGCCGGATGACGTGGCGCTCGCGGTGCTTGCCGCCGTCACCCATCTGCGCCTGTCCACCGGCACTTCGCTGGTGGTCGATAGCGGCCGCCATCTGTAGGGGAACGACAGAGATGGACAGCTTCGAAGATCCCGCCTTCGCCGAGGCGGTGCTAGCGCCCGCCGATGGCGCACTGGCCTATATGACCGGTTTCGAGAATTCCTTCGCCACGGAAGCGGTGCGCGGCGCCTTGCCGATCGCGCGCAATTCGCCGCAGCGCGCGCCGCTCGGGCTTTATGCTGAACAGCTTTCCGGCACCGCCTTCACCGCGCCGCGCAAATCCAACAAGCGCACCTGGTTCTATCGCATCAGGCCGTCGGTGAAGCATGGTCGCGGCTTCCGCGAGGTGGATCAGGGCCTGATCCGCACCGCGCCATGCCGTGATGAAAGTACGCTGCCGATCGCGCAGATGCGCTGGCACCCGATCGAGATCCCTGATGCGCCGGTCGACTTCCTGTCGGGCCTGCGCACCATCGCGACCTGCGGCGACGCGCATCTCGGGCTCGGCATGGCCAGCCATGTCTATGTCGCCAATCGCGACATGGGCGATTCCTACTTCACCAATGCGGATGGCGAGATGCTGCTGGTGCCGCAACTGAACCGTATTGCCGTCTTCACCGAATGCGGCCGGCTGGTGGCGCGGCCGGGTGAGATCGTGCTGGTTCCTCGCGGCATGAAGTTCAAGGTGGATCTGCCGGATGGCAGTGCGCGCGGCTATGTCTGCGAGAATTACGGCAGCGCCTTCACCTTGCCGGAGCGCGGCCCGATCGGTGCCAATTGCCTGGCCAATCCGCGCGATTTCCTGACCCCCGTCGCGGCCTATGAGGACCGGGAAGTGCCTTGCGACTTCAGCGTGAAATCACGCGGCCGCCTGTACCGGACGGAGCTGCCGCAATCGCCGCTCGACGTGGTGGCCTGGCACGGCAATTTCGCGCCGTGCAAATACGATCTTCGCCGCTTCGCGCCCGTTGGCTCAGTGCTGTTCGATCATCCGGACCCATCGATCTACACGGTGCTGACCGCGGCTTCCGAGACGCCCGGCACGGCAAATGCGGATTTCGTGATCTTTCCGGAACGCTGGCTGGTGATGGAGAATTCCTTCCGCCCGCCCTGGTACCACAGCAATGTCATGAGCAAGTTCATGGGCCTGATCTACGGCCAGTACGACGCCAAGCCGCAGGGCTTCCGGCCAGGCGGGATGAGCCTGCATGACGCGCTGGTGGCGCATGGCCCGGATGCCGCCGCCTTTGAGCGCGCATCGAGCCGGACGCTGGAGCCGGAGAAGCTGTCCGGCACCATGGCCTTCATGTTCGAGACCCGATACCCGCTCGACCCCACCGCCTATGCCTCTCAACTCAACCTGCTCGACACCGGCTATCCCGACGACTGGGACCTGATCGAGCGGAAATTCGTGGCGCCGACCTGAACCGCCTCGCCACCCAAAAAAAACCGGAGGACTCGTCATGACAATCACTCGAATCGCGGCGACGCTGCTGGCTGTGCAGCTTTCCATCGGCACCGCGGCCGCACAGGGCTGGCCGGAGCGACCGATTCAGTTGGTGCAGGGCTTCGGTGCCGGCGGCAATGCCGACACCATCGCCCGCGTCATCGCCGCACCGCTCTCCGCCGCGCTGGGCAGGCCCGTGGTGGTGGAAGGGCGCATAGGGGCGGGCGGCAATATCGCCAGCGAATTTGTCGCCCGCGCGCAGCCGGATGGCCACACACTAGTGCTGCTCACCGGCGGCCATGCGGCGGGGGCGGCGATCTACAGGCGCCTGCGCTTCGACCCGGTGCGGGACTTTTCCTTTATCACCACGATCGGCGTCTTCCCCTTCGTCATCGCCACCGCGGCCGACAGCCCGATCACCGACTTGCCCACGCTGATCTCTCGGGCCCGCGCGGCGCCGGGGCAGATCACCTTCAGTTCGGTCGGCGTCGGCTCGACGCAGCACCTGACGGGCGAATTGCTGGCGCAGATCACCGGCATCCAGCTTCTGCACGTGCCCTATCGCGGCGGCACGCAGCCGCTGGTGGACCTGATCAGCCGGCGCATCGACATGATGGTGGACAGCGTCACCGTCACCGGCCCGGCGATCCGCGCGGGGACCATCCGCGCCCTCGGCGTGACCAGCGCGGAGCCCTGGCCCGGCCTGCCGGCGACGCCCGTGGCGCAGACCGTGCCCGGGTTCGAGGTGTTGTCCTGGGTCGGCTTGGCCGCGCCCGCCGGCACGCCGGAGCCGATCATACGGCGCATCCACACAGAGGTCGGCCGGATCCTGGAAATGCCCGATATCCGCGCGCGGCTGGTCGGCTTCGGCGCCGAGGTCCGGCCGATGGCCCCGACCGCAATGCGGGATTTCGTTGCCAGCCAGATCGAGACCTGGCAGCGCGTGGTGCGCGAAGCCGGCATCCCGCAGGTGGAGTAAGCATCCCGCACCGCAAAGGCTGGCAGACGTTCAGCGCAGGATCAGCCGGAACAATTCGTTCTGGCTGGTGATCCCCAGTCGGGCATAGGCACGCTTGCGATAGGTGAGCACGGTGTTCAGGCTGATGCCGAGATCGAGCGCGATCGCCTCCGAGGTCATGCCGCGGGCGACTCCGAGGCAGACTTCCTCCTCTCGCTGCGTCAGGCCGGGCGCCACCAGGCGCAGGCGTTCTGCCTGGACGGTGTAGGACACCGAGGCCGGCGCGGCATCGCGCGCATGGCGTGCGACCAAGGCCAACAGCATCGCCGAGGCCCCGGCCATCACGTCGATCTCGCCCATGGCGAAGCGGCCCCGACTGCTGGCGTTGTAGAAGTTCAAGCGGATCAACCCCGCATCGGCCGGGCAAATCAGGGAAAAACGGTCCACTAGCCGAACGTCCGTGTAACATTCGCGGCGATAGTCGCCATGCTGAATTTGGCGCGGTGCCAGGCGGGCTGCGAAGCCGCGCGGGGCTGCCTGCGTGGCCACCGGCAGACGGTTCACCGGGTCCAGGCGCCAATGGGCGGACAGGTAGCGGGCCGCGACCTGCCTCGCGGCCCCGGCCCGGCCTCCATCGACTGCCAGCACCACGCGCGGCGGCATGCCGGGGGCGGAAGCGAAGGCCGTGACATGCGCGCAGCCGGCCACCTCATTGGCCAGTGCGAACAACTCCGGTTCGAAATTCGGCGTGCCGACGCTTCCGACCAGCTTGGCCAGGGCCTGCTGCATCCCCGCCGACAGCCCAGCGCCGCTGGGTTCTCCCAGCGCATAGACTTCCATCCCGTCGCCTCCCGGCGCGATTTCAGCCGAGTGTGGCAGGCAGGCCCTTCAGCTTCAACTCGCCACGTCGGCGCGCTTGGCTAGCCGAGTTCAATGGACCCGGCGGCGTAGCGCATGGTGACCTGAAAGCAGCCCTCGTTCAGCAGCCAGGGCAAGATGCGGAAGCTGCGGATGCCGGCCTGGTGGAAGGGACAGGTTTCGGCGATGGCGGCGGCTTCCGCCCGGCCTGCGGCGCGCAGGATGAACATGCCGTCGCCCTGCCAATAGCCCGGATCGGCGCGATCCCGGTGCGGCCCGGCGGCGAAAAGCACGCCTTCGGCCTCGCGTGCGATCAGCCACTCGAAATGCGCGCGCATACAAGGCTTGAGGTCGAGATCGGGGTCGCCATCGCGCCGCACCCGTTCGGTCATGCAGAGGTAGAACTGCTTGCCGGCAAGACGGCGACGGATCGCCGCCACCGCCTCGTCGTCGAGCGCCACCGGTGGGGCGCCGCGCGTCTCTGAACCGGACATGTTCTTTGTACCCTTTCTGGAAATTCAGCCAAACTTACTTGATCGCCTTGCGGGGTTCCGTCACCAGCACGGGTGACAGCGACGCTGGTCAGCGCGAACCGCCGAATTGCGCCGCCGTGAGCGGGCAGGTGCACTCAACTCGCACCAATGCCCTATTCCCCGACTTACTTTGGGGATTCTCCAACGAAGCACTGGCATGATTGATTTGTGGACGACCCCGCCGAGAAAAGGGGGTGAGCGGCAGGAGCTGGAGAAAGATTCGCCAGGTGGGTTTTGAAGCGTGCTCCGCGGTCGAGAAGCGCAATTCGGCGCGCGTCCGGATCTCCAGCCGACAAGAATTAATACGACTTGCGCCGCTGAAATGACCGGACCCGTTCGCCTGCTGGTCGGCAACCACTATTCCAGGTTGATGCCGAGCGCCGCGATCGCCGGGAGTACGCTCGCCGAATGCTCGCTCACGATACGCTGGAATTCGGCGGCCCGGAATGTCAGCGGCTCGCCCGACAGCTCTCGCATGCGGGCTTGGAACTCATCGCCCTGCACGGCCGCGACGACAGCGTCGGCAAGGCGCCTGACGATTGCATCATCGGTCGCCGCGGGGGCGACAAGCCCGTGCCAGGACTGCGTCTCGGCACCGGGGAACCCGGCTTCGGCGAGGGTTGGCAGATCGGGCTGTTCCCGCGCACGCTGAGGCGTGGCGGCGGCAAGGGCGCGAAGGCGCGGTTACCCGAGATGCGGCGTCGCCAGCGTGAAATCGACCATCATCGCCTGCACCGTGCCGGCGACCAGATCGTTCATCGCCGGCGCCCCGCCACGGTATGGCACATGTGTCAGATCGATGCCTGCCACACGCTTCAGCCGTTCCATCCCAAGATGGTGCGGCGATCCGACTCCTGGCGAAGCGTAGTTTATGGTGCCCGGATTCCGCCTAGCGTGGGCCACGAACTCCTGCGCCGTCCGCACCGGCAAGGATGGGTGAACCGCGAGCATGAAGTTGAAGCGGCCATACATCGCGATCAGCCGAAGGTCGCGCTGCGGATCGTAAGGCAGCCGCCGATACAGCGCCCGATTGTAAACCATCGTGCCCATATCGGCGGTCATCACCGTGAAGCCGTCGGGGGCCGATTTCGCGACATGCTCAGCGGCCAGCACCGTCGCAGCACCGGGCCGGTTGTCGACAATCACCGGCTGCCCGAGTTGGCGGGCAACGCCGGAGGCCAGGATACGTGCCACCACGTCGGACGCGCCGCCGGCAGGATATCCAACCACCCAGCGGATCGGGCGGGACGGAAAGCGTTCCTGCGCTGTCGCGAGCCCAGGCACGACGACGGTGCCGAGGGCCGCAAGTGCGAGGCGACGACGTGGGATGTGTATCTTCAGCACTGTGAACGTTCCTTCCCCGGCGCGTGTCCAGGTTCGCCGAACCTCAACGCCGCTCTTTCAGTACAGGCATCGCCTCGGCGGCCGCTGTCCCCTGCGCATGGGACATCGTTGGGCACCGCTCCACCGCTACCTTTCAGGGCATGCAGTTTCACTTCCTTGGCGACGACGGAACAAGAGTCTCGAGGCTGTGCCTCGGAATGATGTCGTTCGGATCCCCTGCGTGGCAGGCGTGGGTACTGGACGAGTCGGCAGCCATCACCATGGTGCGGACGGCGCTAGACCTTGGAATCAACACCTTCGACACCGCCGACGCCTACTCCAACGGCCTTAGCGAGCAGATCCTAGGTCGCGCCGTGCGCGCCAGTGTCCCTCGACGCGAGGTGGTCATCGCCACGAAAGTCGGGTTGCCGGTTGACAACTTGCCTGGCGGCCTGCGGCCCGAGCGCATGGCCGCGGCGATTGACGCGTCGCTGCGGCGCCTGGGCGTGGAGCATGTCGATCTATGGCAGCTCCACGGCTGGGATCCGGACGTGCCTATCGAGGAGACGATGGGCGCGATGGCGGACGCCGTGTGCGGCCGCTTGCCGAACCAGACGCAACGGTTTGGATCGGCTACGACGCAGGCGTCAACAAAGTCTGGACACACCCATCGATAGGGAGAGAGTCACATGACCCACATTCAACGACGGGCGCTGCTGACAGCGCCGGTCCTACTGCCTTGGACAGCAATGGGGCAGGTACCCTGGCGGCCGGGCCGCCCCGTGACGCTCGTGGTGCCCTTCGCTGCGGGCTCCGGCACAGATGGAGTTGGGCGCATTGTGGCCCCGCTGCTCGCCGAGGCAATCGGCGCCACGGTCCTGGTGGAGAACCGTGCCGGCGCGAATGGCACGATAGCCGCCGTCGCGGTGGCGCGCGCGCCGGCGGATGGCCACACGCTGTTCTCGGCGACCAATACCACCCATTCCGCCAACCCGGCGCTCATGCGCCGGCAGGACTACGATCCGCAGAGTGACTTCACGCCGATCGCGCGGCTCGGCACGCCCATCTTCCTGCTGGTGGTGGGGCCCACCGTTTCTGCCCGCGATGTTGCCGGGTTCATCGCATGGGCACGCGGCCGTGACGGGCAGCTGAACTATGCCTCGGCCAGGCCAGGGGCCGGTCACCAAGCATGCGATCAAGCAGGTGGACCGGTTGCTCAGCAACACCGGTATCGACGTGTGGGAGAGCTTCGCCCGTTGGATACCGCACCAGATTGGCGCGCAACGGGACGTTCTGGTGGCGATGGACTGGCCCGACTTCGACCATGACGACCAGGCCACGCTGGTGCTGAGCCTGGTCACCGGCCACGGCCGCGCGGCGCCCCTGTTGTGGCTCAGCGTCTGGAAGGACGAACTCACGAAGCAGCGCAACGACTTCGA
>JBBRVI010000133.1:0-9767 GCA_038247025.1 Acetobacterales bacterium
CGGCACTTATGAGGGCACACGGCTTCAGGAATGCCAGCGCACCGGGCGCTCAGGCCAGACGCGCATCGTGGCCACCATCCGCAACGGCAATCTCAGCATTCCTGGCCTGCCGGGGGACCCTGCGCTGGAAGCGGTGGTGGGCGCCAATGGCGCGGTGGCGCTGCCGAGCTTCGGTCTATTCGGGCCTGGCACGGGCCAGATTTTCGAGGGGCCGAATAATGCGCGCCGCTTCACTGGCAGCCATCCAGGCCGGGGCCAGTGCCAGATGGTCTATGATTTGCGGCGCAGTTCCACGCGGGTTCGCGGTTAACCGACCGTGACGCGTTCGCCAGTCACGGGTGCATCCTCGCCCAGCAATTGCCAATTGCCCTGGATGAGCACCTCGGCGGGGCGGTAGCTGGCCTTGTAGGCCATCTTGCGGCTGTCAGCGACCCAGTAGCCCAGATAGACATAGGGCTGCCCGCTGCGCACGGCCTCGGCCAGGAGCCACATGACCGCATAGGCGCCCAGGCTGCGGCGATCCTCCTCGGGGGCGAAGAAACTGTAGACCGCCGAAAGCCCGTCCGAGAGCCAATCCGTCAGGCATGCGCCCAACAGCCGGCCGGTCGCGTCGCGGAACTCCACTATGCCGGTGGTGATGGGCGTGTCCTCCACCATGGCGCGATAGTCGTAGAAGCCCATCGCCGCCATGTCGCCGCCGGCGTGGCGCGATTGCTGATAGTGCTGGAACAGCGCAAATTGCTCGGCCGTGGCGCGGGCAGGGACGGCGCGGACATCGAGGTCGGCGTTGCGGGCCATGATCTTGCGCTGGGTGCGGTTGGCCAGGAACTCGGCCGAGCGCACGCGGATGGGGATGCAGGCGCGACATCCCGGGCAGACCGGAGAATAGGCGATGTTGTGGCTACGGCGGAACCCCGCGCGCGAGAGACGGTCATGAAGAACTTCGGAATCGGGGCCGGTCAATTCGGTCACGATTTTCCTCTCCGTGCGGCCCGGCAAATAAGGGCAGGGCAGCGGAGTGGTGGTGTAGAAGAACTGCGGGCGTCGGGTGCGGCTTTGCACGATTGTTAGTGTCGGGCTTTCGCGCCGGTTTTTCAATCCCGTCCCTGGCGTGGCTGGGGTGCAGCGCGCGTCCGGGCCTCGGCCATGAGGCAAAGGATCTCGAACATCACGGTGGCGCCCACCAAAGCCGTCCCGCCGCCCGGATCGAAGGGCGGCGAGACCTCCACGAGGTCAGCGCCGATGATGTTGAGCCCCCTGAGCCCGCGCAGGATTCGCATGGCCTCGCGCGGAGTGAAGCCGCCCACTTCAGGGGTGCCGGTACCCGGCGCGAAGGCGGGATCAAGGCTGTCAATGTCGAAGGTCAGGTAGGTGGGGCCAGCGCCCACCACCCGCCGGGCCTCATCGGCGACGGCGTCAGGGCCGAGCACGTCGCATTCCTCAATGGTCATGATGCGGATGCCGACTTCGCGCGCCCAGGCCATGTCGTCAGCGTCGTAGAGCGAGCCGCGAATGCCGATCTGCACGATGCGCCGGGGGTCCAGCAGACCTTCCTCGATGGCGCGGCGGAAGGGCGTGCCATGGGTGAAGCGGCTGCCGCCGAAATACGTGTCGGTCGTGTCGGAATGCGCGTCGAAATGCACCATGCCGAGCGGTGCGAGGCCCGGCTCGGCGCGGATGATCCCGCGCAGCAGCGGCAGGGAGAGAAGGTGGTCGCCGCCCGCGGCCAGGGTCCAGGCACCCGAGCGGCGAATGGCCGAGACCTGGTCCGTGACCAGTTCCAGCGTTTGCATCACGTCCACTGGGTTGGTCTGCAAATCGCCCAGATCGGCCACACGGCAGAGCCGGTAGGGCTCGGTCAGGCTGATGGGATGGACGCGGCGCATCATCCCCGAGGCATCGCGCAACTGGCGTGGGCCGTGGCGCGTGCCGGGGCGGTTGGTGGTGCCGCCATCGAAGGGAATGCCGAAAATGGCGATGTCCAGGCCATTGGCATCGGCGCGGATGGGCAGGCGCATGAAGGTGGCGGGGCCGGCGAAACGCGGCACGGCGGTCCCGTCCACCGGGCGGGGCCATTCGGTGTTCGAAGTCATGCGCTCGTCCTTGTCTTGGCAACGCTCTATCCTGGCCGGAGCTAAGGGTGGCGGCAAGCCAGGCGTCGTGGCACTGGCGGGGGGATCTGCTATGGTCGGAAAATGTCGCTCCTGCTCACCGGTCTGCCCGGCAAGGGTTTCCGCGAGACGGCGTTCTTCCAACCGCGCTCGGTCCTGTTTCGCGCCGATCCCGCGCTGCCAGAAGCGCGGGTCCTGGCGCGCAACCTGGCCGGGGGCGGCTTCAACGGCGCGCTGATGGGCGATGGCTTCGCCGTACCCGAAGGCACGCCGGATCTGGCCGTACTCTGCGTGGCGCCAGAGGCGCAGGCGCAGGCGCTCACCGAAATCGCGGCCATGGGCTGCTTTGCCGTGGTGGTCCCCACCGCCGCACCCGGCCTACGCGCCATGGCCGAGGCGGCCGGTGTGCGGGCGCTGGGCGAGCGCAGCTTCGGCCTCGCTTTGCCCGCGATCGGGTTGAACGCCACGCTCTCCCATCTGCCGATCCGCGAGGGGAAACTAGCCCTGATGGCCCAATCCTCGGCCATTGCGCGCGCGGTGATTGATTGGGCCACGGCCGAGGGGCTGGGCTTCAGCCACATCATCGGCATTGGTGCCAATGATGATCTGGGCTTCGCTTCCGGCCTCGACTGGTTGGCGCGCGATACCCGCACGGCCTGCGTGATGCTGGACATCCGGCGCATCAAGCAGCGGCGGCTTTTCGTCTCTGGCGCTCGGGCGGTGGCGCGGACGCGGCCCGTGCTGGCACTTCGCGCGGGCGGCCGGGTGGATGACCCGACGGGCATTGCTGATGCGGTGATGGGTGCTGTGCTGCGCCGCGCCGGCGTGCTGCGCGCCGAGGGCTTCGAGGAATGGCTCGCTGCCGCTGAAACGCTGGTCCGCACCAAGCCGCGCGGTGGGGCCGGGCAGGGGAATCGCGTGGCGATCCTGGCCAATGGGCTGGGCATGGCAAGGCTGGCGGCGGATGCGGCGCTGGGGCAGGGGCTCCGCCTCGCGGAGTTCGGCGCAGCGACCATGGAGGCACTCGCGCCGCTGGTGCCGCCGGGCTGGCTGATGCGCAATCCGCTGTCACTGGGCGCTGGTGCTGGCCCCAATCTTGCGGCGGCTGCGAAGCTGCTTTCGGCCGCGGGCGAGGTGGATGTCGTGATCGCGCTGCATGCGCCCGAGTGGGAGGCTGCACCGCCCAGCGGCTTCACACGCAGCCAGACCGGCGCGCCGATCCTGCTGGGCTGGACGGGCGAGACCAGCGCCCAGGCGGAACGCGCGGCACTGACCCAGGCCGGCCTGCCTGTGTTCAGCACGCCCGAGGCGGTGGTCCGCGGCGCAGCCCATCTCGCGGCCCAGCGGCGCAATCAGGCCACGGCGGCCGAACTCCCGGCGTCGGACGTGCTGTCCATCGAGCCGGATCGCGCGGCGGTGCGCGCCATCTTCGCCAGGGTTCGCGCGGAGGGGCGGCTGTTGCTGCTGGAGGATGAAGCGCTGTCCGTCCTCGCCGCCTATGGCGTGCCGGTGCTTACGCCGAGCCTTTGCGCGACGCCGGCGCAGGTGGTCGCGGCCGCCACGGCGCTGGGCCTGCCCGTGGCGCTCAAGGCCCGCGCCCTGCTGCGCCATAAGAGCGAGGTCGGCGGCGTGGTGCTCAACCTGCGCGACTACGGTGTTCTGCGCAAAGCGGCCGAGGCCATGTTGGAGGAGGTACCGCGTCGGGCGCCGGGCGTGGTGATGCGCGGCTTCCTCGTCCAGCGCCAGGCGCCGCGCGGCATGATGGAGTTGCGCCTGCGCATCGGCGATGACGCCATGTTTGGTCCCTGGATCGGCTTCGGCCAGGGCGGCACCACGGCCGAAATCGCGCAGGATGAGGCGTTTGACCTGCCGCCGCTGAACCTCTCGCTTGCGCATGGGCTGATCGCGCGCACGCGCCTCGCGCGCCTGTTGCCCGGCTTTCGCGACCGCGCGGCGGTGAATGAACCCGCCATCGCCGATGCGCTGGTGCGTTTGAGCCAGTTGCAGGTGGATTTTCCCGAAATCGCGGCGGTGGTGGTCAATCCACTTTTCGCCGATGCGGGCGGCGTGGTGGCGGTGGATGCCTCCATCGCGCTACGCCCGGCGGGTGAGTTGGCGCTGCTCGCCATCCCGCCCTATCCCGCCGAATTGATCGCGCCCTTCACCGCGCGCGATGGCCGCGTCTTCGAGGTGCGCCCCATCCGCCCCGAGGATGCAGCCGCACAGGGCGCCTTCTTTCTGGAGCTGCCGCCCGAGGATGTGCGCTTCCGCTTCTTCTCGACCATGAAGGAATTGCCGCCGCCCATGCTCGCCCGTCTCACGCAGATTGATTATGGGCGGGAGATGGCCTTCATCGCGCTGCGCGAGGGGCGCAATTTCGGCACGGCGCGCGTGATCCGCGAGGGGCTGGGAAGTGCGGCCGAATTTGCCGTGGTGGTCAGCCCTGCGGCCAAGGGCGCGGGCCTCGCGCGGCATCTGATGGAACGCGCGATGGATTGGGCGCGCTCGGTGGGCATCAGTGAATTGGTCGGCCATGTGCTGGTGGATAATGCGCCGATGCAGGGCTTCATGCGGAAGCTCGGCTTCACGCTGAGCCGCTCGGCCGAGGATGCGGACATCATGCTGGCGAAGAAGACGCTTTGATGGTGCCCGTGTGCGATTTTTTCGCTTAAGCTTTTCGCGTCCGCTTTTGTTTGGCCAGCGGCGCATGCCGCGCCAGAATTGGCTTGAGAAACCGCCCCGTATGGCTTTCAGGATTGGCCGCGATCTCCTCCGGCGTGCCTGCGGCCACGATGCGCCCACCGCCCTCACCGCCCTCGGGGCCAAGATCGAGCACCCAGTCGGCCGTCTTGATGACCTCCAGATTGTGCTCGATGACGATGACGGTGTTGCCGGTTTTCACCAGCGTGTGCAGTACGTCCATCAGCTTGCGCACATCCTCGAAATGCAGGCCGGTGGTGGGCTCATCCAGGATATAGAGCGTGCGGCCGGTGGCGCGGCGGGATAGTTCCTTGGCCAGCTTGATGCGCTGCGCCTCGCCGCCCGAAAGCGTTGTCGCTTGCTGGCCGAGATGGATGTAGCCCAGCCCCACCTCCTCCAGCATCCGCAGCTTCTCGTGGATGGAGGGCACGGCGGAGAAGAATTCGCGCCCCTCGCTGACGGTCATGTCCAGCACATCCGCGATGGATTTGCCGCGGAACTTTACCTCCAGCGTTTCGCGGTTGTAGCGCTTGCCCTTGCAGGTGTCGCAGGTGACGTAGACGTCGGGCAGGAAGTGCATCTCGATCTTGATGACGCCATCGCCCTGGCAGGCCTCGCAGCGGCCGCCCTTCACGTTGAAGCTGAAGCGGCCTGGCTTGTAGCCGCGCCCACGGGAATCGGGCAGCTCGGAAAACCAGTCGCGGATGGGGGCAAACAGGCCCGTATAGGTGGCCGGGTTGGAGCGCGGCGTGCGGCCGATGGGCGACTGGTCAATGTCGATCACCTTGTCCACCAGCTCCAGCCCTTCGATCCGCTGGTGCGGCGCGGGCACGACCGAGGCGCCCATGAGTTTGCGCGAGAGGCCGTTGAACAGCGTCTCGACCACCAGGGTGGATTTGCCGCCACCCGAAACACCCGCCACGGCGGTGAAGGTGCCAAGCGGGAATTCGGCCGTGACATCCTTGAGGTTGTTCCCCGTGGCACCCACGACGCGCAGCATGCGCTTCTTGTCAAAAGCGCGGCGCTGCTCCGGCATGGGAATGACGCGGCGGCCGGAGAGATAGGCGCCGGTCAGGCTGTTGGGGTCGGCCGCCACATGTTCCGGCGTGCCTTGGCTCACGATGGTGCCGCCCGCCTTGCCTGCGCCGGGGCCGACATCCACCAGGTAATCAGCGGTGCGGATCGCGTCTTCGTCATGCTCCACCACGATGACGGAATTGCCGATATCGCGCAGGCGGCGCAGCGTGACCAGGAGGCGTTCATTGTCGCGCTGGTGCAGGCCGATGCTGGGCTCGTCCAGCACATAGAGCACGCCGGTGAGCCCGCTGCCGATCTGGCTGGCGAGGCGGATGCGCTGGCTTTCGCCGCCCGAAAGTGTTGCCGAACCGCGTGCCAGCGAGAGGTAGTCCAGGCCCACATCCACCAGGAATTGCAGCCGCTCCTCGATTTCGCGGAGAATGCGGCGCGCGATTTCCTGGCGCTGCGGCGTGAGTGTGACCATGACGCCGGCGAACCACTCGCGCGCCCGGCGGATGGAGAGGGCTGACGCCTCGCCGATGTGGCAGCCCGCGATCTTCACGGCGAGGGATTGCGGCTTCAGGCGATGCCCGCCGCAGGCATGGCAGGGCTTGTCGGCCTGATAGCGCGAAAGGTCCTCGCGCACCCATGGATTGTCGCTTTCGCGGAAGCGGCGTTCGAGGTTCTTGATGACGCCCTCGAAGGGTTTTTGCACCTCATAGGCGCGCAGCCCGTCCTTGTAGCGCAGCGTCACCGGATCAGCGCCGGTGCCATGCAGGATGGCGTGCTGCGCCTCGGCGGGAAGTTCCTCCCAGGGTTTTTCCATGCCGATCTTGAGGTGCTTGGCCAGGCTCACCAGCGTCTGGTCGTAATAGGGGCTGCTGGCATTGCCCGCCCAGGGGACAATGGCGCCCTCCTTCAGGTTCAGCGCTGTGTTGGGGATTACCAGCGCGGGGTCGAAGAAGCTTTCCGTGCCGAGGCCATCGCAAGCGGGGCAGGCGCCCTGGGGCGAATTGAAGCTGAACAGGCGCGGCTCGATCTCCTCGATGGAGAAGCCGGAGACGGGGCAGGCGAATTTCTGGCTGAAGACGGTGCGTTCGGCGGTGTCTGCGTTTTCGGCATAGGCGATGCCATCCGCCAGCGCCAAAGCCGTCTCGAAGGAATCCGCCAAGCGCTGGGCCAAGCCCTCGCGTACCACCACGCGGTCCACCACCACGTCGATATCGTGCTTGAGCTTCTTGTCGAGCTTGGGCGCCTCGCTGATCTGCACCAGCGTGCCGTTGATCTTCACGCGCTCGAACCCGCGGCGCTGATATTCGGCGAGTTCCTTGCGGTATTCGCCCTTCTTGCCGCGAATGACGGGGGCGAGGATGAGCAGCCGCGTGCCCTCGGGCATGCCCAGCACGCGGTCCACCATCTGCGAGACGGTCTGCGCCTCGATGGGCAGGCCGGTGGCCGGTGAATAGGGCACTCCGGCCCGCGCCCAAAGCAGGCGCATGTAGTCATGGATTTCGGTGACGGTGCCGACCGTGGAGCGCGGATTGTGGCTGGTGGTCTTCTGCTCGATGGAGATGGCGGGTGAGAGGCCCTCGATGCTGTCCACATCGGGCTTTTGCATGAGTTGCAGGAATTGCCGCGCATAGGCACTGAGCGACTCGACATAGCGACGCTGGCCCTCGGCATAGATGGTATCAAAGGCGAGGGAGGATTTGCCTGAGCCCGAAACGCCGGTCAGCACCACCAGCTTGCCGCGTGGCAAGTCAATATCGAGGGATTTGAGGTTGTGCTGCCGTGCACCGCGGATGCGGATGAACTCGCCCTTGGGCACGGCATCAGGAGCGGCGTCGCGCGGCATGGGGTGGGTTCCGTCAGTGTGTTCGTGTTGTGTTCTCACGCTTCATGCCCCATATCGTGCTGAGGCGCAAAGGAGAGGCGCGGGGCTGGCCCGCGCGCTTCGGAGAAGCTAGGACTCGCAACAGAATTGCAAGGAGGCGCGGCCCATGGCCGGAGTGAACAAGGTGATCATCCTCGGCCGCCTCGGCAAGGACCCCGAGGTGCGCAATTTCCAGAATGGCGGGAAGGTCGTGAACCTGCGCCTTGCCACCAGCGAGCGCTTCAAGGACCGCGAAGGCGCCCAGCAGGAGCGCACCGAGTGGCATTCGGTCGCCATCTTCAACGAGAAGCTGGGCGAGATCGCCGAGCGGTATCTGAAGAAGGGCAGCGAGGTCTATATCGAAGGCCAGCTGGAAACCCGGAAGTGGCAGGATGCCTCGGGCGCCGAGAAATACACGACCGAGATCGTGCTGCGGCAATATCGCGGTGAACTCTCCCTGGTTGGCGGGCGTGCTTCCGGCGGCGGCAGCGAAATGGGCGAGGAGCGCAGCTATTCCGGCGGCGGTGGTGAGCGCAGCGCGGCTCCCGCACGTGCCGGCGCGCCACGTGCAGGCGGCTGGGATGCGGGCAAGAAGCCTGACATGGATGACGATATCCCGTTCTGATCTGGCCGCCTTGCGCGCAATCGCCTAGAAACCAGCCAGTTCCACAGGATTATTCCGCTTGAGCGAAGACCCCACCAAGCCGCAAGACGTGGCGCCCATCGCGCTCGAGGAGGAGATGCGTCGCTCCTACCTCGCTTACGCAATGTCCGTTATCGTCAGCCGCGCGCTGCCCGATGTGCGCGATGGCCTGAAGCCCGTGCACCGGCGCATCCTGTTTGCCATGCACGAGGCCGGCTACACCTCGGACAAGCCGCACCGCAAATCGGCCCGCGTCGTAGGTGACGTGATGGGCAAGTACCACCCTCATGGTGACTCCGCGATCTATGACGCCATGGTGCGCATGGCGCAGGATTTCTCGATGCGCGTGCCCCTGGTGGATGGCCAGGGCAATTTCGGCTCCATGGATGGCGACCCCCCGGCGGCCATGCGCTACACCGAAGTCCGCCTGGCCAAGGCGGCTGCGGCTTTGCTGGAAGGCATTGACGAGGACACGGTCGATTTCTCGCCGAACTATGATGAAAGCGCGGAGGAGCCCAAGGTCCTGCCCGCCGCCTTCCCCAATCTACTGGTCAATGGCGCCGGCGGCATCGCGGTGGGCATGGCGACCAACATCCCGCCACACAATCCCATCGAGGTGATAGACGCCACGCTCAAGCTCGTGGCTGAGCCCGACACGTCCCTCGAAGACCTCATGCAGATCATTCCCGGGCCCGATTTCCCAACCGGCGGCATCATCCTCGGCCGTGCGGGCATTCGCTCCGCCTTCGAGACTGGCCGCGGCTCCATCCCGCTGCGCGCCGATTGCGTGATCGAAGACATGAAGGCCCAGCGCCAAGCCATCATCGTCAATGAAATCCCCTATCAGGTAAACAAATCCGTCCTGATCGAGCGCATCGCGGAACTGGTCCGCTCCAAGTTGATCGAGGGCATTTCCGACCTGCGCGACGAATCCGACCGCTCGGGCATGCGCATCGTCATCGAGTTGAAGCGCGAGGCGGTGGCGGAGGTGGTGCTGAATCAGCTCTACCGGATGACTTCGCTGCAAATCAGCTTCCCGGTGAATTTCCTGGCGCTGAATGGCGGCCGCCCGCAACAAATGGGCATCAAGGACGCGCTGGAAGCCTTCATTGCCTTCCGGGAGGAAGTGATCCTCCGCCGTTCGCGCCACCGGCTTTTGAAAGCGCGGGAGCGCGCACACAATTTGGTCGGCCTTGCCATAGCGGTCGCGAATATCGACGAGGTGATCCGCCTCATCCGCGCCAGTGCCGATGCGGCGACGGCGCGCGTAGCGCTGATGGCGCGTGACTGGCCGGCCGTCGATGTGGCGCCGCTGGTGGCGCTCGTGCAGGACGAGGGCAATGAGCTCTCGGCCATGGGCACCATGCGGCTGACGGAAGCCCAGGCGCGCGGCATTCTCGAACTGCGCCTCCAACGCCTGACC
>JBBRVI010000134.1:0-9750 GCA_038247025.1 Acetobacterales bacterium
GGCTTCGGCGCCATCCGCGACGCCTTCGGCGGCACGCCGGATGCGCTCGGCTCCTTCGCGAGGCAGGCGGATGCGGTGGTGCAGAACGGCTTCGCCGCTGCGCTGCGCTGCCTCACCGGCCCGATCCTGGCCGGGCAGCCGGACCCGGTGCTGCGGGCCGCTGCCGTGTTCCACGACAGGTTTGAGAAGCGGCGCGACTATCACCAGGATCAACTGCGCTTTGAGACGCTGTTCTATGGCGGGGACGAAATCAGCTTCGTGGCGCCGGCCTGGTTCGGCCTGGCCATGGCGGCGGCCTTCTTCGAGGCGGTGCGGGGCGCCAAGGCGACGGCGCTTGATGGCACGGAGCATGCGCTGACCTTCAAGGCCGGCTTGGCGCTGGTGCCGGTGAAGATGCCGATCCGCGCCAGCTACGAATTGGCGAAGGATCTGGCGGGCAAAGCGCGACGGGCTGGCAACGGCATCGCCATTCATGCCTTCGAAAGCATGGAGCCACCGCCCAACGGATTGGCCGCGCTCCGCGAGGCGCTGTTCGGCTCGGAGGAGGTCACGCCGCTGCTGGCGCTGGATGGCGATGAGTTCGCGGAGAACCTGGCCCGCTTGGGTCGCGCCCAACGAAGCGGTGCCCTGCCACGCTCCCAGCTGTTCAAGCTGTTACGCGCGGCGCAATGGCCTTCCCGCAGCGGTGCCGGCTTCATCACGCCGCGGCGGCTGGGCAATCCGGAAGCCAACAAGGCCGCGGCAAAGGAATACGATACATATAGCAAGAAATCCGACGCCGCCGATTCGACCGAGGCGGGTGGCTGGCTCGGCTGGCTGAAGGACAACGACAAGGCCGCCATCGCCGCCTGGCTGCTGACCCATCTGTGGGATTACGTCGATCCGCTGTCGGACCATGCCGGAGGTGGCGCATGAGCGCCGGGCGGCGGGTATTCCGCATCAAGGTCACGTTGCGGTCCCCCTTCCTGTTCCAGGGGCTCGACCTGGCCGGGCATGGGTTCGACGCCTCCGCGCATCGCGATGAGGATGGCTGCATCATCATCCCCGGAGACCACCTGCGCGGCCATCTGCGCCACGCCATCGCGGCGCTGACGGGCGGCTTCGGCTCCGACGAATGCAAGGCCCTGTTCGGCACGGAATCGCCGGAGGTGCCGCCAGGCAAGGAGCGCAACAGGCCAGCGCGCGGGGCGATTCTGCTGTCGGACCTCAAGGGGCCGATGAGGGAGGAGATTGCCATCTACCACCGCATCGCGCTCGACAGCACCACAGGTGCGGCGCAGGAGGGCTCGATCCAGCTGATCGAATTGACCGCGAAGATCGGCGAGGAAGTGTCCTTCGAGGGGCGGCTGGTGCTGCGTCCCATACCGGGCTTGCCGGCCGATGCCGTTGATCTGCTGACAACGGCGTTGCAGTTGATCCCCGCCATGGGCGCGCTGAAATCCTCCGGCTTCGGCGAGCTCGTGGCGGACGAATGCAGCATCCAGCCGGATACCGGCGTCGATCGCGGCGCTGCCCTGCTCGACGGGCTGAGCCTCACGGTGGCCTTCGATCGGCCGTTGCTGGTGAATGCACTACGCGACGACACGAATTTTTTTCGCGGCGCCCCGATCGTGCCGGGCGCCGCGATCAAGGGCGCGCTGGCGGAGGCGCTGCGCGATGCGGGGCAGGACGCGCTGCTGGGTGAGGGATTCACCCGCCTGCGCATCAGCCACGCCTTTCCGCTGGCCGATGATGTGCTGGCGGGCCGTGCCCTTCCACACGCGCTGGCAGCGGTGAAGAACGACGTGCGGCTGGCGACAGATGATGCGGTGCTGGCCGCGCTCTGTGCCCACGGCACGCCGGGTTACCCCTGGGATTGGAAGGACGATCAATTCGCTTTCGCTCGCGAGCGGCTCGGCCGTCCGGGCTTCGATACGAAGTATGATTCACGTGGACGGGTGGAGATCACCGATGCCGGGCTGGCCAAGGAAAGCATGCTGTTCGTCGTGCAGCCGGTGCGGATTCGGGGCGTGCGGTGGCGCTTCGCGCTGGATTACAATGGGTGTTCGCCGGAGCTCCGCCACGCGGTCGCGGATGTATTGGAATCCGGGCTGGACGGGCTTGGCCGCACCGGCGCCCGGATGATGGTTGAGGGTGCGTCGCTGCCGCCCGAGCCACCGCGCTGCGAAGCGGGCGCTGTCCTGCTCATGCTGGAAACCCCCGCCCTGCTGACCGACCCGACCGACCCCACAAGGCTGTTCGAACAATATGCGCGGTTCTTCGACACCTACGCCGATGCGACGCTGACCGATTGCTGGGCCCGGCAGGGCGATGCCGGCCACTACTACGGGTTCCGTTTCCAGCCCTATGGCGAGGATCGCTATCAGCCCTTCGAAGTGACCGAGCCGGGTTCCGTCTTCGCCCTGACCGTCCACGATCCTGCCAAGCTTAATGACCTGCTTCGTCACGGCTTGCCCGCGGTGAAGCTGACGGGAAACGTGCTTAAGAAACTGGCCTACCAGAAATGCCCCTTCGTACCGGAAAACGGCTATGGCGAGGTCTCTCTGCTCGATGCGGCGGGTGTCGATGCCATGCTGAAAGGCGCCCCCCATGGCTGAGGCTTTTGGCGCCTATCTGGGCGGCACGCTGTTCACGGGTACGCTCCGCGTCCTATCGCCGCTTCACCTCGGCGCTGGCTTCGACGAGGCGTTGGCTGAGGAGGGTGAGGGCAAAACAGCGCAGATCGTGCTGGGTGTCGAAGATTTGCCGGTGATTACCGCCACGGCGCTGAAGGGGGCGATGCGGGCGCTGCTTGACGCCGCCACGGCAAATCTGGTCTTCGGCGAACGCCCGGGCCGCGACGGCTCCGGCGGAATGGCCGGGTGCGTGACGCCCTATGCCGCCCGCATGACAAAACCCGCGCCCATCGCAGGGCGTGTCGAGCCGGACCGAATGAAGAACCCGAGCCGCGGCACCTATCGCGCGGTGCGCACGGCCATCGATCCAGCCTTCGGCGTGCCGCAGGATCACCTGCTGATCAATGCCGAGATGGTGGGGGTGGGGGCCGAGTTCGCGTTCCGCCTGCGTCTGATGGACGAGCCGGGCCGGATCACCCCGGCGCAGCGGCTCGCCGTGGCAGGGCTCCTGCGAAGCCTGCGGCAAGATGGCTTAAGGCTGGGGCGTGGGCGCGGCGATGGGCAGGGGCGCGTCATCCTCAGCGCGCTAAGCGATGTGGCCTGCTGGCGGGTGGAGAATGGCCAAGTCGAACGATGGAGCGCGCTACCGACCTGGGAGGGCACCATCGGCGACGCGACGCCCTTCGCCCCCGGTGCAATCGCCCGCCGCCGTCTGCTGCTGACCAGCGAGGTGCCCTTCACCATCCAGGCCAGCGATGACGAGGCGCCGGCAAATGCCGAACAACGTTCCAACAAGTCGCTTCGCGATGGCGAGGGCGTGCCGGAGCTACCGGGCAGCAGCCTGATGGGGGCGCTTCGTGCCCGCGCCGACTGGCTGCACCGCCTGCGCCTCCTGCGTGGCGAGGCGAAGGCGGATGAAGATTTGATCCTGGCGGAACTGTTCGGCCTGACGGCGACGCAGCAGCGCGATGCCGCCTTTGTCGGCCGCCTGGGCAAGCGCATCTGCCGCGCGACCGCCGAAATCACCGGCTTTGCCGGCGTGCTGGTGGTGGACGATATCGCCGTGGCCGGGCATCGGCAGGTGGAGATGACCGCGGTGAAACTCGACCGCTTCACCCAATCGCCGATGGACGGGGCGCTGTTCACCACGCAGGGCTTCATGACCGAAGGCATCACCGTCCGCCTGCGGCTTCGGGCGCTGGCGCCGGAGGGTGCCGATGATGCGTTTCTCGCCAGGCACAAGGTGGGCGTGCGGACCGAGGCGCTGATCCGCTGGCTGGATCTGCTGCTGGACGATATCCGCGCGGACGGGGCCAGGCAGGGCCTGCGGCTCGGCCATGGCGGCAATCGTGGCTTTGGCTGGTTCTACCTGGCGGAGGTGACCGATGACCCGTGAAGAACGCTACCGGCGCATCGCCCCGGTCCTGCTCGCGCAGGGCAAGACGCCCCAACAGATCTGGGATCGGGTTGACCAGGACATGGCGCGGGCGTCGGCGCCCCTCGCCCAGGCGGCACCGCCAGCGCAGGATGTGTCGGTGTCGGCCGGGCCGCGATATGGCAATTCCAAGCCGCGGGATGATAACGCCCATCTGGCCAGCGCGCCCTACCGCTTCGTGCCCTACGACGCAACGGCGGTGGTCAAGGCGCAGTCCGAAGCGACACGCGCTATCGACGACCCGATCGAGCACGGCCTCAGCGCGCTGATCGAGGTCGCGTGGACCGCCGAGGCACCGCTGCTGATCGGCGTACAGCGCCGGGAAAACGAGACCGATCGCGGCCCCGTGGTGCCGATGACCCTGCCTGGAGCCGATGGCGCCACCACCTTCATCATTCCGGGCGCGACGCTGCGTGGCGCGATCCGTTCGGTGGCGGAGATCGCCGGTGGTGGTCGGCTGAGCCAG
Organism: Acetobacterales bacterium; assembly: GCA_038247025.1. Classification (GTDB taxonomy): domain Bacteria; phylum Pseudomonadota; class Alphaproteobacteria; order Acetobacterales; family Acetobacteraceae; genus Roseococcus. Next base: position 4,517 of record JBBRVI010000134.1, read on the forward strand.
GTCAATCGTGAAAGACTGTTCGGCCTGCGGGACTTCACGCATGCCGGCTACGCGGCCAGGGGCGCCGAGGGCAGCTTCCCCGTCAGCGATCCGATCCAGGTGAAGGCGGGCTGGCTGCGGCTGCGGCCGGGCCAGGCCCGCCTCGAATTGCAGGACGCCGAGGCGCGCCACAGGGCGGAGCTCCCGGCGCTCGATGAGGTCTTCGCGGTGGAGCCCTGCGATGATTGGTACGCGATCGCGCCGGATGACATCGGGGCGATGAACATCCTGAACTTCAGCGGTTTTCAGCCCAGGCGGGTTCCGCCAGACGGCAAAACCTTCAGCAAGTTGGACCTGGAGGAGAAGTATCGCGCCATGGGATGCTGGCGGAACGGCACGATCTTCCCGAACGCCCGATCCCACCGTTTCACCGCACTGCCCTCCAACCAGCGGCCGCCCGACGCCGTCAAGCCTGATCCCGCCGGCGCCCTCGAAGGCTGCCTCGTCGTCTCCGGCGCTTCGCCCAGCGGCAAGGTTCGCGAATACGTGCTGCCGAAGCCGACCGACGCGACGCCTGTGGACATCAAGCCCGACACCATGCGCCGCTTCCGGCAACTCAACTCCCGCGCCGTGGATGTGCAGTTGGAGGCCGAGGGGAATTGGCTGGCGGTCCTCAAGGCGTTCGTGAAGAACCCCGATGTGCGCATTCCCGTCTTCTATGTCGGCGACCTCGTTGACCAGCCCGAGGCCGGCCCCAAGCCCTTCTTCATGGGCCTGACGCGGCTGTTCAAGGTGCCGCATCGCAACAGCTTCGAACAGGTGCTGACGAATTCAGGGGTGGCGAAGCCAAGCACGCCCGTGGTCCTGGACGATCTCGACATGGTCGAGGCGCTGTTCGGCTATGTGCGGGAGCCACCAGCCGGCACCAACCTCGCGCCGCGGCACTTGGCGCGCAAGGGCCGGGTAGCCTTCTCCACCGCGCTGCTCGCGCCGGGCAGCACCGCCCGGCTGACCGACGAAATCAGCACGGTGATGATGGGCCCGAAGCCGTCCTTCGCCCCCTTCTACCTCGCACGCGACAAGGACGGGGTCCGCGACTATTCCTCGGCACACCCGACCATCGCCGGGCGCAAGCGCTACCCGCCGCGCCTGCCGATCGAGGGGCCGCAAGGCGGCGCGCTGGCGGCGGTCGAGGCCAAGCTGCGCCAACAGGTGACTCGCATCACCGAAATGCAGAACGGCACGCCGCCCGGCCCAAAGGCGGTGACACGACTTAAGTTCCTGATTCCCAATGCTGACGCGCCGCTGCGTTTCCGCAGCGAGGTGCGGTTGCTCAACGTGACGCCGGAGGAACTTGGCCTCGTCCTTTGGGCGCTGACCTTTGGCGGGCGGGAGGCGACGCATCGGCACATGCTCGGGCGCGCAAAACCCTTTGGTGCGGGCCAGATGCGGGTTGCCATCGCCCGGCTGGCGGTGGAGGCCAACAAACCCGCGCTGAAGACCTTCGAAGCCGGGCACAACGTCGCGCCAGCGCCGTTCATCACGGCCTTCGAGAAAATCAGCCATGCGCAGACTGACCCGAAGCGCCGGTTGGCCATCGCTGCCCTGCTGGCCACCGCGGACCCGGCGCTGGGCCAGAAATGGGAGCGGGCGGGCAAGCTGGACACCATGCGGGTGTCGCAGCGGGTGGATGGCCGCACTGTGCAATCCTTCCAACGCGTGCGGGACATGGTGAAGCTGGACAATTATGGCCGCGCGGCGTTCCCCAAGCCGCTGCTGCCCATGGAGTAGCCGGCAGGGCCTCGCCAGGCGCCGCGCGACGAGGCTGGTAGCGGGGAGGCTTACGGCTTCGGCCCCTTCGGCCGCAGCACGCCGGCGAAGCCCAACGCGGCCAGCGCGACCAGCACGCCGCCGAAGATGCGCTGCACAAGGCCGAGGGCATCCAGCGCGACCGGCCCAAGCGCGATGGTGAGCTTCACTTTGGCCGGAAGACATTGCTGCGGGGCGACCAGGCCGGTGCCGGGCAGCAGATTGATCAGTGCGTAGTGCAAAGCGCTGCAGGGCCAGCCTGTCGGCAACACCAGCCACCAAAGGAGGGTGAAGCCTATGTAGCTGGCGCCAAGCCAGGCCACTGCGCGCCACGGTCGAAAGCCGAAGTGGGACAGCAGGTCCAGCAGATGCCGCCCGACCCAGTCAGCGAAGTCATGCGCCTTGCCCATCCAGGACGAGGAAACGGCAGCGGCACGTTGGCAGGATCCGGTTATGGATGCCGGGATGGGATGCCAGACGCTCAGCGCCGCTCGCCGCATCCACTCCGGCGCGGATGGCAGCTTCCCCAGCACTTCCGGCGGCCGTTCCGCCAGCCGGAGGCGGCGGCACAGGATGGCGAGTTCCGTCGCTACCTCCAGCTCTCCCCTGGCGGTGAGGGCGGCGACGAAGGCGTCGGCCACGGCATCCTTATCCGACGCTTGGCCAGACGAGGTCTTGAGCCGCTGGAGGAGCCATTGTGCTCGCGCGGCGGCGTCGTCGTTCAGGTCCTCTGCGAAGCCGCGCAACGAATCGAAGCGTAGCCCGGCCAAGCCCAGTTCTGGCGCCGCCTGCCAGGAGGGCAGGGTCAGCGACATCTGGCCGATTTGCGCAAAGCTCAGATCGAGCTTCGGCAGCGCGATCGCGGCTTCGTCTTCCGGGTCGAAGACCAGTGCGGAAAGGCGGGCGCCGGCCAGGATCAGGCCGTCTTTGGAAAAAACGCTCTTGCCGGCGATCCGCACACCCTGGCCCTGCACCGTCAGAAAGGCGAACTGGCAAAGCCCTTCGGCGCGGCAGCCCTGGAAGGTCATGCCGCCGGCCACCGACACCGCCTGCGCCTTCAAGCCCGATTGCCAGACGACGCCGACCTGAATCCACTGTCCCGTCACGGTCACGCGACGCAGCCCCAGCTTGGAGCTACCGCTTTCGGCGCGTTCGCCACTCGCGGTGGAGTCACGGGCGATGGTGATCTGCCGCAGCACCAGATCGCCGTTGATACGCAGGTCATCCAGCACCAGCGCCCCGATATCAGCCGCATTACCCTGGACGTCATCGGCCAGGGTCTCCGCCGCGCCGGTGACCGACAGGCTCGCCAGCACGCTGGTGGCGATCCAGAGCTCCGGCGCCTGCCCGGTGCGGCCCGATGCCGCCCGCGGCGCGCGGTCCAACCGCAGCCCCCGGGCCAATTCGCAGCCCTCGATCGCCAGGCGGTTCGGCACTGTCAGATCCGAGAACAGCGCGGCTTCGGTCAGCACGCAATGTCGCAGGCGGAGGCTGCCCGTTTCGGGCGTAGCGGGATCGTCGTTTTCGTCCAGCAACAGGTGATGGAGGCGGACGGTGCCGCGGAACACGCAGTCGGTCAGGCTGAGGCCGGCCAGCCGCGCAGCGGCGAAGCCCTCCAACCCGGGCGCGGCGCCCTCCAACTCGGATGCGGCGATCAGGCCACCGCCCGCCTCCACCTGATGCAGCGCGACGGCGCCGGGCGGGCCGTGTTCGGATCGGCTGCCCGAAAAGCGGAAGCGCATTTCGACTCGGCCGCGCAGCTGCACGCGATCGATGCTGAGCCTTGGCCTGCTATCCCGCCCAAAGCCCGACAGGCCGGCGATCCGCAGATCGCCCTCCAGGCGCAGCGCCTGCAAGGACAGGTGCTGCCCCACCTTGCAGTCGATCAGCGCGAGCGTCCCCAGGCTCAGGCTCTGCAACGACAATGCGACGCCGTCGAAGATGCAGTCGTGGAAGCTGAGGGCGGGTGCGGCCATCTGGCGCAGGACGATGACGGCCGTTTCATCCCCTGGATCGGGAGGCAGAAAGGTGCAGCCCTGGAACCGCAAGGGAAGGGGGAGGTCGAGCGGGAGCGTGGCGCGGGCCTCGGCCGCGTGGAAAGCAACGCCGTCGATGATCAGCGCGGCGGGATCGGCACGTTTTTCCGCCCATTGCCGCGCCGCCTGACCTAGCGCGTCGAGGAATTCGGTCCAGGCGATGGGGCAGGGCCTGGCGCTGCTATCGAGCAGGCCGATGAGGAGCGCACCGGTCAGGCTGGTCGCGGGAGTTCGCATCAGCCGGGCGATGATCTGTAGCCGTTGAGGAGCGCACCGGTCAGGCTGGTCGCGGGATGGGTCTCGGTCTGGTCCATGCGGCTCCGCGGCGAGGCGGTCTGGCGCCCCAGGCTGGGCATGCAGCATGGCGCCTCCCTGGCAATGCCGCAACGATCAAGTTGCGCGGGCGCATCGGGTGGGGGCGGCAAGGGCGGCCGGTGTAGGGCGCCGTTAGCGCATACGCCCTTGGGGCTTGTTCCACGTGCTCATGGAACAGCCGGCATCAGTCAAATGGGCAGTGGACGGTCAATTCGGCGGGAAGTCTCAATCCACGTGCTCATGGAACAGCCGGCATCAGTCAAATGGGCAGTGGACGGTCAATTCGGCGGGAAGTCTCAATCCACGTGCTCATGGAACAGCCGGCATCAGGCTTTCGATGCGTCGCTTCACAGTGCTCAGACCGTCTTAATCCACGTGCTCATGGAACAGCCGGCATCAGGCCCGCGCCGCCGTCCAATCTTCCACCTAACCGTCTCAATCCACGTGCTCATGGAACAGCCGGCATCAGTTGCGCTGGATTCTGTATCGCCTGAAAACCGTCTCAATCCACGTGCTCATGGAACAGCCGGCATCAGCTACTTGAGTTGCTACAGGTGCTTCGCTCGTGTCTCAATCCACGTGCTCATGGAACAGCCGGCATCAGGCTGGTGACTGGGTCGGTCGACGGGCCGTTCGTCTCAATCCACGTGCTCATGGAACAGCCGGCATCAGCGGTATCAGCACGCTCTCCTTTTGGGGTCCGGTCTCAATCCACGTGCTCATGGAACAGCCGGCATCAGCACTGAAGCCGTTGCCGAGAGGTGACCAGGGTCTCAATCCACGTGCTCATGGAACAGCCGGCATCAGCTGACTCGCGGCAGCGGAAGGGTCGCGCTGGGGTCTCAATCCACGTGCTCATGGAACAGCCGGCATCAGGAACGAGTTCGGTCAGAAACAAGGAATTGAGTCACAATCCACGTGCTCATGGAACAGCCGGCATCAGTGTCATTTGGGAGGGTGTAGTCACCCATGTTGTCTCAATCCACGTGCTCATGGAACAGCCGGCATCAGAACTGCGAACATCATCCAAATTTTGGGGGTAAGTCTCAATCCACGTGCTCATGGAACAGCCGGCATCAGAGTTCCTGCGCGAGA
>JBBRVI010000135.1:0-9696 GCA_038247025.1 Acetobacterales bacterium
GCAAACACGGGTGCAGCCTCACCCATCAACACCATCAACCTTCCCGACTTCGGCGCCTATGCCGGGGTGCTGACGGTTGTCGCCAAGGCGCAGGGCAGCACGGCTTCAGCAACTTGGCGCGTGAACGTCTCAGCGGTGCGCGGCAATGGCGTAGCTACGACCGCCCTTTATGAGGGGGGAGGCAGCGCCATTGTGCCGACCGCAAGCAGCGGCTTGGGCAGCGCCTGGCGCCTTGATGTGGCGGCTGACACCACCAATGGCGGCATTGCAGTGACGGGCACCGGCGCTGCTGCAAGCATCGTCACTTGGTCGGTCCGCTATTCGAACGTCGAAGCCGTAAGCGCGAGCTAACCCCCTTCCAGGAGAACACCATGGCCTTTCTCATTCCCATCGAAATCCAGGACACCGGCACCTTCGCCGAATACTGGCGGTTGACGCACGTCCAGGTGGACCGCGTCGCCGGCATCGTCGAGGCGCAGCTGCACGGCTACCGCGACCAGGCCGCCCGCCGCGAAGGGAAGTCGCCACTGCACCGGTTGAATTTCCGCTTCGCGCAGGACGCGATGGAGGACCCCTATACGCTCGCCGTAGAGGATCTCTACCGCACGATCCGCTGCCATTCCCCGGGTACGTGCCCGAAGGGTGAGGCAATGCCCTCTCCCTTCGCCGCCGCCACCGACATCTGATCCAGCACAAGAAGGATTTTCCTGATGAGCTCCCTCACCGATCATGCGAAGAACGTCCTCACGCGCGCCCTTTGCGGCCGCTCGCCCGTGCTGCCCTCCGCCGTCTTCCTGGCCCTGGGCAGTGGTGGCAGCGACCCGACGGGTGTCAGCGGCGAGCCGGCGGGCAATGGCTATGCACGCCAACGCGTGACCTTCACCGGCACCGGCGTGCAGCAGAACGCCGAGGCCGTGCGCTTTACCTTCACCGCCGCCGCCGGCAGCTTCTCGCATGTCGGGCTCTATGATGCGGCAAGCGGGGGCAACCCGCTCACCTGGTCGCCGCTGACCACGGCCGTCGCTGTGGCGGGCCCGGGCACGGTGACGATCAACCCAGGCGCCTTCACCATGACGGGCGACTGACTCACCGGCCATAGCCCGCCACGGCCGGTGCGGGTGGCGTTCACCAAGCTTGCAACTCGGACAATGTGAGGCTTACTCTGCTCCACGAGGGGAAGAGAGCCCATCGCCGTGAACCGACTTGACGCCACCCGCCTGCTTGAGCCTCCCCAACCCGTCAAGCCAGCCGGCCGCACGGTTGATGCCTGTGCCACCTGTGGCAGCCGTGTGGCCGGCCTTTGCCATCGGCTTGACGCTTCCGCGCTGGATGATTTCGCTTCCGATTCCCAGCGCTTCCGCCTTGCCACAAAGAGCACCCTGTTCCGGGAGGGCGATCCCGCTGATCGGGCCTATGTCCTGGTCGAAGGCGTCGTCAAACTCTCCCGCCTCATGCGCGACGGAAAGCAGCAGGTGGTGGGCTTCCGCTTCTCCGGAGACATCCTGGGCTATGGCGCCGGCCCGAGCTATCCTTTCGACGCCGAGCTGCTGACCGAGGCGCATCTTTGCCGGATCGAGCGCCCCCGCCTCGACGCCCTGCTGCGGCTCTATCCCCTGATGGAGCGCCGCTTGCTCGACCTGTGCCTGACGGAATTGGTCAACACCCAGGAGCAGCTGGTCACGATTGGCCGCCGTTCAGCTGAAGCCCGCGTGGCGAGTTTCCTCCTGGGCCTGGCCGACGTCCATCGGTTGCGTGGCGTCAAGCCTGGCGAACTTCCCTTGCCCATGACACGCAGCGACATCGGCGATTTCCTGGGGCTGACGCTGGAGACCGTCAGCCGCTGCTTTGCCGCCTTCAAACGCCAGATGCTCATCGCGGAGCCCGGACAGCACAGGCTTTGCATCCTCGATAGCGCCGCCCTGCTGCGGCTGATCGAGGGCCACCCCTGAAATCCTGGGCGGATGCCTTTGCTGAAGCCCCAGCCGAATAGCGAAGGGATGACGGCCACAAGCGGCATGCAACCAGTTCCACGCCAGCGGGTTGTGCTACGTGGTAGGGTTCTTGTCGGTTCGCCAGTGCCACTATTTTCTCTGAAGCAACGGGCAATGTCTTTACTGGGCCAAAGCAAGGTCAGGCCTGTCAATCCTGCGTGCGGGCCCCCCATTGAATGAGTCGTTTCGCCGGCACCACCCAAGCAATTCCAAAAAAAACATAGTATATGAGTTGTACAGACCAGTGAAGCGGGATCACATAATCCCCCAGCGCAACGATGACGCCGGTATAAACTATAAATCCGACCACGCCGATCAGGGACGCAAGCTTACCTCGTGACATAGGAACGACCTGACCTTCCTGGTTTCTTTGGCCCCGCATTTAGCCAAAACCTTGCTAGATATTGTGCACTCGCATTAGGCTTCAAGAACCGCAGGAATCCTGCTTGCGGCGCCCGCCTTGAGCAGCATTTAAGCGAAGAGAGCCATGACGGAAAACGAACTCAAAAGCCACATCCGTGGTATTCCCGATTTCCCAAAGCCGGGCATTCTGTTCTACGACATCTCCACCCTGCTTCGGCACGGGCCGGCCTGGAAGGCTGCCATGGCCGCAATGGCGGCGCGGATCACCCCCTACCATCCGCATCTTCTGGCCGGCATCGAAAGCCGAGGCTTCCTTCTGGCCGCTCCGCTCGCCCTGGAACTGGGCCTCGGCTTCATCATGCTTCGCAAGCCGCGCAAGCTGCCAGGCGCCGTCATGGGCCTCGATTACGCTCTCGAATATGGCACCGACCGGATCGAAATGCAGGCCGACGCCGTCCATGCTGGACAGAGAGTGATTGTGCTCGATGATCTTCTCGCCACCGGCGGAACGATGACCGCCGCCGTGCGGCTTTTGCAACAGGCCGGCGCAATCGTGCCTGCTGCAGCTGCATTGATAGAGCTCAGCTTCCTTGGCGGAAGGAATCGCCTCGATGTCCCGGTCGAAACACTCCTCACTTATGACGATTGACTTGGCCTCCGCCATCATCATCCGCGATGAGGGCGGCAATGCCTACCTGGAGGGCAGCAACGGCGCGATCACCGCCGCCGGGTTGGGTGGTGTCCTGGCATTGGCCATCGCTGCGGCGCCCACTGGCATCACTGTTGCTGATCCCTCTCTGCCCGATTGCCCATTGGTCTTCATGAACCCTGCCTTCACGAGCATCACCGGCTATCAGCCCGAAGACGTACTCGGCCGTAACTGCCGCTTTCTTCAAGGCCGCGGAACCGAGAAGGCTTCCATCCGCGCCTTGCGCAACGCCGTCGCGGCCGCCAGGCCCCTCACGCTGGAAATCATCAACCACCGCAAGGATGGCCGCCGCTTCTTGAATGAGTTGCGCATGGCCCCCGTGCTCGATGATCACGGCGTTCTGATCGCCTATATTGGCATCCAGCATGATATCACCGCCCGTAAGCGCGCAGAGCAAGAAATCGCGCGCGCGCGCCGGGCGGCCGAGCGTGCCAAGCAGGACAGAAGTGACTTCCTCGCCTTCATGTCGCATGAGGTGCGCATTCCGTTGCACGGTGTCATGGGCACACTCTCCTTGCTGGTTGACACGGGCCTCGACGCCAATCAAAGCGCTTACGCGCAGACCGCTCAGCGCTGCGGCGCCGCCCTGCTCCACACGGTCAATGAACTGCGCGATCTCAGTCTGATCGAAGCACGCAAACTCGATATCCATCGCGATCCTTTCGCGCTGGCCGACATCATCAAGGACGTACTCGGCCTCCTTGCCACAGCGGCAGAGGAGAAGGGCATCGAGCTTTCGGCCAGTCTTGACCATCTTTTGCCCGCCCAGTTGGTCGGCGACCCCGGCCGCATCCGCCAGGTGCTGATCAACCTCACGGACAACGCCATCAAGTTCACCCATCGCGGCAATGTCGAACTTCGAATCGCCGCCTTGCCGGACGGGCATGTTGGGTTCGCTGTTACCGATACGGGTGTGGGCATTTCCCAAAAACTGCGCGCCAACCTTCTTACCCGCTTTTCCCAGGGCAACCAGGGGCGCCAATCCAAAGGCGAGAAGACAGGTGCGGGCCTGGGCCTGGCCATCTGCAAGCGCCTGGTCGCGCTGATGGGCGGGCAGATCGCGGTGGACAGCACGCCGGGGCGTGGCAGCACGTTCTTCTTCGACCTGCCGCTCGCGCAAGTGCCGCTGGGCGGCTCGCCGCCGCTCGCGCCCCAACCCATGCTCGTGCAGCCGCTGGGCGCGCATGGACGCATCCTGCTGGCCGAGGATGGCGAGGCCAGTCGGCTCGTCGCTGCCGCCATCCTGCGCAAGGCGGGCTATACGGTGGACGTCGCGCGCGATGGGGCGGAGGCCGCCGCTGCCGCGCAATGCAGCGACTACGACCTTATTCTCATGGATGTGCGAATGCCTCTCATGGATGGCTACGCCGCCAGCCGTGCCATTCGCGCCGTGTCCGGATCACGCGGCCGCGTGCCCATCATCGCCATGACCGCCTGCGCCATGCCCGGCGATCCCGAAAGATGCTCCGAGGCCGGGATGGATGGCCACCTTGCGAAGCCTCTCAGCCGCATGGACCTTCTGGCCGCCGTCCACAGGGTGCTGAACGCGCGCCCCACCCGTCCACGGGTCGCCATTCCCGACGCCGAACCCGGCTCGATGGCGCCCCTGCTTGACCGCGAGACGCTTGAAGAGCTTCGCGCCGCCGTCGGCCCCGGCCGGCTGCCCCGCCTCATCAGCGTGTTTACGGCCGAGACGAAGGAGCGCGTGCGCCGGATGCACGCCCTGAAGGACCCGACCCGCATCGAAGACGAGGCGCATAGCCTGAAGGCCGCCGCGGCAACTTTCGGCGCCACCGCACTGCGAGACGCCGCGCAGGCCCTAGAGGGTGCCTGCCGCAGCGGCGAACCCAGCAATTGGCGCCGTATCCTGGACGGGCTGCCCGGTCTCGCTGATCGGAGCATCGCAGCCTTCCCTCTCGCGCGGTTTGCGGCACGCCCGAGGAACGCCCCCGACCACAGGAGCCGCTGAAAATCCGCCATTCGCGCCCGCTCAGAGGCGGCGCAGCGTCATCGCGATAGCGTCGAGCTCTGCGAGCAATTCGGCGAGGCCCCTCTCTTCCGAGGGCTCGCCCAAGGGCAATTCCGGCTCCCCTTCCCCCAATAGGCGCTGGACGCCTTTGATCGTATAACCTTGCGTGTAAAGCAGGTCTGAAATGCGCTTGAGCAGCGCTAAATCCTCTGGCCGGTAATAGCGTCGCCCGCCGCCTCGCTTGAGCGGCTTCAGCTGCGGAAATTTGGTCTCCCAGAAGCGCAGAACGTGCTGTGGCACGTTCAATTGCTCCGCCGCCTCGCTGATGGTGCGGAAGGCCTGCGCCGATTTGCGCGGTCGGGGGCGATCCTCCAGATCAGCGTCTTCCGTCACACTTGGCCGCCCTTGGCAATGGTCTGTACGTCGGAGCTTTCGCCATTAATCCGGGCTTTGAGAACCTGGCTCGGACGAAAGGTGAGAACCCGCCGTGGTAGAATCGGAACTTCAACGCCGGTTTTCGGATTGCGGCCAATCCGCTGCCCCTTTTGGCGAATGAGGAAAGTACCGAAACCCGAAAGCTTCACGGATTCGCCCGTCTCCAGCACGCTGGCAACGCGCTCCAGAACCGCCTCCAGCAATGCAGCGGATTCATTACGAGACAGCCCAACCTCGGCATAAATCGCCTCGGCCAGGCCTGATCGCGTCAAGGTCTCCATTTCAGCGTCTCCATAAAGGCAAGCCAAACCCGCAAGTGCTTGAACCCGCAGGAAAGCCGGTAAGTGCTTGCCACGTCAACCTTCTTTCGCGGCTCCAGTGCGAAAACCCGACTGGAGTCGGAGAATCTGCTCCGAGCCAAGCGGGGCACTCACAGCGTGCGCAGCGTCAATCCGCCATCTACAACGATCTCGGCACCTGTCACGTATTTCGCCTCATCACAGGCCAGGTAAAGTGCTGCATAGGCCACATTCCAGGCATCGCCGCCGCTGCGCTGGCCGGCCAGGCGTGCCTCGACCAGCGGCGTGTGCATCAATCCCGGGCACCACCACGTTGCACCGAATCCCCTGGGGCGCGTATCGCACCGCGATCATCTTCGACAGCGCAACCACGCCGGATTTCGAAGGCGCATAGGCCATCAACTGACTGCCGATATGGCGCATCGCGGCGACCGAGAAGAGGTTCACAATCTCTCCGGCGCCCTGCTTCATCATGATGGGAAGCACGGCGCGCGTGCTGAGATGCACGCAGTGCAAATTGTGATGAAACTGCTTGTGCCAGATTTCCGGCGACATCTCCTCCGGCCCGCCCGGCACGCTGCCGCTCACATTGTTCACCAGGATGTCGATGCGCCCGAAGGCCGCCATCGTCGCATCCACGATGCGCGCGATCTCGCTACATCACGAATTACCCTCCTTGAGCCATTTGATCAGGCGCGAAAGCCCTTCGCGCATCTCCACTTCCGGCTTCCAGCCGATGGCGGAAAACGCCTTCCCATGCGCGATGCGAAAGGCCCCGCCCGAGGTGAGCCGAACCTTGCCCGCCGCCTCACCAACGAAGCGCGGGGCAGGGCCGCCGCCGGCGAGTTCCGTGACGAGAGCGACCAGTTCCCTCGTTGTCACCGGCTTGGGTCCGGAGCAATTCAACGCGACATTGCTGGCCGCGCTTTCAAATGCCATGCGATTGGCGCGGGCAAGATCGCCCACATACACAAAATGCTTGGTCTCGCTGCCATCGCCAAAGATTTCCGGCGGCTCGCCCCGCGCGAGCTTCTCCAGCGTCTCGATGATGTAGAGCGCGTTGGCGGCGCGGTGATGCTGCCGCTCGCCATAAACGGTGGAGTAGCGCAGCACGACATGCGGCAGGCCGTGCTTTGCCGTATAGGTGCGGCAAAGCTGCTCGCCGATGATCTTCGTCGCGCCGTAGATGACCGCGGCGGCAGGCGCGCCCTCGCTGTGAAAGGGCGTGCCTTCCACCAGATCGCCATGGAGGCCCGGCCCATAGCCATAGACTGCGTTTGATGAGGCGAAGACCACCTTCTTCACACCGCGCGCAGTGGCGGCCTCCAATGCGTTCTGCACGCCGCGGATGTTCACATCCAGGCCACCCCAGGGGTCGCGGTCCATGTTCAGCGTCATGTAAGCTGCGAGCAGAAGGGCGCCGTCCATCCCCTCCATGGCGGGCAGAAGATCGCTCATCCGCATCACGTCGCCCCGAATGATCGTCAAGCGCGGATGATCCTTCAGATGCGCGACCGCACTCTCCGCCCCCATCGAAAAATTGTCGAAAAGCCGTAGCTCGGCCGCACCTGCTTCGAGAAATTCGCTGGCCGTGGCGGAGCCCACAAGGCTGCCGCCACCGATCATCAAGAAACGGCCGCCGGCCATGGGAATGGACGCCATGCATTTCCTCCAAACTTGTTTCTTGGACGCGAGGATGGAACGGCCATCCGGTCAGGGCAATGGATCGGCCCATTGAACAGCCCAGCTTTGCCGCAGAAGGCATTGGCGCTCTGGCGTGAAGCGATAGATCACGAGCCCGTCATAGGCCTCACGCAGCCCCGTCTGGACCGAGGTGTAACGGGCGCGCCAGCGCACGAGGGCCGAGGCCTCGGTGAAGCCCAGAATCTCCACCTCGCTGTGCATCTCCCGCTGACCGGAGAATTGCGCCTCGATGTGACGAAGGATGGCGGAGACGCCCTCCAGTGGCGGCTGGTCAGGCCTCAGGAAATAGCGCGCCTCGGTGGCGAATGCTTCGGCAAAGCAGCCGATGTCATGCGCCGTGATGCCACGCTGGATCTGCCCCAGCCACTGGGTGAACCAGGGCGCCGGCGTGCCGCCGAACAGCATCAGCGCCAATCCAGAGGCGGCAGCACGCCCAAGGGCAGGCGCGCTGCGGTCAGGCGCCGGTTGCGCAGTTCCAGTGGCAATTCCACGCGGGGCGGCCCGCCCTGAGGCGGCACGCGCGCGGCCAGGCCGAGCACGGTGCGCAAGGCGGGTGCCGCCTGTGGCGCAATCAACCCCGATGCGGTCATGAGCGAAATCACCTCCGCCACATTTGTCACGGCCAGATTGCCCCGGCCCTCGGGTTGCAACGCGGCGTCCAGCGTGATCGTCGCGGAGAGCAGGGCGCTGGCCTGGCCAGAGCGCAACTCGAATCGCTCGACGCTGAGCGTGCCACCCGCCGCCCGCCATGCCGCCGCCGTGACGCCCAGCGGCTGCAGTGAACGCCCGGTGAAATGCAATGTATCAATGCGCGGAAGTCCGTTGGCCACAATCTGCTCGCCGCGCAAATCCATCGCCCAGCCAAACAGGTCCACCGAGAGCCTTCGCAGGGCAAGCTCCTGCCCAAAGCGCAGCGCATCCCCCTCCAGCGTTCCGCCCTGCCCATCCAGGCGCAGGCGGGCTGTCAGGCTATCACCCAGCACGGGCATCTCGCCGCGCGGATGGCTGAGGCGCTGGGCGCCCTCGAAGCTGAGCCGAAGCTGGCGATGATCCTGGGCGAAAAGTGCGAGCGTCGTGCGCTCGGAATGCCAGCCCAGGCCGTTGGGTGCCAGGATTCGCAGATCGGACAGCTTCAACGAGGCCGCGATTGGAAAGCCTGCCCTTTCAGGTGGCGCATGGGTGATGCGCCAGCCCTCCGCGCGGCGGGCTTCGGTCCAGCGGCCGAGCTCCGTCTCCAGGCGGCTGGTTGCCTCCTGCCAGATGAAGCCCACCCCCCCGCCGGCGACGAGCAGGATCAGAAACAGATACGCCCACCATTTTCTTGCCATGTGCAAAGGCTTAAAGCGACACATCGCTTTCGCAAAGGTCACGCTGCGGTGCAGGATTTGCCGCTCGATGCCGATGGGCATCTTTATGTATTCGCCTATGGCTCGCTCATTTGGCGGCCGGGTTTTGTGCATATGGGGCATGAGCCCGCGCTGCTGCGCGGCTTTCATCGCCGATTCTGCCTTTGGTCCAAGCATTACCGCGGCACGCCGGAATGCCCAGGGCTCGTGCTGGGCCTTGATCGCGGCGGCGCATGCCGGGGGGTGGCCTTCCGCGTCGCCCGCGGCGAGGCGACCGAGGTGCTGGACTATCTGGAATCGCGGGAGAACCCCAATGGCGAGAATGTCTATCACCGCCGGTCGCTGAAACTTCGCATGGCCTCGGGCCGAGAGGTGCGCGGCATCAGCTACGTGGCGGACCGCGCACACCCCGCCTATTGCCGCCCCTGCGAGGCTAGCACGGCCGAAACCATCGCGCGGGGCAATGGCACGGCCGGCCCGAACCGCGAATATCTGGTGAACACGGCACGGCAACTGGCCTCGCTGGGTCTGCCGGATCGCCGGCTGGACCGACTGGTGCGCCTGGTGATGGCAAGGCCTGATTAACCAACAAGCCTGATCCTCCTTTGCGGAGGATCACCGCGATGACAGTGGATTTGCCGGATGAGGTGCGCGAGGCAAGGCTGCGCTGTGCGCGGCACCTGGCTGATCTGCACCGCCTCCACCTCGCCATGCTGGCCGAGGGGCGCACGCTGAAGCGCTTCACCGCGGCCGGGCGTTCCAGCGCCGAGATCGAAATCACGGCCGAATTGCTGGAGCACTACCTCTCGGCCAGCGATGCCTTTCTGGAAAACATGCGCGGGCGGATGGAAGCGCGCCTGGGGCTGTTGCGCCGCGGCGA
>JBBRVI010000136.1:0-9677 GCA_038247025.1 Acetobacterales bacterium
AAAGGGCCAAGATGCGGCGACTGAAGGCGGCGGCCGCGTTGAAGGCGCGCTCAAAAGCGACGGGGCTGGCAAGATCGGGCGCGTAGCGCTCGTGCAGGCGGTAGAGGAATTCCCGATAGCGGTAGTAGATCAGCCCGCCCACAAGGGCGACGAGGCTCATCACGAGCGGCAGGTTGAAGCCATGCCAGATTGAGAGCTTGTAGGCGGGCAGCGGCCCACCCAGCACCGCCATGGACGCTGCCTCAAGCAGTGCGCCGACAGAGAATTGCGGCGCGAGGCCAACCAGGAGGCACAGCGCCACCAGGATTTCGATCGGCGCGCGCATCCAGCGCGGCGCCTCATGCGGCGTACGCGGCAGGTCCACCGGCTGGCCATTGAAGAACACGTCCAGGATAAACCGCGCCGAATACGCGACGGCGAGGATGCCGGCGATGGTGGCGAAGACCGGCAGCACATAGCCGTAGCCTGCCAGCATCGGCTGGGCCACCGCCTCGGTGAAGAACATCTCCTTGCTGAGGAAGCCGTTCAGCAGCGGCACGCCGGCCATCGAGCCGGCCGCGATGATGCCAAGCGTCGCGGTGATGGGCATGAAGCGGGCTAGCCCGTTGATCCGCCGCATGTCCCGCGTGCCACATTCATGGTCGATGATGCCCGCCGCCATGAAGAGCGACGCCTTGAAGATCGCGTGGTTGATGATGTGGAACACCGCAGCGACCGAACTGAGCTGCGTCTCCAGGCCCATCAACAGCGTGATCAACCCGAGATGGCTGATGGTGGAATAGGCGAGCAACCCTTTCAGGTCGTGCTTCAGCAGCGCGATATAGGCCGCATAGACCAGGGTGAAGGCGCCCGTGCCGCTGACCAGGATGAACCAGAGGTCGGTCCCCGAAAGTGCCGGGTAGAGGCGCGCCAGCAGGAAGACGCCGGCCTTCACCATGGTCGCGGAATGCAGGTAGGCGCTGACCGGCGTGGGGGCGGCCATTGCGTAGGGCAGCCAGAAATGGAACGGGAACTGCGCCGATTTCGTGAAGGCACCAAGCAGCACCAGCACCAGCACCACGGGATAGAGCGGGTCCGCCCGCAGCAGGTCGCCCGAGGCCAGCACCACCGTCAGGTCGTGGCTGCCCACGATGCGCCCGATCAGCAGCACGCCCGCCAGCAGGGCGAGGCCACCGCCGCCCGTGACCGCGAGCGCCATGCGCGCGGCGATTCGTGCATCCGCATCGCTCTTGTAGGCAATGAGCAGGAAGGAGGTGAGGCTGGTGATTTCCCAGAACACAACCAGCAACAGGAGGTTCTCGGACAGGACCACGCCCAGCATGCCGCCCGCAAAGGCCAGCAGCAGCCCAAAAAGGCGGCCCAGATTGTCCTTCATTGGCATGTAGTAGGCGGCGTAGAGGATAATCAGTTGGCCGATGCCCAGGATCAGGATGGCAAAGAGCAGGCCCAGCCCATCGAATCGGAAGGCAAGATCCAGACCCCATTCCGGCAGCCATGCGATGCGCGTCACCACCACCTCGCCGCCGATCGCGCCCGGAGCGAGCGGAATCAACAGGATCGAGGAGGCCGCAAAGGTCGCGGCACTGCCCCAGGCCACGAATGCACGGCCCCTTCGCGCCAGCACCGGCACGAGCAGGGCGCCGACGAAAAGGGCAAGGATCGCGAGGAAAGGGCCGGTCTCTGGGGTCAATGCGCAAGCTCCAGTTGATCGGCGCAGGAAAAAGCATTGTGGAAAAGAGGTAATGTCATAACGATGCGCGTGCCGTCCAGACCATGTCCCAGGACGTTGTTCGAAATGCAACGTGTTCCGAAGGTTTCGCGTGATTCCCCCGTCGTCGGATCTGCTTTAACGTCCAGAGGCCAAGCAGGGACGCAAGGTGCCGAAATCGCTGAATCATCCCGCCCGCCTCGTGCCGATCGCCTTCCTGATCGTGATCGCCGTGGGAACGGGCCTCCTGATGCTACCCTTCGCTCGTGCTGGTGGTGCCGGAGGGGCGCCGTTCATCACGGCGCTCTTCACTGCAACCTCCGCCGTCTGCGTGACGGGTCTGATTGTCCAGGACACCGCAACCTATTGGTCCGCCTTCGGCCATGGAGTGATCCTTGTGCTGATCCAGGTGGGCGGCTTTGGCATCATGAGCGGAGCCACGCTCCTGACCATGGTTGTTGCCCGGCGTCTGCGCCTCAGCACGCGGCTGGGCGCCCAGGCGGAAACCCGGGGGCTGGCACTTGGCGACGTGGTCACGGTGCTGCGCCTGGTGGCCGTGGTGGCGCTGGTGGTGCAATCGGCGCTGGCGGTGACGCTCGCCCTGCGCCTGCGCCATGGCTACGGGGAGAACTGGACCGATGCTGTTTGGAATGGCGTGTTCCACGCCGTCTCGGCCTTCAACAATGCCGGCTTCTCGACTTATTCCGAGGGCATGGCGCGCTTCGCGCTCGACCCCTCCGTATTGCTGCCCATGATGCTGGGCGTGGTGCTGGGCGGGATCGGGATGCCGATACTGCATGATCTGCGCCGGCGCGCGCGCCAACCCGCGCAATGGTCGCTGCACACGAAGATCACCCTGCTTGGCGCCGCGCTGCTGCTGCCTGCGGGCCTGCTGGCCACGCTGATCTATGAGTGGAGCAACCCAGCGACTTTGGGCGGGTTCGAGCCCGGAATGCGCGTGATGCACGCAGCCTTCCACTCCGTCATGACGCGCTCAGGCGGGTTCAGTGCCGTCGATGTCGGCCAGATGCGCGACCAGACCCTGGGCGTCACCTACGGCCTCATGCTCATCGGCGGCGGCAGCGCAGGCACGGCGGGCGGCATCAAGGTGGGCACTTTCGTGATCATGCTGCTGATCATCCTCGCCGAAATCCGGGGCGAACCCGACAGCGTGGCCTTCGGCCGCCGCGTGTCGCCGGAGGTGCAGCGCCAGGCTGTCACGATCGTGCTGCTGGCCGTGGCCATGGTCGGCGTGGGCACGCTGCTGCTGCTGAGCATCACGGGCATGCATCTGCGCGACGCCCTGTTCGAGACCATCTCCGCCTTCGCGACGGTGGGCCTCTCGACCGGGGTCACGCCGCAATTGCCTCCCTCGGGCCAGGCGCTCATCATTGTGCTGATGTTCGTGGGCCGCGTCGGCACCATCACGGTCGCGGCGGCGCTCGCGCTGCGCGCCCGCCGCAACCCCTACCGCTACCCAGAGGAGCGCCCGATCGTTGGCTGAGGACCATTCCGACAACAATGTCGTCGTCATCGGGCTTGGCCGTTTCGGGGGCGCGGTGGCCGAATCCCTGGTCCGCCTCGGCCACGACGTGCTGGCAATCGACGAGGATGGCGATCTTGTGCAGGCCTGGTCCGACCGGCTGACCCATGTGGTGCAGGCCGACACGACCGACAGCGAAACGCTCCGCCGCCTCGGCGTGCAGGATTTCGGCCGCGCGGTTGTGGGCATCGGAACCGACCTTGAAGCCAGCGTGCTGACGGTATTGGCGCTTGCCGAACTCGGCGTGAAGGACATCTGGGCCAAGGCGCTGGGTCCCAAGCATGGCCGCATTCTGGAGCGCACCGGCGCGCATCACGTGGTCTATCCCGAGGCGGCGATGGGCGAGAGGGTGGCGCACCTGGTCACGGGGCGCATGATAGACTTCATCGAGTTCGATGACGGCTTCGCCATCGTCAAGACGCGCGCCCCGCGCGAGGCCGTGGGCCGCACGCTCGGCGAGTGCCGGTTGCGCTCGAAATACGGCATCACCGTCGTTGGTGTGAAAAGCCCGCGCAAGGATTTCACCTATGCCCAGGCCACGACGCCGATCGAGCGCGGAGACCTGCTGATCGTAAGCGGCCCCACAAAGCTGGTGGAGGCCTTCGCGGCGTTGACGTAACCGGTAGCCGCGTAGCACGTCCCAGGCATCACGGAAGCGCCCATCACCTGGTTCCCTCCTATATTGCGTTGGCTTTGGTGGTGAGCAATCGCTCGCCAGCCGGGCACGGCCGGCAGCCCTTTTGATTCTGAGTCCCCGAGAGCGCAAGCGAGCGTGTGGCGCCGGCCGTTTGTCCGCAAACCCAAACAGTCGTCTGGGCACGAGCCCGTATCGAGGAGGATGGGTAATGGGTAAGCAGCTTGCCGCCGACCGCTTCGCTGGTATCAATGTTTCCAAAGACCGTGTGGATGTTCACGTGCGACCCGACGGCACTGTGTTTGCCTGCAAAACCGACCCTCAAGGGTTGGCAGATCTGGTCGCCGCCTGAAGCCGCTGCAGCCGAAATGGTTACCATGGAAGCGAGCGGAGGCTATGAGGAAGTCGTCGCAGCGCCATTGACCGAAGCCGACTTGCCTGTCGCCATCGTCAATCCGCGACAGATCCGCCAATTTGCAGGTGCACAGGCCGGTTCGTAAAGACCGATGCCATTAACGCCGGGGTCATTGCCCACTTTGCCGACGCCATTCGTCCAGCGCCAAAGCCAATGCCCGATCCGCTCTTGCAACAACTGCGCACGCTGATGGCGCGCCGCCGTCAGCTCGTGAACATGGTTCAGGCCGAGGAGCAGCGCCTGAGCAAAGCCACCGACAAACTCGCTCTGCGATCGTTCAAACGATCCTGCGCAGCCTCAACGCTGAGTGCGAACGGATCGAGTGCACCCGCGACAGGTTATGAGACCTGTGCGCGGAAGTGCTTGTAGCGGCGCGCTGCGGTCTGATTCCATGGTGTCATCGGTGGGAGAGATACGAGGGCACGGCGGCAGATCGGGCAGGAGCAATCTGGGATTGGCGGGGTGGCGCCACGGGGCGGCACGTCGCTGGACGAGGTCGCGGCCCTGGTGGACTGGGCCGAGATCGAGGGCTTGCTCGCCGGCATTTCGGCTGCCGCCAGAGGCGAGCAGGGCTGGCCGCCGCTCGCGCTGTTCCGGGCGCTGCTGATCGCCACCTGTATTGACGTGTCGGATGTACGCCGGGCGGAAGCGCTGGACGATCGCGCCAGCTTCCGCCGTTTCTGCGGCTTTGCGAGCCACGAACCGACCCCGAGCGCACCGCCTTTGTGCGGTTTCGTTCGGAACTGGTGCGGCTGGGGCTGGACCGGGCGTTGTTCGAGGCAGTGACGCGCCAGCTCGATGCGCGAGGTGCCGTGGTGCGCACCGGCACGCTGGTGGATGCCACGCTGATCCCCTCGGCCAGCATCAAGTGCGACGGTGAGGCGAAGTGTGCCGGCCACCGACACCGCAAGCCGATCCATGGCTATAAGGCGCATGTCGCGACGGATCAGGAGGCTGGACTGATCCGCGGCGTCGAGGTGACGACCGCCAACGTCCACGACGCGGCGGAACTGGATGCCATCCTGCCGGACGCAGCCGGGGACACCTAACGCTGACAGCGCCCATCAGGGCAGCAGGTCCGAGCGCGCCATCCGCGCCAAGGGCGGCACACCCCGCGTTGTGCATACCGGCACATGGGGAGGTGCGAGGCGCTCACGCGATTGACCGAGCACAACAAGGCGGTGCGCTGGGTGCGTGCCCGGATCGAGAAGGTGTTTGGCACATGCAAGCGCAGCTACGGCCTGCGCCGGACGCGGTGGCTTGGCTTGGCGCGCGCGGGCCTGCAGGTCAGGCTGACGGCAATGGCCTACAATCTGCGCCGCAGCTGGCGCCTGCTCGGGGCCGCGGCGGCGTGAGCGAGGCCCGAAGTCTGTCCGCCACACGGCAGAAAGCCCCGAGGGGGGACAGGTCGAGCTGGAAATAGCGCCATTCCACCCGCACCACGCCCACAACAACCGAAATCGGCCCCAACCAAGCCGTACAACCGCCCCGCGCGCAGGTCTCATGATGCACAAGCGGCCGAAGGAGTTCATCTGGCTCGCCGTGCTCACTGCCTGCGATGAGGCCATTGCCACGCATCCCATCGCGAAGTCTCGCAATGCCGAAGGCACGGATCCGAGATCGAACTCGCCTTCCGCCTCTGCGCCTTCGCCGAGGGCGCGCCGCACTTTGCTTGCGCCGCGGGAAAATGGGGGCCGCACTCGTACCTATCGCGCGGCACTCGGCTCTTGTAGGCGGGCAGCGGCGTCCCGCGCGGCCTGGTGGAGATGGCGATGGCTGCCGTGTACACCACGCGCAACGGATGGTCAGCACATGCTTCCAGGCGCGAGTGATTTGCGCTTCGGGGGCGGCGATAACCTGGCCATCATCATCCCGCCCGAGTCTAGCCAAACCCTGCCTGATTGGACGCGTCGGTGCCCCAGATGCGGAAAGCTTCCGAGGCCGGTGCCGGGGGAAGGCCAGGAACGAGGCAGGACTACCGGACCATTGCGTTTTCTTCCCAAGCGAATGGGTGAACGGGCTCGATGGTACGTTCGAGCAACGCGGTGCTGCGCCATGGAGAGGTGAGGCGCCCTTGCCTACAGTCGCGTCAAGGCCGCACCCGTGGTTGGATCAAAAAGATGGAGCTTGGCGGTATCAAAGCTGACGGCTGCGGGAGCGTTCAGTGTCGCGCGAATTTCGCTTCGCACTTCAGCGGTGATGCGCAGGCGTGGCGCGATCTCGACCTCGATGAGCCGTTCCGAGCCAATGAGCTCGGTGATCCAGACGGTCCCGGGAACCGCGCTCGGATCATCCAGGGGAGCCATGCGGACATCCTGCGGGCGCACGCCCAGAACTAGCCGGTTGGGCGCGCTGGAGAGGTCGAACTGGATGGGCGCGGGGATTGCGCGGCCGGCCAGGCGCAGCACGGGGATGCCATTCTCGCCGGCGAGTTCCACATCAGCAAAATTCATCGGCGGGCTGCCGATGAAACCCGCGACGAACAGATTGGCCGGGCGGTCGTAAACCTCCTCGGGGGTGCCGAATTGTTGCACCACGCCCTGGTTCATCACCGCCACCAAATCCGACATGGTCATGGCTTCGAGCTGATCATGCGTGACGTAGATGGAGGTGGTCTCCAGATCGAGATGAAAGCGCTTCAACTCGCCCCGCATGGTGGCGCGAAGCTTGGCATCCAGGTTGGAGAGCGGTTCGTCCATCAGGAAGATATCGGGCTTGCGCACCATCGCGCGACCCAGCGCCACGCGCTGCCTCTGCCCACCCGAGAGGGCGCGCGGCTTGCGCAGCAGCAGCGCTCCGATCTCCAGCACGCGCGCCACAACGCCGACCTTCTCCGCACGCTCGGCCTTGGGCACGCCGCGCACCTTCAGGCCGTAGCCGATGTTCGCTGCCACATCCATCGTCGGGTAGAGTGCGTAGGACTGGAACACCATCGCGATATTGCGGTCACCGGGCGAGAGATGATCCACCCGGTGGCCACCGAAAAAGATCTGGCCCTCCGTCGCGCGTTCAAGCCCCGCGATCATGCGCAGCAGCGTGGTCTTGCCGCAGCCCGAAGGCCCGAGCAGCGTGACGAATTGCTGCTCGGGGAAGGTCATGTTGAGGGATTTCAGCACCTGATTTGTGCCGAAGGATTTGGAGAGGCCTTCGATGCGGACATCCATCCCAGATCAGCCCTTCACCGCGCCAGCGCCAAAACCAGCGACCAGATGCCGCTGCAAGGCCATGAACAGCAACGCCATCGGCATGGTCATCAGCACGGAAGACGCCATCATCAATCCCCAATCCACATGCGTCCCGTCAAAGAAATGCATGACACCCACGGTGAGAGGCAGGTTCTCCATGGTGTTCATGAAAACACGCCCGAACAAATAATCATTCCAGGAGACAATGACCGTAAAGATGGCGGCCGCGATAATACCCGGCCAGGCGGTCGGCAGCACGATCTCCCAGAAAACCCGCAGGCGCGAGGCGCCATCCACCAGCGCCGCCTCCTCGATCTCGATCGGCACGCCGCGGAAGAAGGCCCACATCAGCCACATGCTGAAGGGCAGCGTGATGCAGACATAACCGAGAATGAGGGAGAACAGCGTATCCGTCAGCCGCAGATCCACCATCACGAGGAACATGGGGAACACGAAGATGATGGACGGCACCATGTAGCCCACCAGCGCGAGATACGGCACCGCACGCTGGCCGGGGAAACTGAACCGCGTGAGCGAATAGGCGGCAAGCGTGGAGATGACGGTGGTGATCACCGTGGTGCCGATCGTGACGATCACGCTGTTGAGGAACCAGTCGAGGAAGAAGGCCGAAGGCGGGGGCGCGCCCGTGCTCTGCCCGTCCGCCTGGAAATAGGCGTCGCGGCCGACCAGCAGCGAGCGATAATTCTCCAGGGTCCAGTTGTTGGGCCACATCGTCGGCGGCCAGAGGAAAATCTCGTCCTTCGGTTTCATGCTGGTGAAGAACGCCCAGATCAACGGAAAACAGACCAGGAAGGTGATGGCCAGCAGCAGCGCGTAGAGCAGAACGCGGCCAAGGATGTCGCGTGAAGTCATGCCGCCTTATCCTCACGCCCGAAGCCCGAGACACGGACATAGATGACAGTGCCCACCAGCAGCATCACGATCATCACAACACCCGTGGCCGCGGCCACGCCCAGGCGCAGATTGGCCATCCCCTCCTCGAAGGCATAGACCGCCAGATTGAAGGTCGAGGTCCCCGGCCCACCGCGCGTGAGGAGGTAGATTTCCTCGAACTTGTTGAAGGTCCAGATCGTGCGGAACACGATCACCACGACCAGCACCTCCTTCAACATCGGTAGCGTGATGTCTATGAAGCGGCGCCAGGAACGCGCGCCATCCACCTTCGCCGCGTCATAGAGTTCGGTCGGGATGGTCTGCAGCCGCGCGAGCACGCAGATGATGACAAAGGGCGTGTACTTCCAGACATTCAGCATGATGGCCGAGGCCATCGCCATGTCAGGCGTCGAGAGCCAGGCGATGTTCTCGTCGATGATGCCCAATTGCAGCAGCGCGTGGTTCACCACGCCGATCTCGGAATTGAAGATCCATCGCCAGTTGAGCGCAATGACCACCGTCGGCACGATATAGGGAAACAGCAACAGCCCACGAAAGATGGCAATGCCCGGCAGGGTCATGTTGAGCAGCATCGCCAGGCCGACACCCAGCAGGGTCTGGAAGAATATGGACCATCCAGTCCAGACCAGCGCCTGGTGGAAGCTCTCCCAGAACAGCGGATCGTCGAAGATCCGCTCGAAATTGGCGAAGCCGACCCAGTGGATGTCGTCCGGCCGGAGCGGATTATAGGCATAGAACGACATCCGTATTGCTTCAACCACGGGCCAGACCATGAAGGCGGATGCCGTGATGATGAAGGGCAGCATGAAAAGGATGCCCACCTGCCGGTCCGAGAGGCTGAACCGGCGGGCAGGTTCGGGCCGCATGGATCGGCTCTGCGTCACGCCTTAACCGCCCAGCATGCGGGCATTATCACGCCGGATGGTCTCGAATTGCCGATGACCCCACTCCACCGCGGTCTTTGGCGATTCATTGTTCAGAAGCATGCGCTGCACCGACTGCGCCCAGACATTGCGCCCATGCGCGACGCCAGCCAGCGGATTGACGCCGCGCTTCATCTCCAGCCCCGTGTTGCAGGCGTGCGGGACCGAGTCCTTGAAGATCACATCAAGCGAGCGGCGCTTGGTCTGGTAGAAGGGATGCGCGAGCATGGCCGGCGCCTCTGCCACATCCTTGAAAACCGGCCCGACATTGGGCATCAGGCTGTGGCTGTAGCGCACCATCCAATCCACGCTGTTGGAGACGTAGGCCACCGCCTCCTTCGTCTCGCGGATGAA
>JBBRVI010000137.1:0-9377 GCA_038247025.1 Acetobacterales bacterium
CCGTCAGTGATCTTCCGCAAGGTCACCAACGGTTTCCGCGCCGAGTGGGGCGCCAGGGTCTACGCCGCCGCAGCAAGCGTCATCGCCACCGGACGAATGCATGGCCGGACCGCCCTCGAGGCGTTGCGCGCAGCCCTCGCCAGCGTGGCGATCATCCGACCGGCGTGAGGCATCACTGGAGAGGGGTGAGCAGTTACAGTTTTTTATAAAACTCTACGACACCTGACTGGTAGAATTCGATCCTAGTATCAGGCAATCGAACTTTCGCCGCTTCCTCAAGTTCCTCCGCGTCCCTTCCCTCAACAAAGTGACGGATTAGAGTATCATTGGCGTCGTAGAAATTGCCAATCGTTGTCCAGAAAGGCGATTTTGCGATTGGACGGAGGAGCAACGGAGCTTAGCTCTCCAGTCGACCAAGCTACTAGGCCCGTTATTGTGAAGGTCGTTCAAGGAGGGACATCAGAAGGCTGACAATGTCTTTCGGCGCGTACGGCTTCATAGCGATAACGGCCATGGGATTCGCCTTGCGGGCATCCTCCTCAGTGATGTAGCCCGATGTCGCGATGATAGGAGTCGCCCCACGGTTGTCGCGTATCCAGCTCATGAGGGCGAGGCCGTCCATCCGTCCCGGCATCCGGATATCGGTGACGACGGCATCCACCACTTCGGTCCCTTTCAGAATCTCGACGGCGCCGTCAGCTCTACTGGCCTCCCTTACAGTGAAGCCCGCCCTCTCGAGGTGATCGACCAGATCCAGCCGTATGAGGACTTCGTCCTCTACCACCAGCACAACCTTGCCGGCCTTCAGGTTTTGTCTCGCCTCGGCATCCTGTGGATACCCATCGCTTTCCCCCGGCGGCATTCAGTTCAGCCGGAGCGTTACGATGCAGCCGCGCCCAGGCTGCGACGAGGTGACAACGTCCGCTCCAGCCTCAGAAGCCAGTGCGTGGACGAGGCGTGTGCCCAGCCCCTTAGTCACGTCCTGGCCACTAAACCCCACCCCGTCGTCACTCACTGAAATCTCCGTTTGCTTTTCGACAGTCCGTAGGGCGACCACGAGCCGGCCCTTTTGTCCAGCGGGCCAGGCGTGCTTGAACGCGTTCAGAATGAGCTCGTAGCACAACAGCGAAAGCGGCATTGCGCGGGCGGCGTCCAGTTCGAGTTCACGTTCGAAGTCCTGGACGACCGACACGTGCGCATTGGCGTAGATGGTCGACAAGCCATCGGCCAAGTCGGACAAAACCGCGGCAAAATTGACCCGGTCGAACTTCTCGGTTTCATAGATGCGCAACTGAACCACGGACAAGGCCCGCATCCGACCGGACAGCTCGTCCAGCAGCGTCGAGACGGGCTCCCCCGAAGATCGCGCGCGCAACTGAAGAAGGCTCGTGATGGTCTGGAGGTTGTTTTTAACCCGATGGTGAAGCTCCCGTACGAGCGTGTCCTTGTGCGCCAGCGCCTGAGTGAGTTGAAGCTCGCGCTCCGAAAGGGCATTGCGGCTGCGTGCCCCTTCCACGACAACCCGCAAGGAGGCGCGAAGGCGCGGGAGTTGCCGTGGCGATTTGACCACGTAGTCGTCCAGGCCGGCCTTCAGCAGGTCCACCGCCGTCATCTCGTCACCCGAGCCTGTGAACATGATGACGGGACAGGACGGCATGAGCGCCTTGACGCGCTCGAACACCTCACGCCCGGACCCCCACCTGAGCGCCAGATCGGTCACCACCAAGTCCGCCCGCCCGGCTCTCAGCGCCGCCTCGATCTCCTCACGACCGGCCAGTTCCAAGATATCCGCATCAGGATAAAGGGATTCCAGCTCATGGCGCACCAGCCGGCGGTCATCCGGGACATCATCGACGATGAGCACGCGCATGCGATCGCTCAAGGGGCGACGCTCTGGTTGAGCTTGAGCCAGAAGCTGTCGAGCGACCGGACGATCGCCAGCAGCGCGTCACGGCCGACGGGTTTGACGAGATACGCATTCGCACCGAATTCGTAGGCCCGGCGGATGTCGGCCTCCTGCGAGGAAGACGTCAGCACAACCACAGGCGTGTGTTTTGTAGCCGGATTGTCACGCACCGCCCGCAAGACGTCGTACCCCGAACGCCTCGGCAGCTTTAGGTCAAGAAGAACCAGGTTTGGATAGGGGTGCGCGTCACGGTCGTTATAGCGGCCACTACCCTCGAAATAGGCGATGGCGGTTGCACCGTCCCCCACCGTCACGAGAGGGTCCGGGATACCCGCCTTGACGAATGCGTATCGGATAAGTTCAGCATCATCGGCGTTGTCCTCAATCAGCAGGATCATCAACGCCCCGCTCTTTGTCCTGGTTGCCCTGCTTGGTGGCGGCGCCCTCGGAAGGCGCCGCCGCTAGGTCCAGGTAGAAGCATGCGCCATGTCCCACCGAGGAGTCCACGCCGCAGGTCCCGCCCATGCGTAGAACAGCGGCCTGCACGATGGCCAGGCCGATGCCGGTTCCTGGGTAGGCCTCCTCGCCGTGCAGCCGTTCGAAGGCCCCGAAAATACGCCCGAAGTTCTCTGGGGCGATGCCGATGCCGTCATCCTTCACCCAGATGCGAACCCTGTCCCCGAGCCGCTCGGCGTGGACACGCACGTGGCCAGGCTGCCCGGGCGTCCTGAACTTCACCGCGTTGCTGAGCAGGTTGTTCAGCGCCTGGCCGAGGACAACGGGTTGCGCCTGGACCATGGGCATAGGCTCGACAACAAGCGAGATATCCTTGGAGTTTATGGCAGCGGCTATGGCCTCGTCCGCTGCCTCGCGGGCGATCGGCGTGGGATCGAGCGGACGCAGCCTTACTACCGCCCGTTGGAGGCGGCTGTAGCTCAGCAGATCGGTGATCAGGCCCTCCATCCGCTTGGCAGCGGCGACGATGCGTTCGGCATAGCCCACCCCCGTTTGGCCCAGGACGGGGGCGAAATCGTCGAGCAGGATGCGCGCGAAGCCCTCCATGCCGCGTAGCGGCGCGCGCAGGTCATGACTGATGCTCGACGCAAATTCCTCCAGCAGCTCGTTCGCCCTGGTCAGTTCCCGTGTCCGCTCGGCCACCCGTGCCTCGAGTTCCAGGCGTAACGTATCGGCGGTCTGCCGCGCATCGTTGAGGACCCGGAGGCGGTCCACCGCGGCGGCGAGGAGATTGGCGTAGCTCTGCAAAAAGTCAGT
The DNA here is from genome assembly GCA_038247025.1 of Acetobacterales bacterium. Classification (GTDB taxonomy): domain Bacteria; phylum Pseudomonadota; class Alphaproteobacteria; order Acetobacterales; family Acetobacteraceae; genus Roseococcus. Next base: position 3,179 of record JBBRVI010000137.1, read on the forward strand.
GTCGGTGTCGGTGAATGGCCGCGGCGTCCGGCTGTCAACCTGGAGGATGCCGAAGGGCGCCCGGTCCTTGCCGCCGATAATGACGACGTTCGCCACGGCCTTCACGCCGTGGTCGGTCAAGAATGCCGGGTAGATGAAGCGGGTCTCCAGCGCGATATCCGCCGAGACCATCGGCCGGCGGGTCTTCAGGGCATGGCCCTCCGAGGTATTCTCGCCCGCCTCGATGGTGACCTTGCCGACGATGCCGGGCTTCCACCCGACGCCGGCCCGCACCAGTAGCGTGTGGCCATCCGCCTGCAGTTCAATCACCTTGGCAAGATCGGTTCCCAGGGCTTCGCCGACGAGCCGGCAGGCCTCGGTGAGGATCTCATCGAGGTCGTCGGAGCGTAGCGCCAGCTCGGCGAACCGCGCCAGGACGGCTTGCGCCTTGGGAAGGCGTTCGTGGCCACCGAACGCGGGATCGCTCAAAGCAATGCTCCTCTACCTATGATGGGCGAGTTGACCCAGCTACTAATATTATGTGTGTTTAACGATCTCCAGTACGAGTGTCCAATATTTTCGCTTTCTTCGAGAAAACTTGGCCGCCCATTTTTGCGGTTCAGCCGTGCTGGCGACCGCGTTTAAGTTCGGGCGGCATTACAGATCTGCATTGTGGAAAATCGCTCAGTTGCGGCTCGTCCCCACGTTCTATATCTCGTCGGCCAATAGTGCTGGGGCCAGTAATGGGTACTGATATGATGATGCCGCACAGTTGGGATACCCGCCGCCTACGCATCGCCACCGAGGCGGCTGGCGTGGCGCTATGGTCCTGGAACATCGCGACGGATGCTATAGCCCTCGACGACCGCGCATGCACCCTTTGGGGAGTGTCGCCGGATGGCCAAGTGACATTCGAGGACCTGTCAGCGCAGATCCACCCTGAGGACCTCGACCGTGTGCGGGCGGCATTTGCGGCCACGCGCGAGGTGGCCGGTTCTTATGAGATCGACTTCCGCATCCTATACAAGGGCGCGGTTCGATGGATTTCTGCCCGCGGTCGCGGCGACGATGAGGGCATCGTAGGCCGGCTGATGTTCGGTGTCTTCCTCGACGTGACCGAGCGCAAGCTCGCCGAGGAGGGTCGTGAGCTGTTGGCGAGCGAGATGAGCCACAGGGTCAAAAACCTCTTTGCCATCGCAGCGGCGCTGACTGGCATTTCCGCCCGCGCAGCGTCCACGCCACAGGAGATGGCCGTAGACCTTTGCCAGCGGCTGATAGCCCTGGGGCATGCTCATGAACTTGTCCGCCCTTCGCTCGCCGAGCAAAAGAAGGCCGCCGCGCTGAGCGAGTTGCTCAGCCTTCTGCTTGCCGCATACGACGACCGGGGTTTGGTAGGTGACCGTATCACACTATCCGTGCCCGAGATCCTTATCGGTGAAGGATCCATCACGACCCTCGCCCTCATCGTACACGAGCTTGCGACCAACTCGCTCAAGTACGGCGCCCTCTCGCGCGTCTGTGGACACTTGCAGATTTCCTGCACCGTTGACGACCGCGAAGTGATCCTGGTGTGGAAAGAAACCGGTGGCCCATCCATTGCCGCCCTGCGTGGCCAGCCGGGATTCGGAAGCAAGCTGATTCGTAACAGCGTGTCGGAACAGCTGGGTGGCACCATTCACTTCTCCTGGCCGCATGAAGGCGTTGTCGTGACCCTACGCCTGAACAAGGCACGTCTGGGCGTCTGACAGGCCCGCGAGACCGACTGGCCGGTAAATCAGACTGCATCTCATGGCCAGTTATGTTATTTGAATATTCCCGAACGGTTATTGCCGCCTTGCCGTCTCTGAAAGCCGAGCAGCTGGCCGTCGCGCTGGCGCGGTTCCATCTCAATTTTACTCTCTCGGCCAAACCAGTCGCTTGGCGTCAGTTCAGCAGGCTGCACTCGCTTACCCGATCAGGGTCGTGATGGATCGTTGCTGATTGGTGCCGCCAATGTGGCAATGAAGGGCGCCCATCGGACTGCGCGGTCAAGCTCGAGGCGACCACCGCGCAGCAGCGAACTCAGCACGCGCATGCCCAAGCCTTGGCTCAGCGCCGGGTCGAAATCGGCTGGTGGGCCTGCCTCCTCGTCGTCCACGCGGCAGGGCGCGGCGGCGCGGTTGGTGCTGATCGTGGTGGCGTTTATCGGCGTTCGTCATTCGCCTCTCTGTTACCGGGCTCGCCGCTTTACCACCCCGACCGACAGCGTCGCCTCCGCCAGATCGAACTTCGCGCCCGAGATGTTGCGCGCACTCACCCGCACCGTGTTGTTCGTCCAGGCGAAGGCTGTGAGGTCGATGTACCGTGTCGAGCGCACCGTGACGGCTGCGCCAGATCCCCCCGCCGCGAGCCCGTCACGGTCACGTCGGTCAGCGAAGTTGCTCCGCTGGACAGCGACGGCAGGTCCCAGGACACTTCCACCGCAAGTTCCCGTATCCCCACTGGTGCCGAGGGGCAGGCGGCCCTGCAGGCACCGCCTCATGAAGTTGGTGCCGCCCTTGATGCTTTCGAGGTGCTGGTGACAGCACCTGACGGTTCAGACTACCTTTAAACGCGACAAAAAAAACAAGCCCTACGTCGCGTGCCGGTTTTGCCGGCTAACGAACCGACGACTGGCTCAAGAGAGGTGGTGATGCTTCGTCGGAAGGTGCTTGTCGCCGCCTCATGGCTGCTCCTCGGCTCCGCGGCGAATGCCTCGCAGCCGGAGCCCCTCGTCTTTCTCGGCGACCGCGACCTCCCGCCCTACGAGTTCCTCGAGGGCGACGAGCCGCGCGGCGCCAATGTTGATCTCGCGCGCGCCATCGGCCGCGTACTCGGCCGCCCCGTCGAGATCCGGCTGATGGACTGGGCAGAAGCGCAGGCCAGGCTGCGCGCCGGCGAGGGTCACGCGTTGACGATGTTCGGCCGGACAGATGAGCGCGATACGACGCACGACTTCACCCAGACCACATTTCCGGCGGCCTTCGCCCTCTTCGTGCGCGCCGACGAGGCCGCGGGCTTCGCGGCGGGGACGCGGCTGGAGGGCAGGCGCGTCGGTGCGACGCGAGGTGGACTGCCTCGCGAGCACATCGCGGCGAACCACCCCGAGGCGACCCTGCTCCTCGTGGACGACCTGGTGCAGGGCACGCGGATGCTGCTGCGCGGCGAGATCGACGCCCTGGCCGCGAATGCCTGGGCCGAACGCTATCTGCTTCGCGATCTCAACGTCACCGGCGTGGCGGAGTTGCCCGCATTCGCCCGGCGGACGGGCAACATCGCCGTCCGCAATGGCGAGTCGGCGCTCCTGGCCGAGATCGACCGCGCGCTCTCCGTGTTGAAGGCCAGCGGCGAGTTCGACGCGATCATCGACCGTTGGTCGAGGGAGCGGGTCCACCTGCTGCCCGATTGGGTGGTGCGCTCCGCCGCAGCCGGGGGTGCCGCGGCACTCGTCGGCCTGGCGGCGCTCAGCCTGCTCTCCTGGCGCCTGAGGGCCGGGAAGCAGGTGCTCGCCCGCGAAGTTGTGGAGCGGGCGCGGGCCGAGGAGGCGCTGCGGGCCAGCGAGCATCGGCTGCGCACCATCTTCTCGTCAATCGACGAGGGTTTCTGCCTCTGCGAGATGGTCGTCGACCAAGCCGGTCGCGGGGTCGACTACCGCTTCCTTGAAGTGAACCCGCTATTCGAAGCCATGACCGGTCTGAAGGATGCGGTAGGACGGACGGCGTTTGAGTTGATCCCCGACCTCGAACGGCACTGGGTCGAGACCTACGCCCGCGTCGCGCTCGGCGGGGAGACGCTGCGCTTCGAGGAGGGCTCGGAGGCGCTGGGCCGCTGCTACGACGTCTTCGCTACGCCCGTTCAGCCGAGCGGTCGCTTCGCCATTGTGTTCAAGGACGTGACCGACCGCCGGCAGGCGGAGCACGCATTGGTTGAGAGCGAGGCGCAGCTGCGAGGGGTGCTTGACAATCTCTTCGCTTTTGTTGGCGTTCTGTCGCCCGACGGCACGCTGATCAAGGCGAACCGGCTTCCGCTGCGGGCCGCGGGCCTGACGATCGAGGACGTGCTGGGCAGGCCCTTTTGGGAGTGCCACTGGTGGTCTCATGACCCTGCCCTGCAGGCCTGGCTGCGCGATGCATGCGAGCGCGCACTGGCGGGCGAGGTCACGCGGGCCGACGCAGTGGTGCGCATGGCCGGCGACAGCCGTAGGATCATCGACTTCCAGATCGCTCCGTTGCGCAACACCGAGGGGCGGGTCACGCATCTGATCCCCTCGGCGGTGGACGTCACCGAGCGCCGCGCGGCGGAGGCGGCGCTGGCCGCCAGCGAGGAGCGGCTCACCCTCGCTTCCGCGGCCGCGGGTATGGGGGTCTGGGATCTGGACGCCGAGGCGGGCACCGCCGTGGTGAACGCCGAGTTCAGGGCGCTCTACGGTTTGGCGCCGGGGGATGCGCCGGTGTCGTTTCGAGAGGTGATCGGGCGGGTCCACTCTGAGGATCGCGAGCGCGTGCTCCTTGGCGCCCGAGCTACGCTGTCGGATGGCGGAAGATACCGCGACGAGTTCCGGATCAAGCGCGCCGACACCGGCGAGGAGCGCTGGGTGGCCTCGCGCGGACGCGGCGTGGAGGTCGGTCCGCGCCCGCGGCGCCTGATCGGCGTGAGCTACGACGTGACCGGGCGCCGCGCGGCGCAGGATCGGCAGACATTGCTGGCTCTAGAGGTCGATCACCGTGCCAAGAACGTGCTCGCCGTGGTCACCTCGATTGTCAGGCTGACGCGCGCCGAGGACTCAGGCCAGTTCGCCGAAGCGGTGGAGGGGCGGGTTGCAGCGCTGGCGCGCGCACACACACTGCTCGCAAGCGATCGCTGGACCGGCGCCAGCCTGGCAGAGACGGTCCACGCGGAACTGGATGCCTATGAGGGCGCCGGGCGCGTGATGGTGAAAGGTCCGCCGTTGCGGCTCCAGCCGGATTCCGTTCAGCCCATGTCGATGGTGCTGCACGAGTTGGCGATGAATGCCGCGAAGTATGGCGCGTTGTCACTCCCCGGCGGCCGGGTCGACGTATCGTGGCACCTGGACGCGCAGGGAAGTGATGGCGATGGACCAGCCACGATTCTGCGCCTGACCTGGACCGAGCGCGGCGGGCCCGCGCTTCTCCGCCCCCCCGAGCGCCTCGGCTTCGGCTCTATACTGATCGAGGCGACCGTGAAGAGCCAATTCGACGGCACCGCCGGGATGCACTGGGACGTGGAGGGGCTGCGCTGCGAGATTGCCGTGCCGGCCAATCGTCTGCTCGCCGCGACCGCGCCTGACAGCAAGCAGAAGGCCAAGGTCCCACGGGTCGCGTTCGCGGCGACGAACCTCGGATCCGTTTCGCTGCGCGGACGGCGCGTTCTTGTTGTGGACGATGAGCAACTGATCGCTCTGGAACTGGCCGCCACTCTGGCCGATCTCGGCTGCGAAGTTATCGGCCCAGCAGGAACCCTCGAGGAGGCTCTTCGTCTGGCGGTGGAGCAAGCGGGGCGCCTCGACGCGGCCGTGCTGGACATAAACCTACAGGGGCGCCAGTCCTTCCCGGTGGCCGATGCGCTGTCCGTGTTCGGCGTGCCGGTCATCTACGTCACCGGGTATGGCTCGATGCTTTCCGGCCGCAGCGCCGAGGCCTCGCCTCTGCTCGGTAAGCCCCTGCGGCCAGGCCACCTTGCGGCGGCGCTCCGCCGGGTTCTCGCTTCGCGGGAGGCTGCCGCAAGCCCTCCGGTGGAGCAGGTGAGTGCAGAGCGGCAGGCACGAACTGGATAAGCGTGACCGGGCGTGACGCGACTGGCCTCGCAGGCGAAACCCGTGCACTCAGCGTTATGCCATGCAGATCGAGCTTAACCACCTGCACCAACAGTGTCGCCGTGGCCAGATCGAACGTCGCCCCTGGGATGTCCCGCTCCATTACCCGCTCCGTTGTGTTGGTCTTGGCAAACGCTGTCGGGTCGATGACCGCGTCGGGCTGACCAACTGTCAATGGCGGTTGAATTCTCCCCAGAAGAGGCGAACGAAAATTCCCCAGTTTGTTTAGGAGCCGCCTTTGGCTACGAGGGCACCATCGTGTTGGCAGCTGCCTTTGGTGGGCGACTGCGGCGTTTGGGCATCGCACCTGGTTGGGGGCTGCGTGGTGTCACCGGCGGCAACAGGTCGGCGTGTTGGCGCATGCGATAG
>JBBRVI010000138.1:0-9357 GCA_038247025.1 Acetobacterales bacterium
CGAACTGACGGAAGGCATAGACATGAGCGACACGACCATGATCCTTTGCCCGGCATGCGACGCGATCAACCGCGTGCCGACGGCGCGCCTTAGCGACGGGCCGCGCTGCGGCGTGTGCGAGTCGCGCTTATTCACGGGCAAGCCGGTTGCCTTGTCGGAAGAACGCTTCCGCAGGCACCTGCGCCTCAGTGGCGTTCCATTGCTAGTAGATTTCTGGGCCTCCTGGTGTGGTCCCTGCCGCGCCATGGCGCCGGCCTTCGAGGCAGCGGCGCGGATGCTGGAACCGCGCATGTGTCTGATCAAAATCTCGACCGAGGAGGCACCGGGCCTCGCGGGAGAATTGGCGATCACCAGCATCCCGACGCTCGCCCTGTTCTCGGGCGGCCAGGAGGTCGCACGTCAGGCCGGCGCCATGCCTACCGGCCGCATCATCGCCTGGGCTGAAGCCGCCGCGCCGCGTTGATTCGGCCCGCGCCCGCCGCGCTTTGGCCGAGGCCGGGATTTCGGCGGAAATTCGGGATTTCCAGAACAATCGTGGCAAGGTGGCCGTGCTGAACGAGGTGATCGGCGGGCTGGGCGCCGGCATCGTGGTGCTGACCGATGTCTCCGCCCTGCTCCCCGCCGATGCGCTGAGCCGTGCCGCGTCGCATTTCGCCGATCCTCGCCTGGGCGCGGTTGGCGGCACTTATCTGCTGGATGCGGCCGGTTCCGCCGGCGAGGCCAAGTATTGGCGCTGGCAGGTGGCCGGCAAGCGTGGTGAAGCCGCCCTCGGCGCGCCGCTGGGCATGCATGGCGCCTTCTGGACCTTCCGCCGCGAAGCCTTCGAAACTCTGCCCGCCGATACCATCAACGACGACTTCATCATGCCCATGCGCATGGCCCTGGCCGGCTGGCGCCTGGCCTACGACATCAACATCGGCGTGCGTGAGGCCGAGCGCAGCAACGCCGCGCAGGATCTCAGCCGCCGCAAGCGGATTGCGGCGGGCAACATGCAGCAGCTCATGCGCCTGCTGCCCTTGCTGCACCCCCGCCATGGCGGCGTGGCGCTGGCCTTTCTCTCGGGCAAAGCGCTTCGGGTGATGACGCCGCTGCTGATCTTGATCGCGGGTATTGGCACCGCGCTGCTCGCACCTGGCTCCACCTTCTGGACCGCGCTGGCGCTGGCCGAGCTTCTGGGCCTTGCCGCTGCCCTCGTTGGCCTCCTGCTGGGCGCGCGCGCGCCGCGTCTCCTCGCCATCGCTGCCTATGCGCTGGCCGGACATGCAGCGAGCGGATTTGGCGCGGCACGCTACTTGCTCATCCGTCCCTCACAGCCCTGGCGTCGTGCGACGCATTGACCTGAAACCCTGGAGAAACCTGATATGTTGCCCTGTGCCCCCCCCGCTTCCATCCGTATCGCCAAGCGCGCGATGGACATCACCGTCGCCCTACTCGCGCTGATCATCACCCTGCCGCTCTGGCCGCTCATCGCGCTCGCCATCAAGCTCGACAGCCCTGGCCCGGTGTTGTTCCGCCAGCTGCGCATCGGGCTTGCCGGCGCGGACCGGGTAGCCTTGTTCAGCATGTTAAAGTTTCGCTCCATGCGCGCCGATGCCGAAAAGGCCAGCGGCGCCGTCTGGGCCAAGCAGCGCGACCCGCGCATCACCCGCGTTGGTGCATTCCTGCGCAAGTCGCGCCTGGATGAGATCCCGCAGCTGATCAACGTGCTCAAGGGCGACATGGCGCTGATCGGCCCCCGGCCCGAACGCCCGGGCTTTTACGCCAAGCTCGACGCCGCCATCCCCTTCTTCGCCGAGCGCACGGGCGGCATTCGCCCGGGCATCACCGGCCTTGCCCAGGTGAACCAGGGCTATGACACGAGCCTGGATGATGTGCGTAACAAGGTGGCCTGGGACCATGCCTATGCCATGCGCATCAACAGCTTCGGCGCCTGGCTGGGCACGGATGTCGCGATTGCGCTGCGCACCGTGGCCGTCATGGCGGGTGGCCGGGGCCAGTAACGGGCTCAGCCCGCCAGCGGGCGTGCCTCCAGCACCACGCCCGCCGCGGCCAGCGCCGTCAGAAGATCGGGCCGCGATACGGGCTTGGACAGATAAGCATCCATCCCCGCCTCCAGGCATTGCTGCTGATACGTTGCCCCCGCCGCGGCGGTCAGCCCGAGGATATGGGTTCGGGCGTTGAGCCCGCCGCCCGCACGGATTGCCCGCGTTGCGGTCAGCCCGTCCATCACGGGCATCTGCATGTCCATCAGGATCACGTCGAATGGCATCGCGGCGGCCTTTTCGATCGCCACTTCGCCATTTTCCGCCAGCGTGATGGAGAGGCCAGCGCCTTCAAGCATACGCGTTAACACGAACTGGTTGATTGGATTGTCCTCCACGATCAGCGCCTGCTGTGCCTCTCTTGGTACTTGCTCCCCACTCACCCGCGCTTGTGCCGCTACGGCGCGTGGCTTGGCGGCGTGGCGCAGCGCTTCGCGGAGGCGCGATGGCATGGTTGGCTTGTGCAGCATCGCCTTGAAGAGGCCGAAAGGAAGATTTTCGGCCAGCCCCGGGCCGGAGCTGAGCAGGATGAGATTGGGCCCGACACTGGATTGCGCGCGAACAAGCTCGGCGAGGTTGACGCCCTCCTGACCACCCAGGCGATCGGCGATGATCACGAAGTCAAAGGGCTCGCCCGCCTCCCGCGCCCGGGTCAGGGCCGCGATCCCGGCCGCGCCATCGCCTTCCCCCTCAACCTCCAGCCCCATGCCGCGCAGCTGATCGAGCAAGGCGGCACGGCTGACGGCCTGCGGCTCGATCGCCAGGACGCGCCGGCCGCGCAGGTCAGCGCCATCGTCGCCCGATTCCAGCGGCGCGGCACTGACCAGGATACTGAAGCGGAAGATGCTGCCACCACCGAGGCGCGGCTCGGCCTCGATGCTGCCGCCGAGCATCTCGGCCAGCCGGCGCGAAATGGCGAGGCCGAGGCCCGTACCCCCAAAACGGCGGCTGGTGGAGGCATCGGCTTGCGTGAAGCGCTCGAACAGCTTGGGGATGTTTGCGGGGTCAATGCCGATCCCGGTGTCGCTCACGTCGCAGGTCAGCCGCCAGGCGCCGGTCGGGCTCTCTTGCTCGGCGGAGAGGGAGACGCGGATCCAGCCGCGATCGGTGAACTTCACCGCGTTGCCCAGCAGGTTCAGCAGGATCTGCCGGAAGCGGCCCGGCGCCCCCACCACCCGCGCCGGCACGCGCGAATCAACGATCCCGACCAGTTCGATCTCCTTGGCCAGGGCGCGGGGGGCGAAGAGCTCGATGATGTTGGCCATCTGCTCCTCTGGTGAGAAGATTTCAGAATCCAGTTCGATCTCGCCGGCTTCAAGCTTGGAGAAATCCAGGATGTCGTTCAGCACGGTCATCAGATGGTCCGCTGAGCTCTGGATGGTCGTCGCATAGCGGCGCTGGGATTCGCTCAGCTGCGTCTCCAGCAAAAGGCCGCTTAACCCGATCACGCCGTTCATGGGCGTTCTGATCTCGTGGCTCATGGAAGCGAGGAACTCATCCTTCGCGCGGGCAGCGCTGCGGGCCACGGCCTCGCTTGCCACGAGGCGGCGCTGCTGGCGCAGCAGGAGCAGCAACGTCGCGATCGAGATGAGGCCCACGGCCACGCCGGCCAGCAGGAAAATCTGGAACTGTTCGCGCACTGGCTCCAGCACGTCACGCCGGTCTTGCGCGACTTCGACCACCATCGGAACCTGCCGGCTGAGCGCGAAGCTCGCCGCGACGGAGCGGCCAAAGCCGTCCACCCCCACGAAGCTGCCAATTTCCCGTCGCGGCAGAAAATCGCGGAACAGCCAGTTGTCGGGGCGTGCCTGCCCGATGCCTTCTCCGCTTCCGCTGGCCTGGACGAGCAGCCGCCCGTCATGGCCGTAGAGCCTGGCATCAACGCCAAAGGCATCAGCCTGAAGCCCGACGGCGGCGGCCAGATATTCGGCGTTGAGAAGCCCGATGACGACATGCCCGCGCGCGGCAGGAGATGGGGCCACGCCAAGCGCCAGGGGGATGCTCCAGCGCAGCCAGGGGCCTTGCTCCGCTTGGCCTTCCATGAGCCGGCCGGGCTGCGGTGGGAGGAGGCGCAAGGGAGTGGGTCGCGCGCCCGGCGGCCGGTCGCCCTGGTCCAGGGCGCGGAACCAGGCGCTTTCGCCGAAGCTGCGGTTCATCAGCGTCTCGGGCATGGATTGGATCACCCGCCCTTCGCGGTCGAGCAGGGCGATCGCGCGAAGCTGCGGCATGTCGCGCACCAGCGTTGCCATGTCGTTGGAGATCGCCGTCGCCTCGCCTCGTTGCGCCCGGGCGGCGATGTCGGTCATGACCACGCTCACCGTGTCGAGCACCCGGGAGATCTGGTCGGCCAGGCCTGTCGCCACCGCTTGGGTCAGGCGGGCGGCCTCCAGCTCCGCACGCGCCTCACGACGCGCCGATTGCACCGCATAGGCGAGGATGGAAATGACGACGACGAGGCAGATCGCAATCGCCACGAGCCATGCGGAACGGTGCAGGCCAACCGGGTCATGGCCTGGGCGGCGAAGGGTGGGGAGAGACAGCATCGAGATTTGCCTCGGTTGGAGGCCAAGTCTGCCAGAAACCGGAGGCAATGGGCAGGCACGGGGGGGATGAGAATCAGCGTCGTCTGTTGTAGCTGCCCCAGCCGACAACACCCGCCCACCTGGCCGGGCAACCGAAGGGACATACGCGTGACGGAGTTCTACCTCATCTTGGCGGTGTTCCTGGCATTCACCCTCAACCAGTCCAGCCGCATCCTTCGTGCCCTGGGCACGATGACGGCGGCGCTGGCCCTGGCCATGATCGCTTGGTCCATCATCCTGGCGAATCTCGACGGCACGTTTGCTGCCATCCACCCCGATGCGCGCCTCGCGGATCGGATCAAGCCGTTTCTCCTCAACACACAGGCGGCCATTGCTGCCGTCGTGGCCCTGTTCCTGCTTTGGGCCAGCTGGGCGCAAGGGACGCGGCGCGTCGTCGAAAAGCTGCCACTGCGCAACACGCCCACGGTCTTTGGCCGCTTGTCGCGCTACGCGCATTGGATGATCGGCGTTCTGATCCTGATCCTGCTGCCGATGGGTGTGTTCACCACCCTGCTGCCCGCCGATCACCCCGAACGCGGTGTCTTCATGGCAACACACCAGGCTCTCGGCCTGTCGGTGCTGCTGCTGGTCGTGCTGCGCATGCTGTGGCTCGGCCAGAGCCCTGCGCCGACCATGCGGGCCGATTTGCAGCCCTGGCAGCGCCAACTGGCCCGGGCGACGCATCTGGGCCTCTATGCGCTGATGCTGGGCTTTCCCGTGACGGGCATCCTTCTCACCGCCTGGCGCGGCGATGCGCTGGACTTGTATGGCTGGTCCCTCGTGGGCCTCCTGACGCCCAACGTTCAGTTAGCCGAGGTTGTGGGCGTTCTGCACAACCTGGTCCTGCCGGCGGCGTTCTACCTCGCGCTCATTGCCCATCTTGGTGCGGTGACCCAGCACCATTTCGGGGAGCGCCGGCGGAATGACGTGCGCCGCATGCTGCGATGATGGCTGCGTAGTTTCCGAGACTTGGCGATGGCGGCGCTCCGGCACTATCCTGAAAGCCGGGCGTTAGACGGATCGGATAACCATGCTCCAGCACATTCTGCTTCCCGCGACTGGCGAAACAACGGATGGGGTCGTTTTCGACACCGCACTCGCCTTCGGCGGAGGCGTCGGCACGCATTTCGAGTTCCTGCACGCCCGGCCAGACCCTGCCGCCGCGGTCATCGGCATGGCTGGCAGCGGGATGGATGGCGGCTTCGGTGTCGCGCTGCTGATCGACACGGTCGAGAAGGAGGGCATCGCCGCGCAAGCGGCAGCCCGCGCGGACTGGACGCGCTTCCACCAACTGCACAATCTGGAAACAGGCGCCCGCCATGATGCCGTCACCACCGAATTGATCGTTGAAGTCGGCGAAGAGGCGACATGCCTCATCGAGCATGGCCGAACGGCGGACCTGGTCGTCATCGGCCGCCCACATGGCGGCGAGGCCGTTGCTCTCGGCCGCTTGCAGAATGTTCTGCGTGGGATCGGCCGGCCGCTGCTCATCGCCGCTGAAACCTGCCCGGCCAGGCCGCTCGACACTGTGGTAATCGGGTGGAAGAACAACGCTGCGGCAGCGCGCGCGGTCGCGGTCGCCATGCCGTTCATCGCCCGGGCGGGGCGGGTGCTGGTGCTCACCGTCAGCGAAGAAGGTGAGACGGAAATCGAGGCGGCATCCAGCGCACGTCTGGTCGCGCTGCTGTCACGTCACGCGCCGCGCGCGGAAGCGCAGCATGTTCCGCTGGGCGAAGCCGCTGCATTCGAGGCGCTGATGACCGCCGCTGTGGCAGCGGGGGCCGGCCTGCTGGTCATGGGCGGCTATGGCCACAGCGAATTGCGCGAGACGGTGTTCGGCGGCTTCACCCAGAGCGTGCTTCGCGCGGCGCCGATCCCCGTGTTGATGATGCACTGAGCGCCGTGCCCCCCGTCGCGCGCGCCACCGCATGGCGGCGATTCGCGGCACGTTGGCCCTGGCTGCTGCTCATGCTGCCAGTCCTGGCGCTGGCCGCCTGGATGGGCCCGACACTGCTGCTCGGCCCGATCCTGCCCGCCGAGACGGTGGTGCGCGGCACGCTGCTGCGCAGCGTCGTCGCCACTGGCCGCGTCACCACGCCCCTCCGCGTTGCCATTGGCAGCCAAATCACTGGCACTATCGCCGCCATTCCCGTCATGGAGGGCCAGCGCGTCGCCGCTGGGCAATTGTTGATCCAGCTGGAGGATAGCGAGTTGCGCGCCGTTCTGGAGCAGGCGCAGAGTTCTGTGGTTCAGGCCGAGACGCAGTTGCGCCACCTCAAGGATGTGACGCTTCCTGTGGCCATACGCACCCTCGCCCAGGCCGAGGCCACCTTGCTCAATGCGCAGCGACAATTCATCCGCAGCGAGCAGCTGCAGGCCGGTGGCTTCGCGACCCGCGCCGCGCTGGATGAGGTTCGCGTGTTGCGCGACGTGGCCGAAGCGCGGATGGAGGCCGCCCGCATCACCCTGGCCGGAAGCAGCCCCGGAGGCACGGATGAGGTGCTCGCGCAATCGGTTCTCACCCAGGCACGCGCCAGCCTGCGCGCGGCGCAATCACGCCTGGACTATGCCAGCATCGCAGCCCCCGTCGCCGGCACGCTGATCGCGCGGAATGCGGAACGCGGCGATGTGGTCCAGCCCAATGCGACGCTGATGATGCTGTCGCCCGCCAGCCCGCCGCAGCTCGTCGTGCAGATCGATGAGCGCAATCTGGGGCTGCTGGTCCTTGGCCAGGCGGCGCTCGCCTCGGCGGATGCCTACCCGACCGAGCGCTTCGCAGCGCGCCTCGCCTATATCAACCCCTCCGTTGATCCCCAGCGCGCGGCCGTCGAGGTCAAGCTGGACGTGCCCGAACCGCCCCCGACCCTGCGCGAGGACATGACCGTCTCGGTGGACATCACTGTGGCCGAGCGCGCGGGCGTGCTGATCCTGCCGCTCTCCGTGGTGCATGATGCCGGCGGCCACGCCTGGGTGTTGCGCATCGAAGGCGGGCATGCGCGGCGCATCCCGGTGCGGCTGGGTTTGCGCGGCGCGCGCGCCACCGAAATCCTGGAAGGGCTGAATGAGGGCGACCGCATCCTGGCCACGACCGCCAAGGTTGCGGCCGGCGGACGCGTGCGCATCCGATGATCCGCTGGCTGCCCTTTGAGGGGATCGCTGCTTTGCGCTTCATGCGCGACGGCTGGATCCAGACGCTGTTCATCCTCGTCGGCGTCTCGCTCGGCGTTGCCGTCACGGTGTTCCAGACCTCTGTTCTGTCCGGCGTACAGGCCAATTTCCTCCGCCGCGTCCTGACGAGCCAGGCGCATATCGTGCTGCTGCCCCCCGATGAGGTGGCCCGCCCACTTCACGACGCCCCCGGCATCATCCAGGACGCCAATCTCCAACGCCCCAACCAGCGCCTGCGCTCGATAGACCAATGGCAGACCATCCGGCAGACTGTGGCGGGCATGCCCGATGTGCGCGTTGTGGCCAATGTCGCCGCCGGCGCCGCACTCGCGGTGCGCGGCGATGCGACGGCGGCGATTTCCATCCTCGGCGCGGATCCGGAGGATTATTTCCGCATCGTGCGCCTGCCCGACTATATCGTGGCCGGCACGCTGCGCCTGACCAGCGAGGACATCCTGATCGGCACCGACCTCGCCACCCTTCTGGGCGTGCGGGTGGGCGACCGGCTGCTGGTCACCGCCCGCAGTTCCAACCCCCGCAGCCTGACCATCACGGCCATCTTTGACCTGGGCAGCAAGGCCGCCAATCTGCGCAGCACCTTCGTGGCCTTTCGCACCGCGCAAAGCCTGCTCGAACTTGTCGGCGGCGTGACCAGCCTGGAGATCGCGGTGCAGGATGCCTTCGCTGCCGAAAGGATCGCTGTGGATATCGCCGCGCGCACCGGGGTCCGGGCGGATAGCTGGATCAAGACGAATTCGCAATTTTTCGTGGCGGTGCAGGCCCAGAACACCTCCAACCTGGTCATCAGTGCATCGGTCGCGCTGTCTGTTGCGTTTGGCGTGGCGAGCGTGCTGGTCGTCTCCGTGGTGCAGCGCGGGCGAGAGATCGGCATTTTGCGCGCCATGGGCGCGCGGCGTGGGCAGGTCCTGGTCATCTTCCTCATCCAGGGCGGTGTGCTGGGTGTGATCGGCGCGACGATCGGCTCGGCGCTGGGCGCGGGGCTGTTGCTGCTCTGGCATGCACAGGTGCGCCAGTTGGACGGGACGGAGCTGTTCCCCTTCGTGCTGGACCCGATGCTGATCGGCGGCACCATTCTCTTTGCCGCCGTGGTTGGGCTGCTGGCCGGTATGGCGCCGGCGCTGCAGGCCGCGCGGCTGGACCCGGCGGTGGCGATCCGTGGCTGAGGATGCCCTGCGGCTGACCGCCATCCGCAAATCCTTCAACCTCGGCAGCCCGGCCGAGGTAGAGATTTTGCATGGCATCGACCTCACCCTCGAACGCGGCGCATTCAGTGCGCTGATCGGCCCATCAGGCTCCGGTAAATCCACGCTGCTCAACATCATCGGGCTGCTCGACCGGCAGACATCGGGCCGGCTTGCCATTGGCGGGCAGGACACGCAGGGGCTGGATGATGCGGCGCTCACACGGTTGCGCGGCAGCAGCATCGGCTTCGTGTTCCAGGCGCACAACCTCATCCCCGCCTTCACCGCGGCCGAAAATGTGATGATGCCCATGCTGCTCAACCGCGGCTGGGCCGATGCAACGATGCGCGTCGTCGCCGATGA
>JBBRVI010000139.1:0-9338 GCA_038247025.1 Acetobacterales bacterium
CGCGCTGGCTGAGGTCTCGTGCCCGGCGAGGAACAGCACGCCGAGCTGGTCCAGCAATTCCTTCCGCGTGAAGGCCTTCTGGTCGAAGCCGTCGCGCGCGGCGATGACGGCGGTGGCGATATCGTCGAAGCTGTGGCCCTCGGCCAGATGCGTGTCCAGCAGATTGCCCAGATGGCCACGGATGCGGGCGCAGGCTTCCAGCACCTCGGGCTTCTGCGCCACGGGCTTGAAGGCGGGGTCCAGGATGAGGCGGCGATACTCCACCTGCGCCACGCTGCGCTCGAAGACCGTGAAATCCTCGAACACATCATGCGCCGTTTGCGTGGCGAGCGAGGTGGAGAATACCGTGCGGCAGATCACATCGGCCGTCAGATGGCTCATCAGCAGATCGAGCGAGAGGGGGCCGGATTGCCCGTCCAGCTTGGCCTCGCAATCATCCACGGCGGCGCGCATGGGGGCGAAGGCGCGGTTGACGCGCATCATGGAGAAGGCGGGATCAATCATCGCGCGCTGGCGGCGCCATTCCGGCCCGCTGGAGACGAAGATGGAATTGCCCACCAGCGGCTCCAGCGCATCCACCATCAGGTCATTTTTCGGGAAGATATCCTTCGGGTCGTGGAGAATGGCGCGGACGAGTTCGGGTGCGTTGACGATGATGATGGAGCGGCGCGAATAGCCCAGCGGCCCGATGGCCATCCGGTAGGCCTCGGCCGGAAGCAGGCTGAGCAGGTCCCCATCGCCGCGCGCGGCGGCGCGGATCAGCGCCAAGACGGGGGAGAGCGGCTTCGGGCGGGGAGGCTCATATAATACCGTATCCGTAACCATCACCGCCCGTCCCAAAACCACGCTTCGCGGGTGACGTTCCTGCTTTACAAGGCTGGGTGTCAAGCCGCATTGTCATGGCAAGACACCGAGGAATGCCATGGAATTGTTCATTTTCCACAGTTTTGTGGTGGCCCATATCGTCACGGGCAGCATCGGGGCCATCGCCTTCTGGGTGCCGGTGATCGGCCGCAAGGGCGGTGTCAACCACAAGCGCTGGGGCAAGATTTTCACGGTTTGCATGCTGATCACCGGCGCCTTCGCCGTCGGGATGAGCCTGCTCACCCTCTATGCCCCCATGGAAACCCATCCGCATCTGGAGGGCATGTTCGACGTGCCCTTCATCCGGGGAATTTTCGGCTGGCTGATGCTGCACATGGGCATCCTCACCATCAACTTGGCCTGGTATGGCTGGCTTTGTGTGCAGAACAGGCGCGACCACGGCAAAAACCTGACTCGGCTCAATATCGCCCTACAGTTCATCCTCATCATTGCCGCCACGAACAGTGCCATCCAGGGATGGCTGATTGGGCAGTTCCTGATGATTGGGCTGACGGTGGTCGGCCTGGCCACAGCGGGCACGAACCTGCGCTTTCTCTTTAAACCCGCGCGCGGGCCGAACGACTGGCTGGACGAGCATATCAAGGCGCTCATCGGTGCGGGAATTTCGGTCTACACGGCTTTCTTCGCCTTCGGATCGGTGCGCATTCTGCCCGAATTGGCGCTGCATCCGGGGCTGTGGTCCATCCCGCTGGTCACAGGGATCGGCCTTATCCTCTACCATCAGCGCAATGTGGCCAGGCAATACCGTGCCCGGCGAGAGGCGAGCTACGCCTCCTAGCTTCTGTGGGCACACTATCTGAGCGCAAAGAATATTGGCGGCGAAAGCATCATCCGCTCAAATGGAATCATTTGAGTGGATAAAGATGCTCTAAAACAACGCTCTAGAGTAACGCCGCTGAGGTGGTTTCGCGGGATGCTTCAGAAACCACACCCCTTAGCGCGTGGCCCCATGGCTGATTGTCGCCTAGCTCTGCGGCCAACCTGCGCTCTTGTTTTTGCGTGCGCGGGGGGCGCCGCGGCGATAGACCTCAACGTTGATGTTGAAAATTGTCGCGTGGTGGACGAGGCGATCAACGGCTGCAAGCGTCATGGCGGGGTCTGGAAAAACCTGCCCCCTGCGACGAACGGCTGGTTTGCGGTGATGAGGGTGGAGCGTCGCCCGAATTGAGTGCTGATGACCTCGAACAGGACGGAGGCGTCCGATTGGCTTTACTGACATAGGCAAAGTCATCGAGGATCAGCAGGTCGAAGCTGTTCAGCCGGTTGATGGTCTCGAAGGCGAGTTCCCGGCGTGCTATCTGGAGCCTCTGCTCGGTCGAAGGTTCGGGCGACCGGCCGAACGGCGCTGGGACAGGTTCAACAGTGGCGGGCATGGGCTCCGACATCAATAGGGGTCTCGTCCCGTAATCGCATCCTGTGGCCGATCAGGGGTTCGTGCCAGGTCCGCCAATCTTTGTGCATAATCCAGGGGTAGTGAATGAACGGGGCGCCTGTCAGGGCAAGTCGAGGTGAACGGCGACGCGAACCAAGTCACGATCAAGCCCCCGCCGCCGATCCTCAAGGTTCAGCCTGGTCAGGTAAAGATACAGGCGAGGCGAGGCGCCTACCGTGTCAAAGACTGGCGAGGAACTCGCATGGTCGATCAGCGCCGGATACTCATAGTACACCCCCGGCTCAGGCTGGGAGCGGAAGGGCGTCATGGCCCAGAGACGCTCGGCTCGTGACCATCGGCGCAAATCGCGAGAGGTTGAGACAAAGACGCCGTCACTTGAGTCGCTGCGGCGATCGCGCGGCGCCGCCCGGGTGAAGATCGCCACGAACCAGGGGCCGTCTGGCCGATCAATGCGCACAACACCGCGGATAGGCGCGCCGGCAAAAACCTCGTTGCCCACCACATCGCAAGGCTTTGGCTGAGGGCTCCCTGATGCGTAAGCACCTGGATATGTCTCGCTGAAGACTCCACCAGAAAGGCCCCGCCACCCGCCAGGAAGCTCATTCAACGGGGCGCGCAGCAGGCAGTTGCCCCGAGGCTGGCCGGCAATGCCCTCATTATAGACCATCAGCGTGGCGTGACCGTCCTCGATCAGCGCATTGCTTACCGAGAAAAATCCACTCCGTTGCGTCGCCGTCGGATTAAAAGGCGCGGGTGATGCAGCGATCACCCCCGCTGGGGCGAGGATAGGCTGAAAGCGCCAGTCGCCTTCCTCCGCGACAACCGCAGTAATGGCGGAGTACCAGCAGCGAAAGCCGGCGGGCCGGCGCCCATCAGCGTCGTAGGGCGTTGCGCAGCTTCCAGGGTGCCGCCAGCCCATGAATTCATGGCTTGCGACACCCAATACGCGCGGCCTCCCGCGATCCAGGAATGGCACCACCGCCTGCACCCAGAAGCGGTCCTGAAAGGCTGCTGGATCGGCCGATTCGGCGCCCCTGCTCATCGCGGCGCAAGCCGGCGAGAGGGTATCGAAATCCGCCCCCAACATCGGGATGTTCACCAGATGCGCGGCGAACAACGCGATTCCCCCATCGGCCCGGCGCAGCGCACGCGCTGGGGAATCCGGCAGGTGGAGTTCCGTGCAGCGCTGGCTCGCCCAGCGGAACACCGTCTCCACCTGCGCTTCGGCAGCGATGGACAGCGCTGGCTGGGCCACACCTCGCGATGCTGCGGTGACACTCAGCAGGGCCAGGACCAGGAGGCCCCGCAAGGAAAGCAGCGCAGGCATCGCGTTCAGCCGAATTTTGGCGGCACGATCAGGAACCGCTCCGCCCGCTCCAGCACGATGACATCCGGACTGGATGCTTCGAGTGTCGTGGCGTCGAGACTGGCATTCCAGATCGCCGTGGTGCTGGAAAATCGGGCGGCCAAAGCGGGGATCAGCCATTCGCCGAAGCTGTCATGCATGATGAGCAGGCGCTGCGCGAGGGCTTCGGTACCGTCGCCTGCGCGCAGTTCACGCACGCGCCCGGTATTGAGCACGCCGTTATCGCCGATCAGGACAGCGGCCGGTCTGCGGGTCAGCACGGCCTGTTCCTCGACACAGACGCCGCCCAGCTTGGAGAGGAGGTCTGAGTTGCGAAACTCGCTATGGAAATCCGTATCCTGCGCCGCCGGAAGGCCCATGATCTCGTAAAGCGCCCCGAGCGCGTGGGCGGCGCCGTAATCGCTCCAATGCGAATCTCCCTTTGGATAGGTCGCGAATTCAGCACCAGCTCGGCTCAGGGCCTCCAGCGGATAGACCATGCGCGTGGCGCGCAGATCGAGCCGCGCCGCCAACGCCTGAAGCTGGCGCACCGGCCGCGCCTCAGAGACTACGACCTCCTCGGGTAAATACTCCGCCAGCACACACTCCTTGTTGGGTGCTACGAGATAGATCACGCGCGCCCCACGCGCTGTTGCAGCCGCGTCCAGCCCCAGGAGAAAACGCTCCCATGCGGCCAGCTCAGCCTCGGAGAGAAGGCGCTGGCCCGTCACCTGATCGAGGACACGGTTGCTGTCGTTGCGCAAAAACAAATAGCCCGCCCGCCCGCGCAGCACCTTGCGGGCGTCATCAATGGCCAGGCTCGTGACAACGGGCGAGTTGCGCAGGGCCGCGCCAGTGGCGGCAAACACAACCTCTACCCGCACCACGTCACGTCCCAATGCCTCGGGCGGCACAGGGAGGTCAAAGGCCCAGGCGTGCGGGCCGATTTCCACGCGGCGCTGCACCGGCGTCACACGCCCGATCTCGCGGCCATCGAAGCGAACCACGACGGTCGGCGCTTCCGCTCCACTCGATGCAACCCAGCCAGCTACGCGCTGGCGGGTATATTGCTCAAGGAAGCCCCAATGGCTTGGCTTTTGCGCCAGCGGCATGGCCGGGGCGGATACCTCCACCACGAATGGCTCGGCCACGCCGCCCAAGGCCAGGCGCGCCAGTATCGGGGCGGGCGTCACATCATGCTCGGTCAGCAGCGTGACCAGCCGTGCGGCCAAGTCGTGGCGCTTCGCGTCATAGGCCAGGGCCGCGACGCAGCTGCGCTCGGTGAGTTCAGCCAAGGCACTGCCCGGCTTGAGCGCGGCAGCCTTGATGAGAGGAAGGCCCATGGTCTCGGCCAGCTCCTCGGTGCGAAGATCATAGCTGATCACCAGTGCCGGGCGGCCAGCCTGCCAGCCCAGTGCCGCGCCATGAATCCGCGTGCCGATCACCGCATCCACCCGCTGGTAGGATTCCAGCCAGGCTTCGGCGGAGAAGTAGGCGCGCAGCTTCGACCGGCAATCCTCCCGCGCAGTCTCCGAAAGCTCACTGAGGAAACCTGCCTTGGATGCCAACCAATCGGTGACCACCTGGCCGTTCGTCTCGCCACGCGCGAAAGCAACGGCGCCAAGCGGATCCTGCGCCACAATTTCAGCGAGGCGCTCGTTGCCGAGCTCGTCCAGAATATGCCGTTCGAGCTTGGCATTATAGGAATAGAAGGTCGGCGCGAATGCAATGCTCCGCGGCTGCCCCGCCGCAAGGCGCGCACCGATCGAAGCACCGAGCAAGGGATCGGGGTTGATGAAATTGGACGGGCAGCCCAGCACATCGAAGTTGTTGACGCCCTGACGTTCCAGCACGGCGGCGGTGTGGCGCCCACGCACCATGATCCGCCGGCATCGCTCGCGGAACAGGTGGAGCAGCCGCTCCGTCCCGCCCTGGAGCTTGACCTCGGCAATGTCGTGGAATGCCTGGGCGCCGAGACCCAATACGAGCAACGGCAGTTGCGTTGCCTCCAACCGGGTGGCGAGGTCGCCCATGTCAAAGCCCGTGTAGAGGAAGTTCGCTGCCGGAATGCAAACCATCCGATAGCGCTCTCGCACCACGGCCGGATCGAAGCCGAAGGGCACCGTGACACGCGCATCGCCGATCACGCGATGGAAGGCGGCGTATTGGAAAGCGAGGTTGCCGGTATTCGCACCCGTCATGGCAAAGGCGGCTTGCGTGCTGCGCGCGAAGGCCACGGGAATTGTCCCGTCCGTCCCGAGAATGGCGATGGGCTTGCTCATGTGGCTGGACCTTTTTGTTTTTGCATATGGTGAAGGGCGGAATGGCGGCTGCAACGTGAACCCGTCATGGCTCATCCACCCCCGAAACTGAGCAGATGACGCGAGGGCGTGAGGCCCACGGCGCGCACCGCCGCAGCATAGCCAACCGACGCCTCGCGCCGCCCCGCGTCGAAATTCGTTCCTGAGAACTTCGTGGCCGCGAACAGTGCGGGAACCGAGTAGCGGTGCTCGATGAAGTCGCGCGGCGCCAGATGTGGCACACGAAGCTGGGCTGCCAGCTCTCGCGTGCGGGTGTCGTGGCATACGCAAAGGCTGGGCACACCGGCGGTGATGCCAATCATGGTGCCGTGAATCCGCGTGTTCACACCAGCGGCGAAGCGGCGCAGACCGTGCGCCCAGTCACTGATGGAACTCGGCATCTGTCCGTGCAGCCGAAGGAAGCCGGTCAGTGCCGCTGGCCCCGCGAAGCCAAGATACTCCGCACAACGCGCGTAATAGGCGATCTCGCCGGGCTCCGTCAGCGCATCGCCAAAGATCGGCTTGATCATCTCCAGCGGTCGCTGCACGAAATAGGCGGAGCCCGGGTGCAGCATGACCACCCGCGTCAACTCTCGCTCTACGCTCTGCAGCCCTGGCTTGATGCAGGCGGCGTGGACGGCGAAGGGGCCGTTCGTGCCGGGCAATGCCGCGATCCGCGATTCCAGCTTTTCCCCCAACCGCGGATCGGGATTGATGAGCACCGAGGGGCAGCCGAGGATGGTGGTGTTATCCACCCCCAACGATTGGCAAAAGCTCTGCGTAAAGGCCCCGCGCACGCAGATGCTGGGTGCCAGGCGGGAGATTTCGCGAAGGAAATCCAGAGTTCCGGGCTTGAGCACCGGGGGGGACGCTTCGCTCTCAGCCTGCGCGCCAAGCCCGACCACAAGGCAGGGGCGGTTGAGCGCACGGACCAACTCCGCCATACGCGCCAAATCAGCCCCCGCATGCAGGAAATTCGCCGCCGGAATGACCAGCACCTCGACACTGCGAGAGACCGCGGCGGCCGGCGTATCGCGGGAGATCAGCTGCACCTCCTCAGCATCAAACAGCAGGCGGGTAGCATGCCAGAAGGCAAGATTTCCGGCATTGCCGCCGGTTGCCATCAGCAACTCAGCCGGATTGCGTTGCCACGCTTGCTCCACACAGCCGAAACTCTCCGCAAGATAGGCGACACGACTTGCCATGCGCAGAACCTAACGCAACAGCCGCGGGCCCACGGGGTCCGCCGTCGAGCCCGTGGTTGAAGCCGGGAACCAGCGCCGCGTATGGCGCCAGGCGTTGAACAGGGTGGCGTGGTGCCGCCAAAGATTGTCAGGTGTGATCTGCGACTGGCGCTCCAGGTGGTAAAGCCGCGCGCGCTGGTCCACGGCGCATGTCAGTCCGCGCGAGCGCACCCTGAGGCATAGGTCGCTATCCTCGAAGTCGCCGATGGCATAGGCCTCGTCGAACCCGCCCAACGCTTCGGCGAGACTACGGCGCAGTACCATGCAGGCGCCAGTCACCGCCTCCACGACAACAGGCCCCTTGGGCGCGGAAGCGAGCGGCAGCAGTCCCTTGCGTGGATGCATGGGGAAGGGCCAGTTCGCCTGCTCGGGGAGCCGTTCGAAGGTCAGCCCCTCATGCTGGACGGTGCCGTCCTCGAAAAGCAGCATCCCGCCCATCAGGCCGAGCCTTGAATCCGCTTCGAGATCCGCGATCAAGATTTCGAGCCAGTCGGGTGCGTGTGGAGAGGGCATGACGTCGGAATTGAGCAGGCAGACGAACTCGCCCCGCGCAGCTGCGATACCGACATTGCTGGCCGGCCCAAAGCCAAGATTCTCGCGCGGCAGAAGCAGGCGGAACGGCAGCCCGAAGCGGCGATGCGCGGCATGAGCGATCTCAAGCAATTCGCGCTTGCGGGGCGGATCATCCAGCACATAGATGATCTCATGGGCGGCCTGGCCCGCATGCTCCGAAAACAACGCGAGTTGATAGGTGACAAAATCCATGCGGCCGTAGAGCGGCACGACGATGCTGCACACCGGCTGCTCTGGACACACACCGAAGTTGATCTCCTGTACCGGTCGCGGCGCCGCAAGGCGCGCGGCATGGATCGCTGAAAGTGCCGGCCCCAGCACCTTGTCATAGGCGTGGTCGATCTCGTCGGGAGTCGGTCGCACGGCTTCCAGCAGTCGTCGCGCCGCGGCGGCTCCGCTGCGCTGAGGCGGGGGCAGGCGTTTGTATCCCACCGCGCCGCCATGCAATTCCACTTCGAGGTAGGGCGCATCGCCCAAACCCGCAGCCCCCCCCGAGATCCCCTCGGCGCCACAACGCGCCGCATAAGCGACGAAGCCCACGCGCGGATCCATCGAGCCATGGGCGGCGCCCACACTGGCCGCGACATCAGGGCGTTCGACGGCCAGCCAGGCATCACCGATTGAGCTGGAAGCGGCACCGGTCCGCACCCGGATCGCCGCGATGGCGTTGGTTGGATCAACGCACCAGCCGATCAACGCAAGCCCGTCCGGCGGGACGTGCAGTGTTTCGTCGATCCCGATCTGGATGGGCGCGGGCAACTCATGCAGCGTGTCCACCCCCGCGAAAGCTCGCCGTGCCAGCAGCGCGAGGAGGCGCGCCTGCTCAGCGCAGGGCGGGGCCTGCATCAGCGCTGGCCTGACGCGGGCCACAAGATCAGTTTCGCGCAGCTGGGTCACCGGGCGCACCGCCGGCAGACGCAGCGCCGGACGCGCGCCCTCCCCCTCACCCGCCTCGATCAGGTCAATCGCCAAAAGCTCGCCGAGGGGTTTGCTCGGCGCGGGAATCAGCACGATGACCCCAGCCCCGAGGTGGCTGATATCCGGGCGCGGAAACCAGCAGGCAAGAATCTCCTCGCCCTCCACGCGGCCCAGGCGAAAATGAGCCACGACGCGCGGACGCGGAGCATCGGGCTTCCATCGCCCGCGCGACCAGCCGCAAAAAACCCAACCGCCCGCGACGGGAACATGGCCGTAGAAGTCAACGTAGCCATCCTCCTGCCGCGGCGCTGCCTGGGGTGGCGGCGGCTGGCGCTTCACCAATTCGGGCATGGCGGCGCTCATAGCGCGACGACCGCGCCGGAACGGTGGCGCAGCATCGCACCCCCGCCGACATCGGCGGTGAACAGGCGGCTCGGACTGATGCGCGCAGGCAGGCACCAGGCCAGCAGGGCTGTCACGCCCGGAGGTGTGGGGCGCAGCCGGTGCAAAATGCCCGGGCCAAGCAGCACCACATCCTGCGGGCCAATCTCCAACGTCTCGACCGAGGCGTCGAATTCACGCGCAAGCTCAACACCTGCGGACTCGCGGTCGGGCAGTTCCTCAACGAGCCAGCGTGAGCGGCCATGCGCCGTGAATTCCGGCAATTCGTGGCTGCCACG
>JBBRVI010000140.1:0-9311 GCA_038247025.1 Acetobacterales bacterium
AGCTTCGCGCGATCAATGCCAAGCGGGCGCGGGCTTACCGGAGCCGGCAAAGGCGCGACTGCCTGCCGAATGCGTGGCCTTTCTGGATGAGCTTTGGCGCCGGGCTTTTAGCGGTGGTGCGTAATAATGAACGCGCGGGAGCGGACGATATGACGGAAAACCATGAAAGCCTGACGGAATGCGAGCGGCTGGCCGAGCTTCGCGCGATCAATGCCAAGCGGGCGCGGGCTTACCGGAGCCGGCAAAGGCGTGGGGTGATATGGGCCTGGATTGAGATTGAACCGCGCGCGCTGGCCGGGCTGGAACGGCTGGCGCTGCTACCCAAGGGCGAGCGTGAGCTTGGTGCGGTATCCGAGGAGGTGGCGCGGTTCGTCCAAGCGGCGGCACCGCTGGCGGCTGTAGGTGATGCGCTTTGGCCGGAAGCCGAGGAATGAGCCTGCCGAATGTTCCGGCCGGGTGGTCCGCCTTCCGGGTGCTGCGCCAAGAGCCGGAGCGGGTGCGGCCGCGCTGGCATGGTAATTGGAAGCATGGTGCCCGAAGCAAGCGGGCGCTGGCCGAGATGCGGGAACTGCGGTTCCTGCTTCGCGTTGCCGATTCGCCGCGCTTTCGGGCGA
The DNA here is from genome assembly GCA_038247025.1 of Acetobacterales bacterium. Taxonomy (GTDB): domain Bacteria; phylum Pseudomonadota; class Alphaproteobacteria; order Acetobacterales; family Acetobacteraceae; genus Roseococcus. The sequence continues at coordinate 615 of JBBRVI010000140.1, forward strand.
GGTTGCCGGATTGCGTGTTGCACCGATTGTTCCCGCCGCGCCCGATGGGGTGGCGTGGGTATTTTATCGGGCGGGAGGCTTGCGGACCTGGGGCGGAGGAAATCGGTCCGCCGGGTCCGCTACGGGTCCGCAAAAAATAGGTCCGCAAAGTAAGCGGGTATTGAGGGCACCTAAGTCATTGAAAAGAATGGTGCCGAGTGTCGGGATTGAACCGACGACCTACTGATTACAAATCAGTTGCTCTACCGCTGAGCTAACCCGGCGCCGGTGCCTATCTAGAGCAGCTTGGACCGGCTTGCCAGCGGGACGCGCGCGGGCTTGATGGAGGTATGCGCCAGCAACGTCATCGCCCCCGCCCCCAGGATGCCACACCCGCCGCAGATGGGGCCGTCTGGCTTTATGGCCTGCATGCCGTATCGGCCGCACTCGCCAATCCCGCACGCCGGCTGCGCCGCCTTCTCGTGACGCGCGGCGCCGAGCAGGAACTTGCGGAGCGTTTCTCCCCCCCTTGGCGCATCGCGCCCGAGCCGGTCGAGCGCGGCCGCATTGATGCCACCCTCCCGCCCGATGCCATCCACCAGGGCGCGGCCTTGCTGGTGGACCCCCTGCCCTCGCCTTCGATGGAAAAGCTGCTGGCCGATACAACCGGGCCGGTCCTTGTGCTGGACCAGGTGACGGACCCGCGCAATGTCGGTGCCATCCTTCGCTCGGCAGCGGCTTTTGGTGCCGCGGCGCTGGTTGTCCAGGACCGGCACGCCCCGCAGGAGACGGGCACGCTCGCCCGCGCCGCCTCGGGCGCATTGGAGGTCGTTCCCATCTTGCGCGAGGTGAACCTCTCCCGAGCGCTGGAGCAGTTGAAGAAGGGCGGGCTCTGGGTCGTCGGGCTGGAGGCCGCAGGGCCGGTCACCCTCGCGCAATCGGGCCTGACCGGACGGCGCGTGGCACTGGTCCTGGGTGCCGAAGGCGAAGGCCTGCGCCGCCTCACGCGCGAGACCTGCGATGAGCTGGTCCGCCTGCCCATCCACCCCGCGATGGAGAGCCTCAACGTCTCGGCCGCCGCAGCGGTGGCACTGTATGAACTCGCGAGGGAATGACACCATGCAGGAAGCGACACGACTGATCCTGGCCGCGCGCCAGGGCAAGACGATCCTCGCGCCCATGGGCCAGGCTGCCCCGACGGACCTGGCCCAGGGCTACGCCGTGCAACGCGAATCGGCCAAAGCCATGGGCGCGATGCCGCCGGCCGGTTTCAAGATCGGCGCCACCACGAAGCAGATGCAGAATTACCTGGGCCTGCCCCACCCCGCCGCCGGATTCGTGCCGGCGGCGAGCCTCAATGCGACCGGCTTCAGCGTCCCCTTCAGCAACTTCCTCGGCCTGGGGGTGGAATGCGAGGTAGGTGTGCGGCTGGGCACTGATCTGCCCTTCGGGCCGACCAGCCGCGCCGCGGCGCAAGCCGCCGTGGCCGAGGTGTTTGCCGCCATAGAGATCGTTGAGAAGCGCTATGGCGATCTTGCGGAACTCGGCACGCCGACATTGGTCGCCGATCAGGTGTTTCACGCATCGGGTGTGTTGGGCGCACCCGCGGCTGATTGGCGTGCCCTCGATCTGGAGGCCCTCCGAGGCGAGATTTTCGTGGATGGTGCCTCGCGCGGCGCAGGCCATGGACGCGACCTTCTGGGCCACCCCTTCGAAGCCTTGGCCTGGCTTGCCGGTTCCGGCGCGGCGGAGGCGTTCGGTGGGCTGATGGCTGGCCAGGTTGTGTGGCTGGGCTCGGTCACCCCGCCCATCTGGCTGGACGGCCCCTGCGAGGTCGTGGTGGTCTTTGACGGCCTGGGCCGGGTTGATTTGCGATTTATCTGACGGGCCGGACCTGCGAAAGACTTCATTAAGCCAAGGCAACCTACAACCCCGCTACCCGGAGTATAGCCGGCGTGAAACCTACCGCCAGGAGGGCGGGCAAGTGGATGAATGATCCTATGCCCCCTCCCTCCGACTGGAAGGAAATGCCGGATGAGTTGCAGCTTGTCCTGGCACGCGAGGCCTTGCGCCGTGCTGCTGAAACCCTGGCCGAACACGCCGAACTCCTGGCGATAGAAATGGAGGATGGCGCTTTGCGCGATCGCGGAGGCCCTGATGCGTTGAGGCTTTTTGCCTCCGTGGTGCGCGCCACCAGCCTCGATTCGATGGGCCCCGTTGGTCACGCCTGATTGGCAGTATTGGCGGATCGCGCTATTCATGGGCGGCGTGTCACATTTCCTCGGCGCCGCATTGAAATGATGGGGGCGAGAGTAGATCATGGAACAGACGGCGATGATCCGGGTGTTTCTGGCCTCCGCCGGCATCGCGCTGCTGCCTCTGGCGGCGGCTGTGCCTGCTGTGGACAAAGGCACAGACTCCAACATGAACTTCACAGGCTTCTCCAGCGTGCGCGTCGTCGTTCTCCACACCACACCAGGCTTCACCCCGCACCCGGCCCCCACCGGGTCGGACCCGCGCGAACTGTGAAGCCGATCCTTCGGATCCAGGGGTTGGAGAAATTCTACACACCTGGAAAGCTCGTCCTGCGCGACATCAACCTGGAAATCGCCGCGCAGGGTATCACTGCCGTGATCGGCCCTTCGGGCACGGGAAAATCCACCCTGCTGCGGTGCATCAACCGGTTGGTCGAGCCCAGTGCGGGCACCATCTGGATGGGCGATGAGGAGCTCACCCTGCTACGCGGCCGGGCACTGCGCGCGGCACGTCGGCGCATCGGCATGGTGTTCCAGGAATACAACCTGATCGAGCGGCTGACGGTGATGGAGAATGTGCTCACCGGTCGGCTTGGCTACGTACCGCTCTGGCGTGCCTGGTTCCACAAATACTCCGCCGCTGATGTCGGGCGCGCCGCAGCCCTGCTCGATGCGGTGGGACTGCCCGATCAGGCAAGGCGTCGGGCGGATGCGCTTTCTGGCGGGCAGCGCCAGCGTGTGGGCATCGCGCGTGCCCTCATGCAGTCGCCCGCCCTTCTGCTCGCCGATGAACCAACCTCCTCGCTCGACCCCAAGACCGCTGTCGAGGTGATGGAGCTGATCGCACGGTTGACGGGAGAGGCCGGCGTGCCGGTTATCATGAACATCCACAATGTCGAGCTTGCCCGGCGCTTCGCCTTGCGCATCATCGGCATGACGGGCGGGCAGATCGTGTTCGATGGCCCACCCGAAGCGATCGAGACCCACCATCTCCGCCAGATCTACGGCGGCGAAGACTGGTTGTGAGCGTCACACGCAGACCCTTCCGGGCTGGTCGCCGTCGCGGATCCGTACGAAAGCTGCCAATGTTGCGCTGGGCGAAGCAAACGCTGTCTTTCAATGGTGGCTTGCCATGCTCACGATAATTGTGATGGCGAAAGCCATGGTCACCCCAATTCGTTTGCGGCTGCTCTGAACGAGGCACATGCAAGCTTTCGACATTCTCGTGGTGGGTGGCGGCGTGAACGGCGCGGGCATCGCGCGCGACCTCACGGGGCGCGGCTGTTCCGTCATGCTCGTTGAGCAGGGGGATCTGGCGCAGGCCACCTCCTCCTCCTCCTCCAAGCTGATCCATGGCGGGCTTCGCTACCTTGAGCATTACGAATTCCGCCTGGTGCGCGAGGCGCTGGGCGAGCGCGAGGTGCTGTTGAAGATGGCGCCGCACATCATCTGGCCGCTGCGCTTCGTGCTGCCCCATCGGCCGGAAATGCGGCCGCGCTGGATGATCCGCGCGGGGTTGTTTCTCTATGATCACCTGGCGCGGCGCGTGTCCCTTCCCGCAGCGCAATCCTTCCTGGTCGCGCAGAACCCCATGGGCGCCGCGCTCAAGCCCGAAATCACCCACGCCTTCGCCTATTCCGACGCCTGGGTGGAGGATAGCCGCCTGGTTCTGCTCAACGCGCTGGATGCGGCGCGGCGGGGGGCGGATATCCGCACTCGCACGCGCTTCGAGGACGCGACCCGGCACGCAGCGCATTGGGATGTGACGCTGCGCGGCGGAGATGGCCAGGGCCAGCGCATCCGCGTGCGCGGCATCGTCAATGCCGCCGGCCCCTGGGTGCAGCGCGCGCTGGATTCGGCGCATACCCCCAAGGCCGGCGCGGTGCGCCTGATCCGCGGCAGCCACATCGTCCTGCCGCGCCTTTATGAGGGCGAGCACGCCTTCATTCTGCAAAACGACGATCGCCGCGTGGTCTTTGTCATCCCCTACGAAGATGAATTCAGCCTGATCGGCACGACCGACGTGCCCCATGAGGGCGATGCCGGCACCGCCCATTGCACGCCTGAGGAGGCCGAATACCTCTGCGCCGCCGTCTCAAAGCAGTTCCGCCGCCAGATCACGCCCGAGGACATCGTCTGGTCCTATTCCGGCGTGCGGCCGCTGTTCGATGACGGCACGGATGACCCCTCGGCCATCACGCGCGACTATGTGCTCAAGCTGGATGAAACGGCCGCCCCGCTGTTGAGCATCTATGGCGGCAAGATCACCACCTTCCGCCGCCTCGCGGAGGAAGCCTCTGGCCGGATCGCCAGGGCGCTGGGCCGTGAGGGCACGCCCTGGACCGCCACGGCAACGCTTCCCGGCGGCGACCTGGGGGGAAAATCCGTCGCTGACTTCACGGCGGAGATGATCAGCGCCCTGCCCTTCCTCGACCCCATGACCATCCCGCGCCTGGTGCGAACGCATGGCGGAGAATTGCCGCGCGTCTTCGCCGGTGGCAGCGCCGGCGCTTGCCTGGGCGCGGGCCTGACCGAGGTGGAACTGGACTGGATGCGCCGCGAGGAATGGGCGCGCAGCGCGGAAGATGTGCTCTGGCGCCGCACCAAGCTCGGCCTGCACATGAGTGCCGCCGAACGCGAGGCGGTGGCGGCGCGATTCTGATCAACCAGGACCTTCAGGCTCAAGATCCACGCTGACCTCAAGCGAATGCTCGCCGCCGCCCAACAGAACGCCGCGCAACGGCGAGATGTCGGAAAAATCCCGCCCCCAGGCGAGGATGACATGCTCATCGCGCACCACGATGCCGTTGGTGGGATCAAGCTGCACCCAGCCATCCGCCGGCCCCATCCAGGCGCAAACCCAGGCGTGGGACTGGTCGGCGCCACGCCGGCGCGTTTCGCCAGGCGGCGGGCGCGTGCGCACATAGCCCGAGACATAGCGCGCCGGCAGGCCAAGGCCGCGCAGCCCTGCCAGCATCACCTGCGTGAAATCCTGGCAGACGCCGCGCCGGTCGCGCAGGACATCGGCGATGGGGGTGGTGATGCTGGTCACACCTGCCTGGAAGGTGAATTCCTGCCGCATGCGGCGGTTCAGTTCGAGCAGCCCTTCCAGCACGGGGCGTCCTGCCCAGAAGGACCGCGCGGCATAGTCCGTCGCCTCGGCCAACAAAGGCACATGGGGCGTGGGTTGCAGGAAATCCGCCGTCTCTGGCCCCCCGGCCTGGGCGGCCACCTGCTCCCAGGCAAGGGTTTGCCCTGCGGGTGGCGGGGGGGCGAAATCCACCTCGACCGTACTCTCCGCCAGAACCTCGAAGCTCGTATGCGGTGCGACCATGAAAAGCCGCGTCGCCGCATTGCCGAAATGGTCGTGCGTCTCGGAGTGATGATCTGGTCTGGGAAGGCAGGTCAGGCGCGCCGAGACGACACACTGGCCCGGCAGGTTGCGCGGCTTGAGGTGCAGCAGGTGTGCGGCGAGGTCTACACTTTGGGCATAGCCGTAGGCGGTGCGGTGTCTAAGCCGGTATATCATCCGCTGCATCATGGCGGATGCGCGCGCGCGCGCCTACCGGCAGCGCGTCAAGCGAGGATGACCGCCGCCTCACTCACATCCACGCCCACGGCACGCGCCGGGGGCAGCAGGGCGAAGTAGCGGCGGCATACCTGGTCGGAGAGAGCGGCCACATCGGCCGCGATCCCGCGCAGCAAGGGTGGCAGACGGGTGGTGGCGGCCTCGGCCTGGTCGGCGACAGCGAGGAGGCCCTGCGTGATCCCAGCCGCCAAGGACCTCAGCCGCCTGACCTCCCGGGAAGCGTCGTCTTCCGCGCCATCCGCGATCTCCCGCAGCGCGGCCTCGATGGCCTCCAGCTGGAAAGCCAGGCCGCGGGGATTGGAGGGGTCGGCCAGCACCAGATCCAGCGCGGGGGCGGGTTGCAGCACGGCCAGATAGCGGCTGCGATAGGTGATGACGCTGTCGCACAATTCCAGGGTCAGGCGCAGTCCGGCTTCGATGCGGGCGGGCGGCGAATCGAGCGCGACCGCCACTTCGCTCGCCACCGCATGCGCCCGCTCCATCCGCCGGCCGAGTTCCAGGAAAAGCCGCGCGCCGCCGCGCACCATATTCTCCGACGCGATGCCAGCGACCGCATTGGCAAAGCGCAGCGAGGGCAGCAGGGCACGCGCCACATCCCGCAGCTCGGATGGTGCGCTGTCCAGCGCTTCCTCCGCCGCGCGCAGCGTCTGCGTCAGGGTCGCGTGCATATCGGCCGTGAGCCGGTCACGCACCGATTCGATCAGCGAGCCGATGGTGCCCTGAAGCAGGCGCACGGCAGGTCGGGCGTCGTACTCCAATGCGGTGGCCAGTGACGAGAGGCTGCCGGCACTGGGGCGCGCTTCCTCATCCAGCAGCTTCGCCTCGCGCAGGCAGACGGCGAGGGTGCTGAGTTCGGCCAATTCGCGTGGCAGCGACGCGCCCCGCTGCAGGCGGATGATGGTGGCGCGCATGAGCCGCGCCGCGCGGTCCAGCCGCTCCACATAACGGCCGAGCCAAAAGAGGTTGTCCGCCACGCGGGAGGGAATGGCGCCAGCCGTGCGGCGAATCGCCATGGGGCGTCCGCTTTGCGCCGCCGGGCCGATGATATCCTCAGACGGATCGGCCTGGACCCAGACATCCTTGCACCAGCCGCCACCCGGCAGCCGCCCCGTCAGCTTCGCACCCGGCATGGGCAGGCGCGCGATGCCGCCAGGCATGACCTGCCAACCCACCCCATCCGAGACGGCAAACATGCGCAGGATGAAGGGCGCGGGAATCAGCGCCGCATTCTCCAGCGAAGGCGAAACCGGAAGCCGCGGCAAGGCCACCGCCGCCAATCCGGCCTGCGGCGCATTGGCAGGGCGGGCAAGCTGTTCGGAGGCCGCACCCTGCCCTGCGGGTCGAAAAATCCAGGCGGCATGGCCTTCGGGCAACGGCGGTAGCGGCGAGGTGTGGTCGGGCAGCCAGTGGGTGGGCAGGCTGCGCAGTTGCAGCGGCTTGCCCGTGATTCGCTGGCTTATTCCCTCCAGATACGCAGCCAGCGCCGGGATTTCGGCAAGGCCAGAGCCGGGCGCGTTGAGCAGGGTCAGCGCACCATGCCGCACTGCATCCAGAACGCCAGGCACGCCACTCGCGGCATGCGCCTCGGGCATGTCCAGCGGGTCGAGCGAGGCGGCATCCAGGCGCGAGAGAACCACATCCAGCGGCTGCAACCCGGCCAGCGTTTTCAGGAAAAGCGACCCGCCGCGCATGGTGAGGTCGCCGGTTTCCACCAGCGTGCAGCCCAATTCACGGGAGAGAACCACATGCTCGAACCAGTGCGGATCGCGCGTGCCCGGCGAGAGCAAGGCTGTCGCCGGCTCGGTCACGCCATGGGGGCCGAGCCGGCTCAGCGCTTCCTGCCAGAGTTCGAAAAAGGGCGAGATGCTGCGCGGCTGGCTGGCGCGAAAGATCTCGGGCATGGCCTGGCCCAGAAGGCGCCGATTCTCCCGCAACTGACCCAGGCCCGAGGCAAGGCCGGTGCGGTCTTGCAGCACGACCCAACGGCCATCCGGCCCGCGCAACAAATCCGCCGCGTAGAGGTGCAGAAGCGGCCGCCGCGGCGGGCCAATGCTGCTGCGCGCGGCGCGCAGGAAGGCCGGGCTGCCGAAGATGAGCGGCGCGGGGATCAAGCCCTCGCGCAGCAAATCCTGCGGGCCGTAGAGATCGGCCAGCACATGTTCCAGCAGGCGGGCGCGCTCGGCGATGCCAACGGCCAACGCCTCGAACTCCTCCATCTGGAGGGGCAGCGGCAGCGGATCGAGGCGCCAAAGCCCCGCACCGGAAACGCCAGGCAGCAGCGAGGCCACGCCATCATCGGCCATGGCGCGGGCCAGGCGCTCGCCACGTTCGGCGAGGCCCGGGCGGCCCAGGCTGCCGACCACGCCCATGATGCCACGCCAATGCGGCCGGATGCGCCCCTCGCCGGAGACCATTTCATCGGGTCCGCCGGCGAGGAGATCAGCCACGCGCGAAAGCCCTCAGATCGAGGGTGCAGGGGTGTTCCAGGCTGGGTCGCGCTTCGATGGGCGTGCCTGCCCCGGCCGTGTGCCCCATGGCAAAGAAGCGCGAGCGGCGCCGCGCCTCGGCGGAATTGGCGTTGACCGGGAAATCCTCATAGGCGCGGCCACCCGGATGGGCGACGTGATGCTGCAAGCCGCCCAGCGAGCGGCCCGTCCAGCGGTCATGCACATCCAGCACCAGCGGCGCCTGCGCGCGCACGGAGGGGTGCAGCGCCGAGGGAGGGTCCCAGGCCTTGAAGCGGATGCCCGCCACAAATTCACCCGCCCGGCCGGTGGGCTGCATGGGCACGGATACGCCATTGGCCGCGAGGGCAAAGCGCTCAGGCACCCAGTTCGTCACGCGCGCCTGCACGCGCTCGGCGCTGCTATCCAC
>JBBRVI010000141.1:0-9311 GCA_038247025.1 Acetobacterales bacterium
ACACGGTCCTCGCTGAGAATGCGCGCACGGCGGGCCGGTTCACGCATCGCGGCGGCGCGTTCGGCGGGCGGCAGGTGGGCCACCTCCTTGTAGGACGGGCAGCCGGAGAAGGGGTTTTGCGACCCCACCAGCCCCAGCAGGATGCCAATCGGGCGGGGTGGGAAGACCGGGCGGATATCCAGCCCATTCTCCGCAGCCTCGTCGGAGAGCGCCAAAAGCTCGCGCCAAGCCTCGGTCCGGTCATGCCGCGCCGTCAGCGAAAACACGATGGGCCGGCCCGAGGCAGCGGCCACGCGCCGCACAATGGCAAATTCCGTCGCCGGGTCCGGCGAGTTCCAATCCGAGACGAGTTCCAGCAACCCACCCCCGCCCTCGGTCAGCCCGGCCGCGATGCCGATCAACTCCTCCTCCTGGGCCTTGAGCGTCGGTGTCGGGTCCCCGGCCAGCGTCTTGTGGCTGATGGTGCGGCTGGTGCTGGCGCCAAAGGCTCCTGCGGCTGCGGCTTCAGCCGTCAACGCGCGCATCTGGGCGATTTCGTCAGCTGTCGCGTTTTCCAGGTTCAGCGCGCGCGCGCCCATCACATGCACGCGAAGCGCGCCGTGGGGCAGTAGGGCGCCGATATCTATGTCGCGCGGCTTCTGCTCCAGCGCATCCAGATATTCGGGAAAGCTCTCCCAGGACCAGCTCAGCCCCTCATGCAGGACGGGGCCGGGGATGTCCTCCACGCCTTCCATCAGCGCGATCAGGGTTTCGCGGTCCTCGGCGCGGCAGGGGGCGAAACCCACGCCGCAATTGCCCATCAGTGCCGTGGTCACGCCATGCCAGGCCGAGGGGGCCAGGTGGCTGTCCCAGATGGCTTGCCCATCATAATGCGTGTGGATGTCCACGAAGCCGGGCGTGACCAGAAGGCCGGTCGCGTCCATCTCCTCGCGACCCTGGCCGGTGACTTCGCCCACCTGGACGATCTGCCCGCCCTGGATGGCCACATCGCCTGCAAAGCCGGGCATGCCGGTGCCATCGAGGATGGTGCCGCCACGAATCACAAGATCATGCATCACGCTTTCGCTCCCCGGATCAGGCGGCCGGGCAGGGCGCCCGTGGCTGCGCCATGCTCATGCACCACCTGGCCCGCGCAGATGGTGGCGCGGTAGCCCCTTGCACCTTGGACCAGGCGCTTGCCCCCGGCCGGAAGATCGTAGCGCATATTCGGGCGCTCCACGGTCAGGGCGTTGAAATCAATGATGTTCAGATCGGCCTTCAGGCCCGGCTCCAGCAGCCCGCGATCATGCAGGCCGAGGGCCCGCGCATTGTCGGCGGAAAGCCGCTTCACCACGTATTCCACCGCCAGCTTGCCGCCGCGTGCGCGGTCACGCGCCCAATGGGTCAGCATATGGGTGGGCGCCGAAGCGTCGCAGATATAGCCCACATGCGCCCCACCATCGCCCAGGCCCAGCAGCGTGTGCGGATGCGTCACCATCTCGCGGATCGCGTCCAGATTGCCATGCGCATAGTTGAGCAACGGCCGGTTGAGGATGGCGCGGCCGCCTTCCTCCAGCATCCAGTCGTAGCAGAGATCCTCCGGCTCGCGCCCTTGCAGCCGCGCTTGTTCCAGCACGCTGGCCTCGGGCGGCGGTTCGTAATCGGGCGTCAGCTTGTAGATGCGCGCGTAATTGTTGAGCCGTGCGCGCAGCATGGGGTCCTGCGTGGGCTCCGCCAGGATGCGGGCGCGGCGGTCAGGGTCGCGCAAAGCCTCCGCGCGGGCGGCGATGGGCAAATGCGCCACCTCGCGGAAGCCCGCCCGCGTGAGGAAGGGGTGCTGCGAGAACTCCCAGCCGAACATCAGCCCCACGGGCCTGCCCATGACCTGGCCGGTGATGGGGATGCCGGCGGTATTGGCGGCACTCACCTGCTCCAGCAGCCAGCGCCAGAATTCGGGGCGGGATTCGCGCTGCAACAGGGAGAAGGTCATGGGCCGCCGGGCGATGCGCGCGATGCGGATCAGCCGCTCCCACTCCTCCTCGGCCGGGTCGTCGAAGTCGGAGATCAACTGCATCCAGCCGCCGCCAAGACCGGCCGCGATTTCGGCCAGTTCGATTTCGGCGGCACCCAGCGTGGGCGTGGGCTCGCCCGCCAGCGTCTTGTGCGCGATGGCGCGGGAGGTGGAGAAGCCCAGCGCGCCTGCCGCGATCCCCTCACGCGCGAGGCGGGCCATCTCGGCGCGGTCCTCGGCGGTGGCGGGCTCGCGCTCGAAGCCTCGGCGCCCCATCACATGCACGCGAAGGGCTGCGTGCGGCACCTGGGTTGCGATATCCATGTCATAGGGGCGCTGGTCCAGCGCATCGAGATATTCGGGAAAGCTCTCCCAGTTCCAGGGCAGGCCTTCGGTGAGGACGGCTTCGGGCAGGTCCTCCACACCCTCCATCAACTTGACCAGCATGTCGCGGCTTTCGGGGCGACAGGGCGCGAAGCCCACGCCGCAATTGCCCAGCAGCGCCGTCGTCACCCCATGCAGCGAGGAGGAGAGGAGTTGCGAAGTCCAGGTGGCCTGGGCGTCGTAATGTGTGTGGATATCCACAAAGCCCGGCGTGACCAGATGGCCGCGCGCATCCATCTCGGGCGTGCCGCGCGGCACCGAGAGGCTGCGACCCATGGCGGCGATCCGCGCGCCCGCCAGCACAATATCGGCCTCATAAGTTGCGCCGCCCGTGCCATCCACGATGGTGCCGCCACGGATGATGAGCGTCGGCTCGGCCATGGTGTTTCCCCTTTTATTTGTACGAACAATGCCAGGACCGACGCGGCACGGCCAGCCCTATTCGGGGCCGCTCCCTTGCCCGCCGTCTGACCCTTGGGTCCATTCTTGAGCGGTGAGAGAGGTGAGAGCGGTGCAGGCGAAGCCGACTCGCGCTTCGGTCGGCACCCCAAACAGCACCGTTTGGCGGGCAGGGAGGCCGCCCGGGAAATGCTTGATGTATTCCGCGTTGCAGGCTGCGTAATCGGCCCGGTCGCTGAGGAGCATCGTCACCTGCACCACGCGATCGAGGCTGCTACCGGCCTCCTCCAGCAGCCCCGCGATGAATGTCAGTGCGTTGCGCACTTCTTCGCATGGGGTGGCGCCCCGATGGATGCCGCGGGTCGGCTCATGCGGCGCCGAATGGCCTGAGACATAGACCAGCCCGCCCGCGCGCACCGCCCGCGTGAAGGGGCGCGCTTCGCCCGGTGCTGGCGGGTGAAAGAACTGCATGTCCATGCGGGCCTCTGATGTGTCCAAGCGGCACTTTGCCGCATTCCCCGTCCATGGCCAGCCCGAGGCTTGCCGCATTGCAACGGGCGCCACCCAGCCCCGATGGAATCACCCCTTACGGTGCTTCCTGCAACCGCTCAGCTTGGCGCTTCAACCGCGCGAAGGATCGGGCGGAAAACACGAGCATCGCGAAATAGATGAGCACAGCGAGCGTCAGTGCGGCCCAGGGCTCCGTCACCAGGAAGGCGATGAAGGCACCCGTTCCCAGCAGAAGGGGCAGCACGAATTGTGAGGGGACCTTGAAGTTCTTGAACGACCAGGATGGAAGCGTGCTGACCATCAAGCCGCCCACCAGGAACAACATCAGGGCACTGAACAGGGGGTGGCGCGTCGCGTCAGCGAGGCCGGTCCAGCCCCAATCGGTGAATGCCAGGGCGGCCAGCAATGGCAGCAGGGCGAGCCCCGCGCCCGCTGGCGCGGGGACGCCGGTGAAGAAGGCGTAGGCGTAGGCCGGCTTCACCTCAGGGATCGCGCCGGGTTCGGCGATGCTGGCCGCGTTGAAGCGCGCAAGACGCAACGCGCTGCACACGGCGAACATGGTGCAGGGGATGAACCCGATGGGGCCGGCGTTCTGCAGTGTCCACAGATAGAGGATCAGCCCTGGCGCCACGCCGAAACACAGGAAATCGCTGAGACTGTCGAACTCGGCGCCAAAGCGTGACGTCCCTTTCAGCAGGCGTGCGATGCGCCCATCCAGCCCATCAATCACACCAGCCGCCACGATGAAGGCGGCGGCCTGGGCAAAACGTCCTTCGATGCCGAAGCGGATGGCCACCAATCCGGCGCAAAGTCCCATCATCGTCAGCAGATTGGGGATCAGCCGGTTGAAGGAGGGCCCGCGATAGCGTGGCCGCGTCCGGGGCGTGCTGAAGCGGCGCAACCGGCCGCGAAGGCCCGGCTTGTTCATCCGAGTTCGGCCAGGATCGTCTCGCCGCCAATCATGGTCTGACCCACCAGCACCAAGGGCTTCACGCCCTCAGGCAGATACACGTCGGTGCGGCTGCCAAAGCGGATGATGCCGAAGCGCTCGCCCGCCAACAGGGGGTCCCCCTCATGCACGGAGCAGACAATGCGCCGGGCCACCAGCCCTGCAATCTGCACGCAGCCCAGCACGCGGCCGTCGGGGATTTCGATACGCAGCGCGTTGCGCTCATTCTCCTCCGACGCCTTCTCCATGCTGGCATCCATGAACTTGCCATGGCGATAGGAGATGCGCGTCACGCGGCCCTGCACCGGGCTTCGGTTCACATGCACATCCAGCACCGAGAGAAAGATCGCGACGCGCCAGAGCGGCGCATCGCCCATTTCCAACTCGGCCGGCGGGATCGCCGGGCCAACCAGCACGACCTTGCCATCGGCTGGCGCCAGTACGAGGTCATGCCGCGCGGGAGGTACGCGCTTGGGGTCACGGAAGAAGTAGAGGCAAAACGCCGTGAAGGCAGCGCCGATCCAGAAGATCCAGGAGCCCAGGATCAACCCGCCCACCAAGGCGACACCAGCCCCTCCATAAATGAAGGGACGCCCGGCAGGATGCGGCGGGGCGAGGACGAGGGAGAGGCTGTTCGCGAGAGACATCGGCAGGTTTATCCTCTGTTCACCCATTCGCGGCAAGTTGCTGCTTGCATGATGACCCTTGGCCCTTTCGCCGTCGCCCCAGACGGCACCCTCTCTCTCCGCACGCCGGGGCTCAGCCCCGAGATCCGCTTTGCCTGGCGGGGGCGACTTTGTGAGGCGCTGATGGTGGAGGAGGGCTTGCGCCTGCGCGCCATAGCCGGGCGCATCCCCTCCACCGCCGAGCGCGGCACCGACCGGCACGGCACGATGCGCGCAGTGGCCGACCTGCCGCCCGACATGCCGGAAGGCTGGCGCTTGCGCCTCACCGCGGATCACCGGCTGGCACTTGAAACGAGCTCTCCGATCTGCGCGACAGCGGTGGCCATGGTGAGCGAAATGGTGCGCTTCGCCCTGACCATGGACCCCTACTTGTCCCGGCTTGAAGACCTCGGCGCGAATGCGCTGCCCTCAGCCTGAACGGGCGAGCCACCAGGCCAGCGCTCCGGGCAACCCCGCCAGCGGCAGCATCGGGACCAGCACGCGCCATCCTTTGGCGCGAGGAAAGAGCCGCGCGGCCAGCAACAAAGGTGCGAGCGGAACCAAAGCTGCCGCCCAATCGGCCGGCGCTCCGCGGGCGAGCACGGGGCCAGCCAGCACTGCCGTGAGCACAATCGCCATTGTCAGACGCGCCGCGTCAGGCACGGGGCCACCCCCGGCCACCTGCTGGCCCAACGCCCCTGCCGCGAAGATCATGGCCAGCAGCATCCACGGCCCCGGCACGCCAGACGCCCAGAGCGCGGCAGCCAGCGCGACGCTGGCCAGCGCGCCCCGCCAGGGGCCGCCGCTTTCCACCATGACGAGCGGCACGATCAGCGCCAGCGTCACCACCACAGGGGCCGCACGTATCAGGTCCGCCTCCACCAGCGGCCCTCCCGCCATCCACCACCCGCAGAGCAAAGCGCCGATCGCGGTCATCGCCCCCACGAACCAGCGCCGGGTGAACAGGCAAAGCGGCAATGCGAGGAGAAGCGCGGCCACGGCGAGCAGAGGCAGGCGCTCGAATAATTGCCGCGGGGAGGCATTCATCACCCCCAGCAGGACCGCGAAACCGAGCGCCACCGCGATGGGCAGGCCAAGCCCCGCCGTCGCCGGTCGCTTGCGCCAGCGCCAGAACGCGGCCCAGGCCAAAGCCGCCAAAAGCGCCACCATCGGCGCAAACCAGAGCGAATCGTGCAACATGCTCGCACCTTGCCTCACTCCCCCTGTTGGAAGCTATGCTGCGCTGCATGAACAAGAGGGTGCCGCATGTCGGAAATTCGCGTGAAGGTCTGGGATGGCTGGATCAGGCTCGTTCACTGGTCCATCGTGATTCTCATTCCAGTATCGTACCTCACGGCGCGCGCACATCGGCTGGATTTGCACATGCTCAGCGGCTACACGCTGTTGACGCTGATGATCTTTCGCATCCTCTGGGGGCTGGTGGGATCGGAGCCGGCGCGGTTCGTGAACTTCCTGCGCTCGCCCTTTGCCGGCCTCAGGCACCTCGCATATTTGCGGCGTGAGGGCGGGCCAGACCGGGAGCTCGGCCACAACGCGGCGGGCGGTTGGATGGTCGTGGTGATGCTCGGCCTGATCCTGACCCAGGCCGTGACCGGGCTGTTCACCGATGATCAGATCTTCACCCGCGGCCCCCTCGCGAAAATGGTCAGTGGCGCCTGGAGCGATTTCGCGGGCAGCATCCATATCCGGACCATCTGGTTCATCGGGGCGGCAATTGCGGCGCATATCATCGCGATCATCTGGTACCGCGTGAGCCTGGGGCATGATCTGGTGCAGGCGATGATGATCGGCACCAAGCCGATGCCACAAGGCACCAGGCCACCGCGCATGGGCTCCAACCTGCTGGCGCTGGCACTGTTTGTGGCGAGCGCGGGATTTGTGAACTGGATCTCGCGCCTGGGTTAGAGCATGAGCCCGATCGGGATCATCTCGGGGATCACCTTGCCGGTGAATTGGGCCAGCACGCCGCGCGCTGCGTCCAGGGAAGCGGGCGGCGGCAGGGGTGGAGAGGCGAGATAAGGGCGCAATGCCTCGGCCTCGATCGCCGCGGCCCGCATGGCAGTGTCACGCATCGCGGCAATCCTGCCCATCGCCATCAAGGGCGACAGCGCGCTGAAAAGGGGCGCCAGCAGGGCCGGCTGCTGCGCCAGATGCAGGTAAAGTGTGGGGATGACGCCGCCCGTATGCCCATGCAATCCGGCGAGCGCCAGGACCTCTCGGCGCGTCTTCTCGGTCAGAGCTTCCAGCCGCGGCAGTGGCGGGGGCGAAGGCAGCATCGCAGGCGGCGGCGAAGGCACCGTTTGGGCATGTCCCTCCTTGCCCAGCAGCAAGGCAGTGAGGATGACAAGGTTGCTCAGATTGCCGCGATTATAGAGTGCCGCAAGCGCCGCAGCCTCGGTCCCCATGGCCAGCCGTGGCAGGGGTTCCAAGGCGGCAACCACGCGCGCAGTCGCCGCAGGCAGTAGCGGCAGGGCAGGGGCGATGGAGTCCCAGGCCCAGGGCAGAACCCCGGGCAGGGTCGCGAAATGCCGCCAGATCAGATTGACCAGCGGCAGGCCATAGGCATCGCGGAGTTTGCCATAGATGGCCGCGACTTCGGGCGGCGCATCCGCCTCGCGGATTTCCGCGAAACTCACTTGCGGCGCTTCTCGACCAGCACGCCGGCCTCATGCAGCTTCGCGATCTCATCCCCCGAGAAGCCGAGCTTGGCCAGGACCTCCTGCGTGTGCTGGCCAAATCGGGGCGGTGCCGCGCGGGTGCCGCCAGGTGTGCGGCTCAGCTTGATGGGCGTGCCCAGGCCGACATAGCCATCCTTTTCAGTCACCATGTTGCGATGCGCCGTGTGGGCCGCCGCCATCGCCTCATCCACGCCGAGCACGGGGCCGGCAGGCAGCCCGGCCGCGAGCATACGCTGGCATAGATCATGCCCATCCTCATCGGCGAAACGGGCGTTGAGGATTTCGGTCAGTGCCGGCTTGTTGATCACGCGCTGGCCGTTGGTGGTGAAGCGCGGGTCCTGCCAAAGTTCCGGCAGGCCGAGGAACTCGGAGAACTTCCGGAAAGTCGGGTCATTGCCGCAGCCCACGAAGATTTCGCAGGTATGCGTCGTGAACTTGGCATAGGGGGCCAGGTTGGGGTGCGGGTTGCCGGTCGCGATGGGCCGCTTGCCGTTGAGAAAGAAGTTGGCCGCATGCGGGTGCAGCAGCGCCATTCCGCAATCGTGCAGCGTCATGTCGCAATACTGGCCCAGGCCAGATTTCTCACGCTCCACCACCGCCATCAGGATGGCGATGACGCTGAACAGCCCCGTCGCGATGTCCACGATGGGGGTACCCAGGCGCGTCGGGCCGGAATCCTGCGTGCCATTGATGGACATGAGGCCCACCATCGCCTGGAGAATCGCGTCATAGCCGGGAAAACCACCCAGCGGCCCGGTCGCGCCAAAGCCGGAAACACGGCAATGGATCAGACGCGGGAATTGCTTGGCGAGCACAGCCTCATAGCCCAGGCCCCATTTCTCCATGCTGCCGGGTTTGAAGTTCTCGACGAGGATATCCGCCCCTTCCAGCAGCCGCATCAGCACCTCACGCCCCTCGGGCTTGCTGAGGTCCAGGCCCACGGAACGCTTGTTGCGGTTCACGCCGATGAAGTAGCTGGCATCGCCATCTTCGTTGAAGGGGGGCCCCCAGTCGCGCACCTCATCGCCCTGGGGCGGTTCGAGCTTGATGACCTCGCAGCCGTGGTCGCTGAGGACCATGGTGCAGTAAGGGCCGCCGAGGACGCGGGTGAGGTCCACCACGCGCAGCCCGGCCAAGGCACCGGCGCTCTGAGCCAGGGCGCGGCCTTCGGAGGTTGGAAGGGCGTCGTTCATGCGGCCATCTTTCGGTTGAACACGCGGGCACAGAAATCTGGGTAGGTTTCCATCATTTCGTCGCAGACCACCCCGCGCAGCAGGGCGAGTTCCTCGGCACTGGGCGCGGGCGTCTCGCCCACATCGTCGGGCGCATCGAAATCAAAGCCGGTCATGGCGCGCACGCTCTCCACCGTCTCGCCCGCATGGATGGAGGCCAGCGAGAAGCGCCCCTGTTCGGGGTGAAAATGGAAGATGCAGCGGCCGGTGACCAGCGCCTGCGCATGGCCGCGGCGATACACGCCAGGCTCGCTGATCCCCGGTGCGGAGATGTGGGCCACCTGCTTCACCAGCACGCGCGGGCTGTGCTCCTCGCGGAACAGGATGGTGCGGCCGGCCATGTAGTACATGAAGGCCGAGCCGAAGCTGCCGGGAAAGCGCACGCCCATCCCGGGCCAGTCGCCCGTGCCGATCAGGTTGAGGTTCGCTTGCCCATCAATCTCGCCGCCGCCCAGGAAAAACAGGTCAATGCGCCCCTGGCCG
>JBBRVI010000142.1:0-9263 GCA_038247025.1 Acetobacterales bacterium
ATCCGCCTCATCGCGCAGGATTTCGCGCGCGATGCAACGGTGCCCGGCGGCTTCGATCCGCCCTTGCAGAGTTTCGCCCGAGCGATCCGAGCTCATGTCGCGCGTGTCACTCACGGTGAGGACCGCGATGTTGACAGGCAGGAAGGTCAGGGTCGGATCAATCGGCATGGTGGAGCCTCAAGCAGGTTTCGCCCCTCAATTGGGCCGCGTTGAGGCTGCGCGCAACATCGCCGTGACCTGCTCGACACTCGCAAAGGCGGGGAAGCCCCCCCCGGCGATCTGGTCGAGCGAAGGCGTGGGCAGCCCCAGACGATGCGCGTAGATCCAGCTGAAGGTGAGGACGCGGGTGACGAAGCTGCGCGTCTCGCCAAAGGGGATGCTTTCTATGAACAGCAAGGGGTCTCCCCGGTTCTGCGCGGTGGGGAGCCAACGGCTGAGATTGCCAGGCCCGGCATTATAGGCAGCCAGAAGCCGGATCAGATCACCTCGCACCGCCTCGTGACGGGCGAGGTACTGGACGTAGCGCTGGCCCAACTCCAGACCGAACCCCGGGTCATGCAGTCGGTCGGCATTCTCACCACGCAGGGAGGGGTCATTGGCGACATAGCTGGCCGTCGCGGGCATGAGTTGCAGCAGCCCCCGCGCACCGGCGCGGCTGACCGCGCTGGGGTCAAACCGGCTTTCCTGCAAAGCGAGCGCATAAAGCAGCGAGGGATCCATGCGGAAGCCCCCATTGGGCAGCAGGGTCGGCAGCGGAAAACGCTCGCCATCCCGCGCACGGCCATCCACGATCTGTGCGGCGGTGGCGACCTGCGTGGCCAGACCTGGCATCTCGGCGACCTGCGCGACAGCCAGGATACCCTGGACCACCAGGCGGTTGTTGGGCGTCCGCCGATGCAACAGACGCAATTCGGCCTCGGAGCGCCGCGTCTGCCCGATCTGGAGCAGCGCGAGGGCACGCCATCCGCCGGCCGTTTCGGCCAGGCCCTGGGCACGGGCTCCATTGGCCGTATCGCGTTCCCACACGAGGCCCGGCGGCAAGCCCAGACTGCGGCGGGCGATCATGCCATGGAAGGTGCGCGGCTCCTGCGCGGCCTGGAGCATCCAGGGCACGTATTGCGCCGGGCGGCGGGCGCGCACGGCAGCGCGCGCAGTCCAATATGCGGCCGCCGCGCGCAGCGTGGCCGGTGCCGAAGCGTTGCGAGCTGCCCGCTCGAACGCGGCAAAGGCGGCTTCGTAATTCTGCATCCCCCAGGCTGCCAGCCCAGCCTGATACGCGGCCTGCGGGTTTTGCGGTGCAAGGCGAAGCGCTTCCTGCGCCACTGCCAGGGAGTCTGCATCGCGCCCAAGGCGGAACAGCGCCTGGGACATTTCGGCCTTGAGTTGGCCCTGGTAGGCCGCTGTCAGGCCACGTCGGGCTTGAATCAGGGCCATTGCGCCCGCGAGGTTGCCATCGGCGAGGCGCCCCATCACCGCGCGTTCCAGCGCGGCATCGCGTGTCAGCGGGGGGCCACCAGGCCCACGCTCCTCAGGCAGCAGCTCGGCCGCTGCATCGGGTTGGCCCGGCGGCGGCGGAGCCGCGGCCCCGCGCGGCATGCGCAGCACCAAGGCTTCGTGAAGGGCTGGCGCGTCCGGGTGGTCGGCGAAGTCGGAGAGCCATGCCTGGAGTTCGTGAAGCGTGGGGTCGCCTCGCCTGTGCCGGTCAGCCAGAAGGTGGCCCACCAGACGGCGGTCATCCAATCGTTCAGTTTCGCGAATGGCGCCCGCCACGTCGCCGCGCGCCTGAGCCTCGAATGCGCGGCGCATGCGGGCCGCATCCGCAGCGCCCATGGGCTGAGGAAGGGCCGACGGTGCAACCGGCGTCGGGGCAGTTCGGGTCCGCACCTGGGCAGGGGCGGTCTGGTCTTGGGCCCGCTGGGCGGTGGCCGGGGCAAGCCCGACGCCGAAGGAGACAAGCCCGGCCAGGAGGCCGGGAAGACTGCGGGCCATGGGGCAGATCGCTCGCATGACGAATCAGCCCTAGCGCAGTCATGGGCCGTCTAGCAAGCGTCGTGTTGATCAACCACCGCTATCCGCGCCGAGCCGGGCAATGTTCATATGAAGCTTCAGCCGTCTGCCCCAATCCCGCCATCATTGATGTGGCGGTGCAACATCAGAAGATCAGCCCACGCATCCCGCTTGGCCAGCGGGTTGCGGAGCAGGTAGGCCGGGTGCAGGGTCGGCAGGGCAATCAATACTTCATCGCCAAGTATTGATACTTGGTGCCAACGGCCACGCAGGCGAGTGACGCCGTCACGGGACTGAAGAAGTCCCTTGGCGGCGACACCCCCCGCCAGCACCAGGCAGCGCGGCCTAGCAAGGTGGATGTGGCGCAGCACGAAGGGGAGGAACAAGGCGATCTCCGCATCCGTCGGTGTGCGGTTTCCAGGGGGTCGGAAGGGAAGGATGTTCGTGATGTAGAGGTTGCTCGCTCGACTTAGCCCGATGGATGCGAACATGCGGTCCAGGAGCTGCCCTGAAGCGCCGACAAAGGGCTTGCCGACGCGGTCTTCCTCGGCACCAGGCGCCTCACCGATCACCATCGTCGCCGCCCCGGCCACGCCATCGCTGAACACCAGGTTGGTGGCGGTTTCGCGCAAGGGGCTGCCGGTGAAGGCGGCCATGGCCGCGCGCAGCGCCTCCAGTGTGTTCGCGCCTGCGGCCAAGGCTGAGGCGGCCTCACCATGTGGGGTGGCCTTGCGCAGCGGCGTGGGTGCGGATGGCTTTGTTACAGGCTGCTTCTGCGCCACGGGTGCGGGGACGGCGCGCACCACGGGCGCTTCCAGGATCGCCTCATCGGCGCCCATCGCGATCTGCCAACGCAGGGAGGCCAGCAGGGCTTCATGCTCGGAGACAAGCACCATATGCACCTTCTAAACCGGCGCGCCGCTTACGCGAAACCATGGGCTCGTCTAGTTTCCGTCAAAATCGGTAGTGGAGAATGCGACACGATGACTGAAGAGCGCGAAGCGATGGAGTTTGACGTGTTGATCGTGGGTGCCGGCCCCGCCGGTCTCGCTGCCGCGATCCGCCTCAAACAGCTCTCGCCCGAGATGACGGTCTGCGTCGTCGAGAAGGGCGGCGAGGTCGGCGCGCATATTCTCTCGGGTGCGGTGCTGGAGCCGCGCGCGCTGGATGAACTGCTGCCCGATTGGCGTGAGGATCCGCCCGCACTTGCCACACCCGCCGGCGAAGACCGCTTCATGCTGCTGACCGAGACCAAGGCCTACAAGCTGCCCACACCGCCGCAGATGAACAATCACGGCAATTACATCGTCAGCCTCGGCAATGTGGCGCGCTGGATGGGCGCGAAGGCCGAGGCGCTGGGCGTGGAGATTTATCCGGGCTTCGCAGCTTCCGAGACGATCATCGAAGATGGTGTGGTGAAGGGTGTCGTTGCCGGTGTCATGGGCATCGTGAAGAGCGGCGAAAAAGGCCCCGACTACCAGCCGGGGATGGAGCTTCGCGCCACCCACACACTCTTCGCCGAAGGCTGCCGGGGCAACCTGACCGAAAGACTTTTTGACACCTTCAACCTGCGTGCAGAATGCGACCCGCAAACCTATGCCCTCGGCATCAAGGAATTGTGGGAAATCCCGAAGGAGAATCACACGCCCGGCCTCATCTGGCACAGCGCCGGCTGGCCGTTGGCGAGCGACACCTATGGCGGCTCGTGGCTGTACATGTTCGGCGACAATCTGGTCAGCATCGGCTTCGTGGTGGGGCTGGATTATCCCAACCCGTGGCTCTCGCCCTTCGACGAATTCCAACGCTTCAAGCATCACCCTGCCGTGAAGCCCATGCTGGAGGGGGGCAAGCGCGTCAGCTACGGCGCGAGGGCGCTCAATGAAGGCGGCCTGCAGTCCATCCCGAAGCTGTCCTTCCCCGGCGGTGCGCTGATCGGCGATGCGGCGGGTTTCCTGAACGTGCCCAAGATCAAGGGCACGCATCTGGCCATGAAATCGGGCATGGTCGCGGCTGAGGCCATCGCCGGGGCGGGGCTGGACGCCTTTCCGAAAATGCTGCGCGAAAGCTGGCTCTGGCCGGAGTTGGAAGGGGTGCGCAACATCCGCCCCGGCTTCGCAAAATTCGGCTTCTGGGGCGGCATGGTGAACGCCGCGCTCGACACTTACGTCCTACGCGGCAGGGCGCCATGGACCATGGGCCACCACGCGGACCATACCCAGTTGAAATCCGCGGCCGATGCCCCGCGCATCAACTATCCCCGGCCCGATGGGGTGATCAGCTTCGACCGGTTGTCCTCGGTGTTCATCTCCAACACCAACCACGAGGAAAACCAGCCTTCGCACCTTGTTCTTCTCGACCCGGGCAAGTGGCTGGGCGAAAACTGGGAGAAATATGCCAGTCCCGAAAGCCGCTATTGCCCGGCCGCCGTGTATGAGGCAGTGGGTATAGATGAGGGCAAACCCGCCCTGGTCATCAACGCTCAAAACTGCGTTCATTGTAAAACCTGCGACATCAAGGACCCGACGCAGAATATTGACTGGCGCACGCCGGAAGGTGGCGGTGGACCCAATTATCCTGGAGGATTGTAGTCAATGGCTGATACGAAGACCGATGCGCGAACCGATGCGGAAAAGATCAACGCCTTCCTGCCCAAGCGCGGGGCGCAAGGCCCCTGCGAGGCTTGCGGGCACAATGCCTGGACGCTGGTGGGCGGGCCGGGCTGGTCGGTCACCTTGCCGATGATTGACGGGGAGGGAACCATCCCCTCGGCACCGCCGCATGTGCCGGTCTATGCGCTGGTGTGCAACAATTGCGGCCATCTGCGGCTGCATGCGCAACGCGTGGTGGATGCGCTGGACGACTGAATTCACTGATGCCGCTTATCACCGTACTCCGCCAGGGCATGGTTCTCTCCCTTGGCTGGGTGGTCTGCGCGGCCCTGGCCCTGCGGCATTATGGGTTCTTCTGGGCGCTGCTGCTGCTCATCATCTGGGCTGCCCTTCTGGTGCGCTTTCAGCGCTCCACCGTTGAACACGCGAAATCTATCGCGGCCCTGCAAGGAAAGAAACCATGATCCGCATCCACGGCATCGCCAAGTCCCGCGCCTTCCGCTGCATCTGGGCGGCCGAGGAAGCGGGCCAGCCTTACGAGGTGCTGCCCGTCGGTTTCGGGCCCGGCATCAGGGCGCCCGCCTACATGAAGGTGAACCCGAACGGGAAAATCCCCGCGATGGAGGATGGCGCGCTGGTGCTGTTCGAGAGCCTGGCCATCAATATGCACATCGCCGCCAAGGCCGGCGCGCCGCTTTGCCCTGAGGGCGATGATGCCAGCCGCGTGCTCCAATGGACACTCTGGGCCGCCACCGAGGCGGAGCCGGCGGCCATGCAATGGGCCTACAACGTCTATATTCTCCCCCAGGCTGAGCGTGATGCAGGCCAAGCGGCGGCAGGTGCCGCGGGCCTCAACGCCCGGCTGGACGTGCTTGAGGGCCAACTGGGCGCCAATCCCTATTTGCTGGGCACGACCTTCACCATCGCTGATTGCAACTTGGCGGGCGTGCTCTATGGCGCCTGGATGAACAGGTTTGACCTGGGAGGACACCCCAAGGTGAAGGCCTGGCTGGATCGCTGCCTCAACCGCCCTGCCGCGCTCGCCGCCCGCGCGCAACGGGAAACTGCGTGAGCCTGATCGCCTGCGCCCAGCGCCTCGATGCGCTGGGCTTCATGCCCAGCAAATCGGGCAATGTATCGCAGCGGATAGAAGGCGGCTTTCGCATCACGCCCTCGGGCCTGCCCTATGCGGCGCTCACCGAGACGGATTTGGTGGATGTGGCGCTGGATGGAAGCGTGCTTCGCGGCATTCGCCAGCCTTCCTCCGAATGGCGGCTGCATGCTGAAATCTTTGCCGCCCGGCCCGAAGCCCAGGCGATCGTCCACACCCACAGCCCCCGTGCCACTGCACTTTCCTGCGCGCGGCGCGGCCTCCCCGCTTTTCATTACATGATCGCGCTGGGTGGCGGCGATGATATCCGATGCTCGGCCTATGCCACCTTCGGCACGCAGGAACTGGCCGAAGCTGCCGTCCACGCGCTGGAGGGCCGGCGCGCCTGCCTGCTCGCCAATCACGGCGTGGTGGCACTCGGCAGCAATCTGGCCGCCGCCGAGATCCTCGCGCGTGAGGTGGAGAACCTGGCGGGCGAGTATCTGGACCTGGTCGCGGCGCGGCTCGAACCTGTTTTGCTAACGCCCGAGGAGATGGTCGCGGTCACCGCGCAATTTGGTGGGTATGGACGGCTGGCCTGATTGACTATTTGTTGCGAGAGGCGAACAAGATGCCTTCCAACAAGAAAGAGACTCCATGACCTTCCGCCGTCTCCTCCTCGGGGCAGCTTTGGCCAGTGGCCTTGCCGCAACGGCAAGTGCACAGTGCGACACCAGCTTTGCTTTGGTGAACCGCTCCGGCGTCACGATCAACGAATTCTACTTCGGCTCCAGTGCTCAACGCGCCTGGGGTGTTGATCAACTCGGCACCAGCGTCCTGGCCAATGGTGCCACCAGCCGGTTTCAGGCGCGCAATCCGGGCCGTAATGATTTTCGCGTGGTTTGGGCCAATGGCGACACGGCAGAATTGATGAACATTGATATCTGCACGACGAGTGAAATCATCGCCACGCGCAGTGGCATGACCGCGCGTTGACCTTCTCCGGCCGTGCGCTCAGCCGCGGCCGGAACCCAGCTCTCAATAGCCTTCCTTCAACAGCGGGAAGGCGCTGTGCACGTGGGGAAACACCACGGGTGGCGCGCCCAGATGCACATGCCGGCGCGTGAGTTGACCAAAGCTGGCAACACCGGTGAGGCCGAGCGCCTTGATCACCTCATCCTCCAGGATTTCCAGCAGCCGCTCGATGCCCTCCGCGCCCTCGGCTGCCAGTCCGTAGAGATACAGCCGCCCAAGGCCGACCCAATCGGCACCGAGCGCCACCGCCTTCACAATATCGGTCCCGCGGGAAAAGCTGCCATCCACCATGATCTTGGCGCGGCCGGCCACCGCCTCCACCACCTCGGGCAGCACGTCCAGCGAACCGCGCCCGCCATCCAACTGCCGCCCGCCATGGTTGGAGACATAGATCACATCCACGCCGTGTTCGCAGGCGAGGGCCGCATCCTCGCCCGTGCCGATGCCCTTGAGGATCAGCGGAATGCGGTGCTTGTCCTTGAAGCGCGCGACCTCACGCCAGGACAGCGCCGCCTGATGGTCCATGCCCGTATTGGCCGCCCGCCAGGTCTTGACGAAGCGCTTGGCGATGTCGCGCTCGCGGCGCGAGTAATGCGCCGTGTCCACCGTCATGCAGAAGGCGTCATAGCCGGCATCCATCACCCGATGGGCGTATTCATCCACGAAGGCGTCATCGCCGCGCACATAAAGCTGGAACACCTTCGGGCCGGTTGCCGCCTGGGCGCAGACCTCAAGCCCCGGCTGACTGACGCTGCTCAGCATGAAGGGAATGCCAAAGGCGCCTGAGCCCTTGGCCACGCTGACGCCACCGCCCGGCTCGAAGCTCTCCAGCGAGCCGACCGGGGCGCAGAATACCGGCAGGCGAATTCGGTGGCCGAAGAAATCCACGCCCGCATCCACCTGAGAGACATCGTTCAACACGCGCGGCCGCAGGGCCACCGTATCAATTGCCAAGCGGTTGCGCGCGAGGGTGGTCTCGGTCTCGGTGGCGCCCACCAGGTAATCCCAGACATTGGCGTTCAACTTGACCTTCGCCGCCTTCACGAATTCGTGCAGGACCTGGAAGCGTTCCTCGAAATTGCGCATGGCGTCTCTCCGGAGTTCTTTGCGCGAAGCTAGCTTGTGCGGATGAATCCGAAAGCCCCCCTCCCCGCAATCGTCTTCTGGCGCGACACTGCGGCGAGCAATTGGGAAGACGACCATGAACGCCACTCAACGCCGCAACCGCGCCCGCGCCTTACTGGAGGGAAGCGCCTGCCTGCACCCGGCTTCCGTGCATGATCCCCTCTCAGCGCGCATCGCCGAGGAGCTTGGCTTTGAGCTTGGGATGCTCGCCGGCTCCACCGCCTCGCTCGCGATCCTGGGGGCACCGGACCACATCCTTATTACGTTGACGGAATTCGCGACCCAGGCGCGGCGCATCACGCGGGCTTGCACGCTGCCGCTCGTGGTGGATGCGGATCATGGCTATGGCAATGCGCTCAACGTTCAGCGCACGGTCGAGGAGTTGGAGGTGGCCGGCATCGCGGCGATGTCCATCGAGGATACCGACCTTCCCCGCCCGTTCGGCGCCGCCAAGCCGCGGCTGATCACGATCGAGGAAGGCATGGGCAAGATGCGCGCGGCAGTCGCGGCGCGTGGGGACACTTCGCTGTGCATCTTCGCCCGAACGGGGGCGATGAACATGACCAGCCGCGACGACTGCCTCGCCCGCATTCACGCTTACAATGACTGTGGCACGGATGGCATCTTTCTCACCGGCGTGACGACCCGCGCCGAATTGGATGCGGCGGCCGAGGTGGCGAAGCAGCCGCTGATCCTGGGCACGCTCAGCCCCGAAATCGCGAATCGCACGTACCTGGCCAGTCGGGGCGTTCGCATCGCGCTGCAAGGCCACGCGCCCTCTCAGGCGGCTGCGCAGGCGATCCACGCCACGCTCAAGGCACTTCGCGAGGGCAGTTCGCCCTCAGGCCTCACGGGTTTGCCTGAGAAGGGTGCCATGGCGCGCTGGATGTGCGAGTCATCCTACAGTGAGGCGATGGAAAGGTATCTGGAATGACCTGAAATATGCTCCGCCCCGCATGCTTCCCCGCCTTCCCCGCCAGACGACGAAGCTGCGCTACCCCGTTTGCTCATGTTGCCGCAGAGGATGTTTTATGGCCGCCAGTGTGCTGATCCTGACCACACCCACCAGCGGAACGGGTTCATTATTTCGTACTGTCACCGAAATAGCAGCGGGCCAGTACAAACCGCTTCAATGGATTGAAAACTTCTATGCGCAGGGCAAACTGGACGAGGTAATCAAGAGCATACCGCCACCCGACGGCCAACTGCTGATCCACAACACACCTCAGTTTTTCAACCCCGCAACACGTCTTTCCGATTATCGGTTCATCTTGAATACACGAGATCCACGAGATTTGGTTTGCAATCAATTTCATTGGAACCTCGTTCACCCCAACCCGGACGAGACGGAGGATGAAACGGCAAGGCGGCGTGACAGCCTGCGCCAGGAAGGTATA
>JBBRVI010000143.1:0-9232 GCA_038247025.1 Acetobacterales bacterium
CCTCCCTCATGGCCACCTGATAAACCGGGCACCACGCTGACCGAGACCATCCCGCTTGACGGGGTTTGACCGGACCGCAACCAAAACGTCTCCCGGCTGTCACATCCGGCTGTTAGGCCGCGCCCTTCAATCCGGAGGGGATTTAGCCATGCGCCGCCTGCTGCTTGCCACTGTTGCCGCCATCACACTCACCCTGCCTGCCGCCGCCGATACGCGCTTCGAAGCGCGCCTGGTCGGCCAGGCCATCCTGCCGGCCGCGACCTTCCTCCAGCCGCCCGCCGATGCGCCCGAGTATTTCCGGATGTCGGGCCGCTTCACCGGCCCTGGCAATCTGCGCAATGAGACGCTGGGCAGCATCCCCGGCGTGAGCCTGCCGGGCTATGGCCCCCGCCCGACCGGGCTTTCCATGCCCTTCCCCGGCCAGCCGCTCCAGGGCTTTTCCGGCATCAAGCCCGTCGGTGACGGCAGTTACTGGGTGACGGGCGATAACGGCTTCGGCAATCGCCGCAACAGCCCCGATGCGATGCTCATGATCCATCGCGTTCGCCCCAATTTCCAAACCGGCCAGGTGGGTGTGGAGCGTACGATTTTTCTCTCCGACCCCAACCGCGTCACCGCTTTCACCATCCAGAACGAGGCGACCACCACGCGCTACCTGACCGGCGCCGATTTCGACGTGGAAAGCATCCAGCCGCTGCCCGACGGCAGCTTCATGATCGGCGATGAATTCGGCCCCTACCTGCTTCGTTTTGACGCCGAGGGCCGCCTGCAGCGCGTGGTCGAAACCACGCTGGACGGCCAGGTTCTGCGCACGCCCGACCATCACGCCAACACCATCCCCGCCAACCCGACCGCCGGCCTGAACTTCCGCGTCCGCCGCTCAGGTGGCTATGAGGGCATGGCATTGACCCCCGATGGCCGCACCATTTGGGCGCTGATGGAGCAGCCCCTCTTCGCACCCGACAGCAACCAGCCCGAGGGCGCCTTCCTGCGCATCCTGGGCTTTGACGTGGCGAGCATGGCCTGGACCGGCCAGAACCTGCGCTATCGCCTCGAACCGGGCGCCACCGCCATCGGCGATTTCAACATGATTGATGAGCGCCGCGCGCTCATCATCGAGCGCGACAATGGCGAGGGCGACCCCGGCCGCGCCTGCGCCCAGGGTCAGACCAGCTCCGCGCAGGCCCCCTGCTTTGCCATGCCCGCGCGGTTCAAGCGCATCTACCTCGTGGATCTCGGCGCACCGGACGCCGAGGGCTTCGTCCGCAAGATCGGCCATATTGACCTCATGGCCATTCAGGACCCTGAGCGGGTGGCGCGGCAGCGCGGTGACCGCGCGCCGGGTGCCTTGGACACGGTGTTCAACTTCCCCTTCTTCACCATCGAGAATGTCGCGATGGTGGATGCGGATCACATCATCGTCGGCAATGACAACAACCTGCCCTTCTCGGTGGGCCGCCACCTGACGCGCGCCGATGACAATGAACTGATCCTGCTGCACGTGCCGGAATTGCTTCGCGCGCGCTGAGCCATTCGGCGAGGCCACACTTTGCGGCAGCGTAACGCGGCCCTAGCATGGTTATTTCCAGCGTTGAGGAAGTGGCCATGCAGGACGATGTGAAGGCTTTCATTCCCGGGGAGCGCGTGACCCACGCGCCCCTCGGCTCGGGCGTGTTGGACGGCCTGCGGTTCGCCGTGAAGGACCTGTTTGACGTGAAGGGTGCGCCGACCAGCTACGGCAACCCCGATTGGGAGCGCACCCACCCCATCGCCGCAGCCACCGCGCCCGCCATCATGGCGCTGCTGGAAGCGGGCGGACATCTGGTCGGCAAGACCAAGACGGTCGAGCTCGCCTATGGCCTGACCGGCGAGAATGTCTGGCACGGCACGCCCATCAACCCCAATGCGCCAGACCGCTTTCCGGGCGGTTCCTCCTGCGGCTCGGCCGCTGCGGTGGGTGCGGGGCTGGTGGATTTTGCGCTGGGTTCGGATACGGGCGGCAGCGTGCGCATCCCGGCCAGCTATTGCGGCGTCTTTGGCATCCGGCCGAGCTGGGGCGCGGTCAGCCTGGCCGGCGCCTGCGCCCTCGGGCCCAGCTTCGACACCTGCGGCTGGTTCGCCCAGAGCGCGGCCGTCTTGCAGACCGTCGGCGATGTGCTGTTGCCCGAGGATGCGCTGCCCAGCGTGATGCATCTGGCGCCGGTGCTGAAGCCGCAAAGCGTATGGATCAACGCGGACCCGGCCACCGCGAACGCCCTACTGCCCGCCTTCGAGGCGCTGGAGCGCCTCACCGGTACGGGCGAGGCCGTGCGTGTTGAAGGCCCGGCGGGCCTGCTCGCCCTCGCCTATGAGAATTTCCGCTGCGCCCAGGCGCAGGAAGCATGGGCCACGCTGGGAAGCTGGGTCACGACCACCCAGCCGGCATTTGGCCCCGGCGTGCAACAGCGCTTCGAAGGCGCGCGCGACATGGACCCCGCCAAAGCCGCGGCCGGCCGTGCCTTCCGCAAGCGTTTCTCCGTGCGCATCCGCTCGATGCTGGCCGGTGGCGCGGTTCTCGCCTTCCCGACCTCGCCCTTCCCGGCCCCGCTGCTGAGCGCTTCCATGGACGAGCAGATTGCGGTGCGGGAGCGCAGCATGGGCGTGACCGCGCTCTCGGGCCTCGCCGGGCTGTGCGAGGTGACGATTCCCGCCGGGCGTGTGGATGGCGCGCCAGTGGGCTTGTCCATCGTGGCCGCGCCGGGGCGGGACCGTGCGCTGCTCGATCTGGCAGTTCGTGTCGCCCGGGAAATTGGCCTTCCATGAGCATCCGCGACGCCGTGCCCCAGGACCTGGCGGCCATTACCGCCATCTATGCCCACCACGTGCTGGCCGGCACGGGAACCTTCGAGGAAACGCCCCCGGATGAGGCCGAGGTTGCAGCGCGCCTGGCAAAAATCCAGGCCGCCGGCTGCGCCTGGCTGGTGGCGGAAAATGACGGCGTGATCCTCGGCTACGGCCATTACGCGCAAATCCGCGACCGCAGCGCCTATCGCTTCACGGCCGAGGACAGCATCTATGTGCGCGACGATGTGCGCGGCATGGGCGTGGGCAAGGCGCTGGTCCAGGCGTTGCTGGAACACGCGACAAAGCGCGGCTTCCGACAGATGATCGCGGTGATAGGCGACAGCGAGAATGTGGGCTCCATCGGCCTGCATTCCTCGCTGGGGTTCCGCAATATTGGCACGATGAAGGCGGTGGGGCTGAAATTTGGCCAGTGGGTGGATGTGGTGACCATGCAGCGTGCCCTGGGCGATGGCGAGCGCAGCCTGCCACAGGGTTGAGGCTCAGGCCTAGGTTGAGGCTCAGGCCTAGGTTGAGGCTGAGGCCGAGGAAAAGCACAGCACGCGCCATCCCCGTTCCAACAGAAAGCGCGGCGAACTACGCCGCCTTTGCCATCTCGCGCAGCACGTAATGCAGGATGCCGCCATTGCGGTAATACTCCACTTCGTCAGCCGTATCCACGCGGCAGAGCACTTCGGTCCGGATCACGAAGCCATCGGCGCGCGTGATGATCATCTCCAGCATCATGCGCGCCTTGAGATCTTCGATACCCAGAATATCCACCGTCTCATCCCCGCGCAGCGAGAGCGTGGTGCGGTTCTCGCCATCCTTGAAGACCAGCGGCAGCACGCCCATGCCCACAAGATTGGAGCGGTGAATGCGCTCGAAGCTTTCGGCGATCACGGCCTTCACCCCCAGCAGGAAGGTGCCCTTGGCCGCCCAGTCGCGCGACGAGCCAGTGCCGTATTCCTTGCCGCCAAACACCACCAGCGGCACGCCCTCCGCCTTGTAGCGCATCGCGACATCATAGATCGGCGCCACGTCACCCGAGGGGTGGTGCATGCTCACGCCGCCCTCGATGCCGGGCACCATTTCGTTCTTGATGCGGATATTGGCGAAGGTGCCGCGCATCATCACCTCATGATTGCCGCGCCGCGCGCCATAGGAGTTGAAGTCGCTCGGCCGCACCTGGTGTTCCAGCAGATATTCACCGGCCGGGCCTGACCTGCGGATGTTTCCCGCCGGCGAGATGTGATCGGTCGTGATGCTGTCCCCCAGGAGGCCCAGCACCCGCGCGCCGTGGATGGAGGCCAACGGCTTCACATCCATCGTCATGCCCTCGAAATAGGGCGGGTTCTGCACATAGGTGGAGCCGCCATTCCAGCGATAGGTGTCGCTGTCGGCATCCACCTTGATGGCCTGCCATTGTGCCGGACCCTTGAATACATCCGAGTAGCGCGACATGAACATCTTGCGCGTGAGCACCGCGTGAACGACGGCGTTCACCTCTTCCTGGGTGGGCCAGATATCGAGCAGCATGACGGGCTTGCCGTCACTGCCCACGCCAATCGGGTCCTTCGACATGTCAATCTTCACCGTGCCGGCCAGGGCATAGGCCACGACCAGCGGGGGCGAAGCCAGGTAATTGGCGCGCACATTGGCGTGCACCCGGCCCTCAAAATTGCGGTTGCCTGAGAGAACCCCGGCCACGACGAGTTTGTTCTCCTCAATCGCCTCGACCATCGGCTCGGGCAGGGGGCCGGAATTGCCGATGCAGGTGGTGCAGCCATAGCCCACCGTCTGGAAACCGATGGCATCGAGATCAGCGGTCAGGTTCGCGCCATCCAGATAATCGGTGACGACTTGCGAGCCGGGGGCGAGGGAGGTCTTTACCCAGGGCTTGGGCCGCAGGCCCATCGCGCGTGCCTTGCGGGCCACCAGCCCGGCCGCGACCATGACATAGGGGTTGGAGGTATTGGTGCAGGAGGTGATGGCAGCGATCACGACATCGCCATGGCCGAGGTCGAAATTCGCCCCTGCCACCGGCACTCGCTTGTTCGCATCATCACCCGGAACCCCCATGGCGCCCGAAGCCAGGTCCTTTGCGAAGGAGATACCGACCGAGCCCAGCGCCACGCGGTCCTGTGGGCGCTTGGGGCCGGCCATCGAGGGCTCGACCGTGCCGAGATCGAGTTCGAGCGTGTCGGAGAAGACCGGGTCCGGCGTGGTCTCGTCACGAAACATGCCCTGGGCCTTGCAGTATTCGCGCACGAGGTTGATGCGATGCTCGTCGCGACCCGAGAGCATCAGATAACGCAGCGTCATTTCATCCACGGGGAAGAAGCCGCAGGTTGCGCCATATTCGGGCGCCATGTTGGCAATGGTGGCGCGGTCGGCCAGCGGCATATGCGCGAGACCTGGGCCGAAGAACTCGACGAACTTGCCGACAACGCCCTGCTTGCGCAGCATCTGCGTCACGGTCAGCACCATGTCGGTGGCGGTGACACCCTCGCGCAGCTTGCCCGAGAGCTTGAAGCCGATCACGTCGGGGATGAGCATGGCGATGGGCTGGCCGAGCATGGCGGCCTCGGCCTCGATACCGCCCACGCCCCAGCCCAGAACGCCCAGACCATTGATCATGGTTGTGTGGCTGTCCGTGCCATAGCAGCTGTCGGGATAGACGGTGGTCACGCCCGCTTCGGTCTTGGCCCAGACCACCTGGCCCAGATATTCCAGGTTCACCTGGTGGCAAATGCCGGTGCCAGGGGGGACGACGCGGAAATTGTCGAAGGCTTCCTGGCCCCAGCGGAGGAACTCATAGCGCTCGCCATTGCGCTCGAACTCGATGTCCACATTCTTTTGCAATGCGCTGGCCGAGCCGGAGACATCCACCATCACCGAATGGTCAATCACGAGGTCCACGGGGACCAGCGGGTTTACCTTGCGTGGGTCACCGCCGAGGGATGCGAGGGCGTCGCGCATGGCGGCGAGGTCCACGACGGCGGGGACGCCGGTGAAATCCTGGAGCAGGATGCGCGCGGGCTTGAAGGGGACTTCCTTTTCGGAATGGCCAGTCTGCACCCATTCGGCGATGGCCTTTGCGTCATCCACCGTATAGGCCCGGCCATCCTCGAAGCGCAGGACGTTTTCCAGCAGCACCTTCAGCGAAAAAGGCAAGCGCGAGAGGTCACCGATGGTCTTGGCGGCTTCCGGAAGGCTGAAATAATGGTAGGTCTTGCCATCTACGGAGAGTTGGCGGCCGGTCTTCAAAGTATCGCGTCCGGTCATCGGTTTTTTCCTCACTCTTGCGCCGCGGGTTTAAGCATGGCCCTGGTGAATGGTCCATGGAGGCGAGCCTGCTGCAAGCGCGAGAACTGGCCTGTTGGCGGGCCGAACGTCTGGTCTTTGCCGGGCTCTCCTTCGAGGTTTCCGCCGGCGAAGCACTTTTGCTGACGGGCGCGAATGGTGCGGGCAAATCCTCGCTGCTGCGCCTGGTCGCCGGGTTGATTCCCGCCGCCGAGGGTACGCTCACCTGGGACGGCGAGGATTGCTTTGCCGACCCCGTGGCCCATGGCGCGCGGCTGCGATACCTTGGCCACCAGGATGCGCTCAAACCTTCCATGACGGCGGCCGAGAACCTGGAATTCTTTGCCCGGCTGGAGGGCGGCGAGGTGGCCGCGGCCTTGGCCGCGCTGGAGCTTTCCGCCCTCGCAGATCTGCCCGCACGTGTGCTCTCTTCAGGTCAGAAGCGACGCCTCGCCCTGGCTCGACTGGCGCTTTCGCCCAGGAAGCTGTGGCTGCTGGATGAGCCTTCGGTTGGGCTCGATGCGGCCTCGGTAGGGCGGCTGGCGCCGCTTTTTGCCGCGCACCGCGCAGCTGGGGGAATGCTGCTGGCCGCGACCCACCTGCCCCTGCCCCTGCCCGATGCGCGGGAGTTACGCCTATGATCCCTTTGGTTATGCGTGAACTCCGCCTGGCCATCCGCCACCCGGCGGATACGCTCTCGGCGGTGATGTTCTTCGTGCTGGTGGCCGCACTTTTCCCGTTCGGCGTCGGGCCTTCACCTGAATTGCTGGCGCGGCTGGCACCTGGCGTGTTGCTGGCGGCGGCACTCTTGGCCGCCCTGCTGCCGCTGGATCGGCTTTTCGGCGCCGAGGCGGAGGATGGTTCGCTGGATCAGTTGTTGCTCTCTGGCCTGCATCCCGCGAGCATCGCGGCGGCCAAGGCGCTGGGGCACTGGATCACCACCGGCATACCGCTGATCCTCGCCACGCCGCTGGCCGCCGCGCTGCTGAACTTGCCGACCGAAGCCTGGGGCGCGGCCATGCTGGCACTGGCGCTGGCTTCGGCCATTCTTTCAGCGTTTGGCGCAGCGGGCGCAGCGCTGACGCTTGGCGCGTGGCGGGGCGGGGTCCTGCTGCCACTTCTGGTCCTGCCACTTTCGATCCCCGCCGTGATTTTTGGCGCGGCGGCGATTGAGGCTGCGGCCAACGGCCTCGAAGCGCGGCCGTATCTTCTGTTGGAGGCAGCGATTTTGGCGCTCGCCGCGCCGCTGGCGCCGCTCGCAGCGGGGGCGGCGTTGCGGGGGGAGTGAAAACTCCCCGCTGGTTTTACGGCACGTTCATCCTTTGCCCGCAGGGTGAGACCATTCTCAATTGGATGGAGCAATCCCATGCGTCATATTCTCTCCCTTGCCGGGCTTGTCTGCCTCCTCGCCAGCCCCGCCCTTGGCGCCAGTGGCACCCTCTGCGCGGGCCGCATCCTGCTGGTCTCGGTCACGCCGCAATGGAATGACCAGGGCCTGGGCCGCGCCGCGCTGGGTCTGACCGTTGCGGTAACCAATCGCACCGGCGAGGCGATCCTGCTGCAGCCCAGCCTGATGACGGGCGGGCGCCCGCACGCCGGTCAGCCCATTATGGTAAGACGCCACGGGGAGGCCGTTTTCGCCCTTCGTCTCGGGGCGGATCAAGCAGTGGGCTTGCCGCCGGAAGATCTCATTCGCGCCCTAGGCGCCACTTGCCGACTGAGCTGATGTGGCAAGGCAACCCGTCGTAGAGCTCGCGACGCCTTGCTGACGGGCTTGCAAGCATTAGATGTTCTGTTTACGTTCTCAGACTATGGCCAAAGATCGCGTCCAATTCGTTTGCCAATCCTGCGGCGCCAGCCATCCCAAGTGGCAAGGTCGCTGCGATGGCTGCGGTGAATGGAATACGCTGGTTGAGGAAAACGCCGCGCCGAAAAGCCCCGGCCCCCTCGGCCGGGCCTTGGCTGGCAAGGCGCCGGCGGGGCGTGGCATCACCTTCGTGGGCCTGGACGGCGAAACCGCCCCGCCACCGCGCCACCTGACCGGCATTGGCGAGTTGGACCGCGTGCTGGGCGGTGGCTTCGTGCCGGCTTCGGCTGTGCTGGTGGGGGGTGATCCGGGTATCGGCAAATCCACCATCCTGCTGCAGGCGGCCGCGCGCATGGCAGCCGCCGGCAAGCGCGTGCTCTATATCTCCGGCGAGGAGGCGGTAGCGCAGGTGCGGCTGCGCGCGCGGCGCCTGGGCTTGGCCGATGCACCCATGGCCCTCGCCGCCGCCTCCGCCCTGCGTGACATCCTGGCCAGCCTGGAGGCCGAAGAGGACGCCACCCTGGTCGTCATCGATTCCATTCAGACCATGTGGCTGGATGCGTTGGATTCGGCACCCGGCACCGTTGCTCAGGTTCGCACCTGCGCGGCCGAACTGATCCGCTGCGCCAAGGCGCGCGGCTTCGCCCTGGTGCTGGTTGGGCATGTGACCAAGGAGGGCACGCTGGCCGGCCCGCGCGTGCTGGAGCACATGGTGGATGCCACGCTCTATTTCGAAGGCGACCGCGGCCACCAGTTCCGTATCCTGCGCGCCACCAAGAACCGCTTCGGCGCCACGGACGAAATCGGCGTGTTCGAAATGACCGAGGGCGGGCTGGTCGAAGTCGCCAACCCCTCCGCGCTGTTTCTCGCCGAGCGGCGCGGCAATATCTCGGGCTCGGCGGTGTTTGCCGGGCTGGAGGGAACGCGGCCGGTGCTGGTGGAGGTGCAGGCGCTGCTCTCGCCCAGCAATGGCGGTTCGCCACGGCGGCAAGTGGTGGGCTGGGAGGGCGGTCGGCTGTCCATGCTGCTGGCCGTGCTGGAAGCCCGTGCCGGGCTGAGCTTTGGGCAATCCGACGTCTATCTGAACATCGCCGGCGGCTTGCGCATCAACGAGCCGGCAGCGGATTTGGCCGTGGCGGCCGCGCTCACTTCCGCCATTACCGACCAGCCGACCGACCCTGATGCCGTGTATTTCGGCGAGGTGGGCCTGTCGGGCGAAATCCGCCAGGTGAGCCAATCCGAGCAGCGGCTACGCGAGGCGCAGAAGCTGGGGTTTTCCGCCGCCGTCCTGCCGCGCCG
>JBBRVI010000144.1:0-9128 GCA_038247025.1 Acetobacterales bacterium
GAAGCTCGCGATCTGCTGCTTCAGGATCTCGGAAATTTCGGCCGGACGGATTTCCATCTCAGGCGGCTCCCTTCATGGCAAATTGCAAACGCTGCAGTTTCGATTTGAGGCTGTTGTCGTAAAGCCGCGATCCGATGCGGACGATGAGTCCACCGAGGATCGCGCTGTCCACCGTTTCGGCCAGTTTCACGCCGGAGAAACCGCCTTCAGTCAGCCGCGCGGTGATCTGCGCGCGCTGCGTGTCGTTCAGCGGGAAGGCCGTGGTCACGCTGGCCACCTGCTGCCCGCGACGCTGAGCCAGCTTCGAGCCGAAAGCGGCGGCGACGGCCGGGAACTGGCTCAGGCGGCGATTGGCGATGAGCACGCCCATCAGGTTGCGCACCTCGCCGCCGATGCCGGAACTCTCAATGATGGCGAAGATGACCTTCTGCTGCTCGGCCGCCCCACGGCGCGGATCGGCCAGGAAGGCGCGGAAGTCGGCATCGCTCAAATAGACCGAGAAAAGGCCTTCGAGATCGCTCGCGATTCGATCCAATGCGCCGGGGTCGGTCTGCCGCGCATCTTCGGCGATGCCCAGCAAGGCGAGCGCGTAGCGCTCAGCGACACCAGTGATATGGGGCGCGGTCAAGGAAATGGTTTCGGCAGCCACCTGGGTTCCCGGTCCTGTTCCTGGGGTCCCCGGGCAAGGATGTCCTGCCTGGGAGAGCGCGCTCTATCACGGCGGATTGTGCAGGGCAACCAAGCTGTAATCACTTGCGCAGCAATGTCTTCACCACATCCCAGCCCTTGTCGAGTGCCCGCCCCGCCTCGGTCCGCAGCGAGGCGCTACCGCCCTGCTCCAGCAATCTTTCCTGCCGCGCGAGCCGCGCCGTTTCCAGACTCTCCGAGATGCGCGCCCAGAGCGGCTCCAGGTTCCAGGACGGCCCGTCCTGGGGAATACCCACGGGGATGACATACGATTGTGGCAGCAGCAGCAGCGCCGCCACGGCATCTCGCGCTGCGGCGATGCTGGTTGCCTTCGCGCCGCTGGGAGGATCCAGGGCATAAGGTGGCGCCCATTCGGCGGCGGGGCGCAGACGGTCGCTCTGGGTCATGGCGACGAAAACCGGCGGGATGCGGTTTTTCTTCTGCCCCCCCGCCCATCCCCGCAATGCCTCAAACCCGGCCGAGTCTGGACCCCGGCCCGGCTGCGTGGCAGCACAAACCCAAAGGATCATGTCCGCCCGTTCCGCTTCCCGCAGGAACAGCGCCGGGTCGGTGAGGGGCGGCATGTCGGCGATGTTGAGCGCGGGGCGGCCCTGCGCCACCACCAGGTGCTCGTGAACCGGCCCTGTGCTGGGCATTGCCCCCACATGCCCACGGGCGGCGCCGGCCAGTGCATTGAGCAGCGCGGTTTTGCCCGCGCCGGCCTGGCCCACCAGGAGCAGCCGGGGCGGCGGCTCGGGCTCGGCACCCGCCGCATCGGCGCGGGCCAGCGCGGCCATTTCAATCGAGGAGAGCCTGAGACGGCCGGAGTAAAGATCAATCGCTGCCCGGCCAGTCTCGTGGATCAGCTGCGTCGTGACCTTCTGGCGCATATTGTCGCCCAACATGCTTCCCGTGGTACCGACCGCAAAGCGCTGCGCCTCCTGCGCGGCAGCCTGGATGGGATTGATGGCAAATCGCAGGGCACGCCACGCCTTCTCAGCAACGCCATAGGCGGTGAGCAACGTAAAGCCGTAGCGCTCCATCATGCGCTGCGCCCAGAGCGCATCGCTGATCTTCACGCGTCCCGCGCCGGGCCATTGCACCACCCAGCGGCGCAACCGCTGTGAGACCTGCTCGGTCAGCAGCAGCGCTTCAGGCAGGGTCACGCGGGCCATGGGATCGGCCTGGGTGGGGTGGAATTGACGCGCGACCAGTTCCACCGTCTCCCAGGCCAGGGCTTCGGCACGGGCGCGATCCTCGAAATCCAGCGCGGGAGTCTCGGCCGCCAGGCGCACGACCTTGGCCCAGGCGTCGCTCTCCTCGGTGTTCCACCCACCTTGCGGGTAGTCTCCAGCGAGGAGGTTCGCCATGCGCGCTTCGGCCCGTCGGCGGGCGAGGACACGCAAGGGGAGGCCGAGCAGGCTGAGTGCGGCGGCGGCCAACGCCCATTCCAGCACCCGCCCATTCTGCCAAAGCCACAGCAGGCCGAGCGCAAAAAGCGAGAACCAGGGCAGTGCCAGCAGTAGGGCCAGCAGGAATTCGGGGAAATGGCGGCGCCATTGCTTCATGCCTGCCGCTTTCGCCAGCCCCGGAATGCGGCGCGATAGGCGGCTCGGACTTCCTGGGGCGGTGCCGACTGGCCCTTGCGGGTGGCTCGCAGAAAGACGCAGGCGGCCTCACCCGTGCCGGCGGTAAAGGCTGCGGCGGTGGTGGCATTCAGCGCCATGCCGGCCGCCGTGCCGAAGCCCGGAACCAGCTTTACCACCTCGGCCACCAGGTAGCGCATGGCGAACCAGCCCAGCGCGCCCATCCCCAGGCAACCAGCGAAGGCGGCAAAGAGGGCGGGCGTCCATTCCACCCCGTATCGGCGCGCAAGCCGGCTGAGCATCGCGCCTTGCATGCCCGCCAGCCCCGCCGCCCCGGCCAGCGGGATGGGCACGGCGCCGGCCGCCGCCGCCAGCGCCACATAGGCGTAGATGGTGCGACGCGCGGCCGCCTGCCTGGTGTCATCCCCCTCATCCGCACGAGCCGCGAGAAGTGCGGCCAGTGCTTCGGGGAGAATGCCCTCCAGCGCGGCCTCCAGCGCCTCAAGCCGATAGAGTGTCGGGGTATGGCCGTCTCCAGCTTCGGTGAAGTCCAGCGGGATGAACACGGGTGAGCTGCCGGGAAGCGAGGTGAAAAGGGAGCGCTGATGAAGCAGCGCCTCACGAAGCGAATCGGGCAGCGCGGCTTCGTCGAATTCCGCCGGATGGGCGAAACCGGGCGGGTAGTGCCGGTGCAGCCCTGTCTGCGCCACCAGGACGGGCCAGTTGGGATGGCGCTTGCGGGCGGCGCGCACCACGCGGAGCACGGCCTGCTGGCCAGGGTCGGACGCCTGCATCACCACCAGGAGGAGATGCGCCTGGGCTTCGCACCAGGCGATGTCCTCGGCGGGATCATACCCCGCCTCCTCCAGGCCGCGCGTGTCGAGGAAGCGCAGGAAGGGCGCTTCCTCGGGCACGTCGTAAAAGGCGGCATGGCGGGTGCAGGGTTGATAGCCCGGGCCGATTTCAGCGCGAGGGTCCCCCGTCAGCGCGGCGACGATGGCCGTCTTGCCCGCCCCTGTCTTGCCGAGCAGCCAGATGACCGGCGCGGCTTCCTGGGCCTGGCCGCGCAGCGCCTGCGCCGCGGCGTCCATGTCCGAGGCGAACAGGGCCGCCTTCACCTCATCCCAAAAACGCCCGAGCCATGTCATGTCGGCTCAGGCTTAGCGCGGCGGCGCCTAAAGCGCGACGTGGAAATCCGCTTCCGTCTTGGCGCGCATCTCGTCCAGCGTCACCTCGGGGGCGAGTTCCACCAGTGTCATCCCGCCATCGCCACGCCGGTCAATGCGGAAGACGCCGAGTTCGCTCACCACCATATCCACCACGCGCTGGCCGGTCAGCGGCAATTGGCACGCGCGGAGCAGCTTGGGCTTGCCGCCGGCGGTGTGTTCCATGAGGACAATAACGCGCTTGACCCCGGCGACGAGGTCCATGGCCCCCCCCATGCCCTTCACCATCTTCCCCGGGATCATCCAGTTCGCGAGGTCCCCATTCTGGGCCACCTGAAGCGCGCCGAGGATGGAGAGATCAATATGCCCGCCGCGGATCATCGCGAAGGAATCGGCACTCGAAAAGATGCTGGTGGTGGGCAGCATGGAGACGGTCTGTTTGCCGGCATTGATGATGTCGGCGTCTTCCTCTCCCTCCTCGGGGAAGGGGCCGATGCCGAGCATGCCGTTCTCGCTTTGCAGCTGGACGGAAATGCCTGCGGGGATGTGGTTGGCCACCAGCGTGGGGATGCCGATGCCGAGATTGACGTAGAAGCCGTCTTCCAGTTCGGCGGCCGCGCGGGCGGCCATCTGATCGCGATTCCAGGGCATGTGTTTTTCCTTTCCCGGATCAGGTTGCGGCAGCGGCGCGGGGGCGCACCGTGCGGTTTTCGATGCGCTTCTCGTGATCCGCACCGAGCACGACGATGCGCTTGACGAAGACACCGGGCGTGATGACCTGGTCAGGGTCAATCTGCCCCGCCTGGACCAGGTGCTCGACCTGCACGACGGTCATTTTCGCGGCCGTCGCCATCATCGGATTGAAGTTGCGCGCGGTGCGCCGATAGACGAGGTTGCCCTCGGTATCGGCCATATAGGCATGGATCAGTGCGAGGTCGGCCACGATGCCGCGCTCCATCACATAGGTCTCACCGTCGAAGACCTGTGTGGGCTTGCCCTCGGCGACGGCGGTGCCCACGCCGGTCTTGGTGAAGAAGGCGGGGATGCCGGCACCCCCGGCGCGAATGCGCTCGGCCAGGGTGCCTTGGGGGTTGAACTCGATCTCCAGCTCACCGGCAAGGAATTGGCGGGCGAATTCGGCGTTCTCGCCGACATAGCTTGCCACCATCTTCCTGATCTGGCGGGTGCGCAGCAGTTTGCCCAGGCCGACATCATCAATGCCGCAATTGTTGGAGACGACGGTGAGGTCCTTCACGCCGGATTCCTTCACGGCATCAATCAACACATCGGGGATGCCGCAAAGGCCAAAACCACCGGAATGGATCACCATCCCGTCCCGCAGGACCCCTGCCAGCGCGGCCGTGGCGTCCGGATAGACCTTTGGCATTGCAACATCCTCTCGATCAATTCAGCGGAAACTAACCGCGCAAGGTTCTTCGCGAAAGACCGCCATGGAGTTGCCGCCAGGAAATAGCGAGGGGCAATAGCGGCGGGAAGTCGCGGGGGGTGGGGTTGCGGGGGCGGCGCGGCGTGTCTATACGGCCGCACTCCCCACCCTGTTGGGCGCGCGGGGCCATAGCTCAGTTGGTAGAGCGCTTGAATGGCATTCAAGAGGTCGGCGGTTCGATTCCGCCTGGCTCCACCAAAGTGTCGTTTCAGGGCGTTTCAACGAAACCCATAACGACCATACGAGCTTGGTGATTTATGACGATTTCTCACGTTTTTCGGTGAAAGAGTTTCGCAGCATTTCACCGGCATCACCCTGATCCATCATTCCTGTTGGAAACAGTGTTGGGCACGGTCCCAACACCTTCCGGTTCGGTGGAACTGACACGCAAGGCGATTCCCCGGCGAGAGTTCTCAGATAATGGCGCTTTCGCTCTGGCGGCATCACGCCTCAATGACGCGGTCAGTGGGTTCTTCATGCGAAAGCGACTGAACGAGGAGCGGCAGCCTAGGGGTGCTATCAAAAAATGACACGATGACCTGCCAAAGTGGATTAAAAATAGCGACGTTCTCTTTGGCGGTGGCGAGCACGATGCCCTCCGCCTGTTGCACGAAGCGTGGCCGGTAGAGGGCGAGGTTGTGGAGCCGGCAGACAAGGATGCGGAGCCAACAGCTAATGAGCGGAGCTTTCAACTCTGGAGCACGCTCACACGTTTGCATGGGTCAGCAGCAACGAACCATCATGCCGCTGCGCGGCGACTCGTTGTTGACACGCGGGATGTACTTTTTGCCTTGCGCCTCCTCCCAATTGGCTAGCCCGGCGTGACGCAGTTACTCCGTACGAGGGCAATAAGCCCAAATGCGCGTCACCGCCTCATGGAGGAACTCTCCGCCGTCTATGGTGATCTGACGGGGCAAAGGCCCCGGGGGGCCAGCAAAAGCCCGGGGACTTCGCAAGGAGCTGGAAAGTCATGTGAACCTGCGGTGCGATGGTTTCGAGCCGTCTTCCAAAGCGCTTCCACGGATCGACCGGATGTTGCCGAATTTGCACGACTGGTCGAGTGGGCAGCAGGGACATTTTGGGGTTTCGCCGAAATTCCCAGGTAGGGAAGTTCGGCATCCGCAAAGGAAAAGCCATTCTTCCCTACAGGGCGAAATGTAAATCGGCTCCGTTTGGCGGGTGAGGTGCAGGAAGCGCCATCGCGTAACCAAACTCCCCCAATCGGGGGCAGAAGCCTTCGAGATGAGCGCTGCACGCAAGAATTACCCCGGTTACGCTTTACCGTCCTAACCGCCTGAGCCGGTTACCATATCAAACTCGGAAAACGATCGGCCACGTCCGTTGACGCAGTGAAAATTGCTGATGAGTTGGAGGCGATCCCGTATCAGGCTCGGCGTACACGGCTGGACTGGGGCCGGTAAAAGCTTCAGGCTTAGTATCCATGCGTGGAAATCGTCGCAAAATTTGCCGCACCTCTATTGGCCTGGACCCCGTCTGGGCTCGCCATGCGGCTTGTTGGACCCGCAGAGCCGCCCTCTTTGCGGGGCTCCTTGGCTTGGCCTGGACGCCCCAGCCGGCGCAGGCCCACACGCAACCCGACCGCCTGGCCTGCGAGGCGGCGATCGCAGCGCAGCAGGGTGGCTCCGGCCTGCCGCCCGGGCTGTTGCGCGCGATCGCGCTGGTGGAGAGCGGCCGGTGGGACGCGCTAGCGCAACGAGCGGCTCCCTGGCCCTGGGCCTTTAATATTGCCGGCGCTAGCCACCTTGCGGAGAGCCGCGCGGAAGCGGTCTCGCGCGTGCGAGAGGCCTTGGTGCGAGGGCAGCGCTCGATAGATGTCGGCTGCATGCAGGTCAATCTGGTGCACCACCCCGATGCCTTCGCGACGCTTGAGGAAGCCTTCGACCCCGAGCGCAACGTGGCCTACGCGATTCGCTTTCTGAACCAGTTGCGCGCCCGGCATGGCGACTGGCCAGCGGCGATCGCGCGCTATCATTCGGGCACCGCCCAACGCGGGGCGGATTATCTGTTGCGGGTTCAACTGGCGTTGGGAACGCCTGGACCAACGCCTTTGGCGGCGGCGGCGGCAGCAGAGGCCGGACGCGACCGGGTCGCGGTGCTGATCTCGCCCATGGCGCTGACGGTGCAGATCATCCGACCGAGCGTTGCGCCGCAGACCGGGGCGCGTTGAAAAAGGCATTGGATGGAAGATCCCGCTGGTCTCTTTCACGTAATTTGGCATATCATAAAAATCATTGCATTTTCGATAGTGAAGATAACCTTCTGAATCCGAGCCAAATTATGAAAGATCGGGAAGTGAATTTTCAATTAAGCGGTAAAAATACTAACAAAAGAAAAATCTCAAAAAAAACTTGACGTCTGCATCCTATTCTGAGAGAAAGGCACGCAAGACAGGCGCGGACCGGGCGGGATTAAATGAGCCCTCCCTGCTCTGCCTGGCGAACGCCAAACGGAACCCCGGCATGAGCCACAGGAGATATGTATGACCAAGATTTTCTCTGACTTCCGCGCCCTCATGGGTGACCGCAAGGGCGTCACCGCCCTCGAATACGGCCTGATCGCCGCCCTGGTCGCGGTCATCATCATCCCTACCGTTACCCTCCTCGGCCCCCAGCTGCGGACCACATTTCAAACGATCGTCACCGCACTTACCCCGACCTAATAACTTTCAGGCCCGGCCCGAAAGCAAAACGAACGGCACCGGTCAGGAAAACCCGGCCGGTGCCGCCTTCACCTCTCCAAATGCCCAGCGTGCGCCTTCCACCGGACGCAAAACATGCCCCCCGAAGCCACGCTCCAACTCGCGCTGCTCCTGATCGCCGCCGGCCTCATGGCCTTCGCCTGCTGGCATGATCTCGCCACCCGCACCCTCCCCGACAGCGTTGCCATAGCTCTCGCGCTGCTGGGCCTCGCTTGGCAGTTCACATTTGGGCAACCTGGTTGGAGCATTCTCGCCGCTGTCCTCGTCTTTATCGGGGCCGCGCTGGTCTGGCGCCTGGGTGCGCTGGGCGGGGGAGATGTGAAGATGCTTGCCGCTTGT
Source organism: Acetobacterales bacterium (assembly GCA_038247025.1). GTDB lineage: Bacteria > Pseudomonadota > Alphaproteobacteria > Acetobacterales > Acetobacteraceae > Roseococcus. Next base: position 7,945 of record JBBRVI010000144.1, read on the forward strand.
GCCCTCCTGCCCAACGCCTCCGCTGTGCCCATGCTCCTCGTGGTCACGGCACTGGCCGGCGGCATTCTGGCTCTGGCCTATCTGGCGGCGCAGCGCCTGGCACCGGCCGGGCCGGCTGAAGCGAGGCTTCTCCCTGCCCGCATCTGGCGCGCGGAAGCCCGCCGGATGCGCCGCGGCGGCCCGCTGCCCTACGCCTTCGCCATCACCCTCGGAACCCTGTTCTCCATGATGGAGAGGATCTAACGCCGTGGTGCGGATCATTCTCATCTGCTTCGTGCTGTTGGCACTGCTCGGCGTCGGCGGGGTTGCCTTCATCGCGCTCAATCCGCCACGGGAGGCCGTGGTCGCCGAGGCGCCGGTGCAAGTGACTGTCGCCAGTTTCGTCGTGACCACCCGCGCACTAAGGGCTGGCAGCATGATCCGCGCCGAAGACCTCGCCGCCGCCGAGGTGGATGTCGCACTGGCCCCGCCCGGCGCCCAGCGCGACTCGCGTGAGGCACGGCTGCAACTGGCCGGCTCCATGCTGCGCCGCTCGCTGGCCACCGGGGAGGCCATTCGCGGCGATGACGTAATGCGGACCAGCGAGCGCGGCTTCCTGGCCGCAGTGCTCGGCGCCGACATGCGCGCCTTCTCGATCTCAGTGGATGCGGTGACCGGCACGGCCGGCCTGATATGGCCCGGGGACCGGGTGGATCTGCTGCTCAGCCAGCAACTGAACGACGAGACCGTACCGGTTTTTCGCCGCATCCTGGCCGAGACGGTGCTGACAGATGTGCGGGTGATCGCCATTGACCAGGCACTCGTTCAAGGTGCCATGGGCGAAGGTCCCGAGGCGAACCGCCAAAGCCGCACCGTCACCCTGGAAGTCTCGCCCCGCCAGGCGGAACTGGCCGCGGTGGCCACGCGCCTGGGCCGCCTCTCGTTGATCGTCCGCTCTGCCACGGACAGCGTCCGGACCACCGATACGGGGTCGAGTGATGTGAGATTGGGCAAGGCCGCAAGCGCCTACTCCAACGGCACACAGGCCTCACTCCTGCCTGAGCAGCCCACGCCGCTTTTTGGCGGCGATGTCTCGCCAGGGCTGCGGAATGGACGGCCCACTTCGGCCCCGCCCCAGACTCTGCATATCTTCTCCGGCGGCAACCGCCGCGAGGAGTTCCGATTCTGATGCGCCTGATCCTGAA
>JBBRVI010000145.1:0-9128 GCA_038247025.1 Acetobacterales bacterium
CGGGATGTGCCCTCGGCCAGGGTGCCGCGCAGCACGGCATAGCCCGAGCCGTCATGGATGAGTTCGGCCGTCACGGTCAGCATCGCACCTGGCTTGACCATGCCGCGCAGCTTGGCCTCGCCCACCTTGGCGAGCAGCGCCATTCGGGTGAAGCCGCTGCGCGAGACCATCAGCCAGCCGCAGGCCTGGGCCATGGCCTCGATCATCAGCACGCCGGGCAGCAGGGGGAAGCCCGGGAAATGGCCTTCGAAAACCGGGCTGGCTTCGGGCACTTGCGCGTCCGCGGTGAGGTGAGTCTCGTCATGCGCGCGCACGCGGTCAATCATCTCGAAATATTCGAGACGCAATGGATTAGCCCTGCTTCGCCGCGACGAGCTCGTTGATGCGATCCGCCAGGGCGCCCAGGATGAAGAACTGCTCGGCTGGCGCCTTGCCGCTGTTCACCTGCTCGGTCCAGGTCTCGACGGGGACCTTCACGCCGAAGCGCTTGTCAATTTCGAAAACGATGTCCAGGAAGTCGAGGCTATCAATCCCGAGATCATTGATGACATGGGCGGTGGGCTTGATCTTCGCGCGGTCCACACTCGCGGTTTCCGCGATAATGTCGGCGATGGTGGCAAAGGTCTGTTCAGGCGCGGCCGGGCTCATGGCGGCGGACTCCGTGGAATGAGGATTTGGCGGGCGGTTTGGCGCGGATGGGCTGGCATGTCCAGCCGGGCCAAAAGGGGAGGTTTGGTGCGGGCGGTCGGAATCGAACCGACACTCTGTCACCAGAACCGGATTTTGAGTCCGGCGCGTCTACCAGTTCCACCACGCCCGCATCCTGGGAGTGTCCTACACGCGCCGGCCTGCGGCTTCAACACCCCGCCAGGCAACCGAGTTCTGTTACAATCAGGAACGGACTGAAACGCGGGATGCCTGTTACAATCAATGCATGGAATCCGCTCCCCACATTCTGGTGCTCGATGACGACCGGGAAATCCGCGAACTTCTGGGGAAATTCCTGGAAAAGCAGGGTTTGCGCGTCACCCTGGCGCGGGACGCGCGTGAGTTGCGCAAGCAATGGCCGCTCGCCCGCTACAGCCTGGTGGTGCTGGACCTCATGCTGCCCGGCGAGTCGGGGCTGGACGTCGCGCGCTGGCTGCGCGGCCAGTCCAACGTGCCCATCGTGATTCTGACCGCCATGGGCGAGGAGACGGATCGCATCGTGGGCCTTGAACTCGGCGCCGACGACTATATGGCCAAGCCTTTCAACCCGCGCGAACTTCTGGCCCGCATCCGCGCCGTGCTGCGCCGCGCCCAGGGCAATGACGCACTGCCCGGCACCAGCGAGGAGGCCAGCGCCACCTTGCGCTTCGCCGGCTGGGTGCTGGAACCCGCCCGCCGCCGCCTGCTCAATCCGCAAGGCGATGAGGTGGTGCTGACCGGCGGCGAATACGAACTGCTGACGATCCTGCTGGAGCGCCCCAACCGCGTCCTCACGCGCGACATGCTGATGGACCTGTTGCACAATCGCCAACCTGGCCCGTTTGACCGCGCCATTGACGTTGCAGTCTCACGATTGCGGCGCAAATTGGAGGATAACGGGCGCAACCCATCGGTCATCAAGACGGTGCGCGGCGGGGGTTATGTGCTCTCCACCACGGTGGAACGTGGCGCGGCCGCATGAGGCGGCTTTGGCCGGCAAGCCTGGCAGGGCGCACGGCGCTTGTGCTTATTCTCGGGCTGATGGTGGTTCAGGCCGTGGGCCTGACCATCCATGCCTTCGACCGTGTGGAATTGCAGCGCGCTGCCGAAGCGCGCGAGACGGCCTTTCGCAGCTTCTCGCTCTGGCGCGCATTGGTGACTGCGCCGCCTGAGCGCAGGCCTGCCATTCTCGCCGAGGCGGAATTGCCGGCCACGCTGACGGCCACGCTGGATGCAATGTCCACCCTGCCCCCCGATCTTCCGGTAGTTCCGCTGCACATGTCGCGCATGTTCCGGCTGGATGGGTTGAGCCTGGCCTCCCTGCCGCAACCACCGCGACGGTTTCGCCCTGGTGAGGTGCATTCGGGCGCGCTGTCACGCCACAGCTTCGGGGTTTCGATGCGCTTTCCTGACCAGGGGTGGCTGAACCTCACGATTCGAATCCCCTCACCGCGCCCCTGGCATTCCGACAACTTCCTGATCGCCTTCATGGCCATGTCGCTGGCCGCAGCCTTGATGATCTGGTGGGCAGTGCGCAGGCTGACGCGCCCGGTGACCGATCTTGCCGCTGCGGCCGGGCGACTGGGGCGCGATGTGAACGCGCCGGCCCTGCCCGAGACCGGCCCGCGCGAGGTGGCCACTGCGGCCGCCGCCTTCAACACCATGGCGAGCAATATCCGCCGCTTCGTGGCCGATCGCACTCAGATGCTGGCGGCGATCAGCCATGATCTGCGCACGCCCATCACGCGGTTGCGCCTGCGGGCCGAATTCCTGGATGACGAGGAGCAACGGGCCAAGATGCTGGCGGATTTGGCCGAGATGGAGGCGATGATTGCCTCAACGCTGGCCTTCGCACGGGACGATGCCGCCAATGAACCTGCGATCTCGGTGGACCTCGCCAGCCTTGCCCGCACGGTGCTGGACGAGGCGGCCGATGCCTGCCCCGAACGCGCGCCTGCCATCGCCTTCGAAGGGCCGGAGCACATGACAATGCAGTTGCGCCCTGTCGCCTTGAAACGCGCGCTCAGCAACCTGGTGGGCAATGCGCTGAAATACGGCGATGCGGCGCGGCTCAGGCTGGAACAGCGCGATAAGGGCGCCATCATGTGGGTTGATGATGATGGGCCGGGCATCCCTGAAGCCTCGCAGGAGGCGGTGTTCCAACCCTTTCACCGCATCGAACGCAGCCGCAATCGGGAAACTGGCGGCACGGGCCTCGGCCTGACCATCGCGCGGAGCATCCTGCGCGCCCATGGCGGCGAGGTGGGCCTGCACAACCGGGAGGGCGGGGGCTTGAGGGTGGTGGTCCGGCTGCCCGGCTGATAAGAGCGCAGGCCTAAACGGAGCGCCAACATGCCCCTCAAGGCCAACATCATTCCCGTCACGCCCTTCCAGCAGAATTGCCTCCTCGTCTGGGACGATGTGAGCATGGAAGCCACGGTGATTGACCCGGGCGGGGATGTACCCAAAATCCTTGCGGCGCTGAAGGCGCGGGGGCTTACCCTCAAGCAAATACTTCTGACGCATGGCCATATTGATCATGCCGGCGGCGCCGATGAATTGCGCGAGACCACCGGCATTCCCGTCAATGGCCCGCATCGCGCGGATGCCATATTGCTCGACCATCTGGAGCAGCAGGGGCGCGCCTATGACATCGCTGGCGCGCGCAACCTCGTGCCGGATCGCTGGCTGGAGGAGGGCGAGAGCATCGAGATCGGCGGCGAGAGTTTCGCCATCCTGCATTGCCCCGGCCACTCGCCGGGCAGCCTGGTTTATGTGAGCGGCGCGCTTCGCATGGCCTTTGTGGGCGATGTGCTGTTCCAGGGCTCCATCGGGCGCACGGATTTCCCCTATGGCGACCATGCGGCGCTGATTGACGCCATCACGACCAAGCTGCTGCCGCTCGGCGATGACATTTCTTTCGTTTGTGGTCATGGGCCGGGCTCGGATTTCGGGACTGAGCGGCGAAGCAACCCCTTCCTCCAGGGCTGACACCGCGCCATGCTGGACCCTGTAATGCAGGGATGGTGGGCATGGCGGAATTCGACCTGGTGGTGCTCGGCGGCGAGGTCGCGACGGGCTTTGGCACCACGCGCTGCGATATCGGGGTGAAGGGCGGGCGCATCGTGGCGCTGGCCGAAAAGCTCGACAGCGCGGGGCCGAGCGTCTCGGCGGAAGGGATGCTGGTGCTGCCCGGCGGCGTGGACAGCCATTGCCATATCGAGGAGCCGCATCCGAATGGCGTGAATGAGGAAAGCTTCGAGAGTGCGAGCCGCGCGGCCTTTGCCGGCGGCACCACCTCGGTCGTCTGCTTCGTGCCGCAATGGAAGGGCGCGGGTGTATTGCACCGCTTCGAGGACAGTTCCGCCCGGGCCAAGAAGGGCATGTTGGACTACGCCTTCCACCAGATCATCAGCGACGCGACCGATGATGTCCTGCACCGCGAAATCCCTGAACTTGTGGCCCGTGGCGTGCGCAGCCTGAAGGTGTTCCTCACCTATGAGCCGCTGCATGTGAGCGACACCGACTACATCAAGGTGCTGGTGGCGGCGCGCAAGCATGGCTGCCTCGTCACAGTCCATTGCGAGAATTACGCGGCCATCAACTGGCTGACGGAATCCCTGCTGGCGGTGGGCATGACTTCGCCGAAATACCACGCCTGGTCGCGCCCGCCCGTGGTGGAGCGCGAGGCCACGCATCGCGCCATCGCGCTGGCAGAATTGGTGGACCAGCCCATCCAGATCTTCCACGTGAGCTGCGCCGAGGCGGCCGAGGAAATCGCTCGCGCCCAGGCCCGCGGCGTGAAGGTCTGGGGCGAGACCTGCCCGCAATACATCGCGCTGACCGCGGCCGACATGGACCAACCCATGGATCAGGAGGGGGGCTTCGAGGGTGCCAAATACATGTGCAGCCCCGCCCCGCGCGATACGGCGGAACATGGCCGCATCTGGGACATGATCCGGCGCGGCGTTTTGGATGTCGTCTCCTCCGACCATTGCGCCTTCAGCTTCGAGGGTGAGAAGGGCAAGGGGCAGAACGGGCGCGATGTGACCTTCCGTGACATCCCGAACGGCATTCCCGGCCTGACCGCGCGCCTGCCCATCCTGTTCAGCGAGGGCGTGGTGAAGGGGCGCATCACCCTCGATGAATTCGTGCGGCTGACGGCGACCAATCCGGCACGGCTGATGGGTCTCGCTCCCCGCAAGGGCAGCATCGCGATCGGTGCCGATGCGGATTTGGTGCTGTGGGACCCGACGGCCAGGCGCACCATCACCAACGCGCTGATGCAGCACGCCATTGATTACACGCCCTATGAGGGCATGGAGATCACCGGCTGGCCCATGATGACCATCCGCCGTGGCGAGGTCGTGATGCGCGACGGCGTGGTGCAGGCGCAGCCGGGCACGGGCCAATACCTGCCGCGCGGGCCTTACGACATGGTCAAGCCGCGCGGCGTGTTGGCCAATGGCTTCGATGCGGCAGGATGACTGCCAAGGGCTGCGTCAGCCCACTGACGCGTCAATTCGGATTTGGTGCGGTGATCTACCCAGTGATTCCCCAATGCCGGGACGCATTGCATTCCTGATTTGCACGCACTGCTTTACATTAGGTTAAGCATTGCTACCATGAGTCGCATTAGCTGATGGAAATGCAAGTGCGCTGGTTCCGCGACTGGATGACGAAGCGCAAGACAAACGAGGTGGACAGCGGCCATGCGCAGCCATTTCGCGGCCGCTATGGCTTTGCCGAGACCACCCTGCCGGCGCCAGACCATAGAGTTGTGCCGCGCTTTTCTCCTCAACGCATGGCTGCACCACAGGATCAGGCGCTGCCCTTCACCTCAACCGGCCCGCATGGTCACCGCTCGCGCATGCGCGACAAGTTGCTGACCCGCGGCCCAGATGCCCTGGCCGATTATGAAGTGCTGGAGATGCTGTTGTTCTTCGCCTTCAAGACAGGCGACACCAAGCCTCTCGCCAAGTCACTCATCAACCGTCACGGCAGTTTCGCCCGCGTAATGGCCGCGCCCACGGAGCAGTTGTTGGCCACGCAAGGGCTCGGTCCCCACAGCGTCTCAGCCCTGAAGCTGGTTCAGGCTGCGGCATTGAGGATGATGCGAGCGGAGGTGATCGAGCAACCCATCCTCGGGAATTGGGATGCTCTGATCGGCTATCTCAACGCTGCATTGGCACGGGAGAAAGTTGAGCAATTCCGCGTGCTCTTTCTTGACCCCAAGAATCGCCTCATTGCTGATGAGGCCCAGGCGCGAGGAACGGTAAATCACACGCCGGTATATCCCAGAGAGGTGGTGAAACGTGCCCTCGAACTACACGCGACGGCACTGATTCTGGTCCATAACCACCCCTCGGGCGATCCAACGCCGAGCCAGGCTGATCTGGAAATGACGCGGCAAGTCAAGGAAGCCGCCGCGACGCTGGAGATTGTGGTGCATGACCATCTGATCCTCGGCAACGGCAAGCATGTCAGCTTCCGCCGCGAAGGGCTGCTCTGATACCGCGGCAGGAAGCAGGGCATCATCACAGGTCTGCGCCAGCCCATGGCGCCGCCAATCGCAGCTGATCGGGTTCTTCGTGACTCTTCGTGACACCTGCATTTGTCGTGCCGCTGACCTGTCCGTTCTGCGCCTAAGGCAGGATGGTGAGGACAACACCGATTACCACCACCGAGATCGCGAAGCCCATGACGCCGGCGGCGAGAATGGCGGGTTCGGCGGTGGCGAGGATGGCGGGGGCGAAACGCATCAGGGATCCTCGATCAACGGCCGGCCTGTCTCGTGCCGCCAATGGTGCCATAGCAGCCGCGCGGCCAGTGAACGCGCGGGTGACCAGGCTTCAGCCATGCGGGCCAGCGCACGCGGTGCCGGGCGTGTCTCCTGCGCAAAGAGGTGGCGCGCGGAATTGGCCAGCGCGATATCGCCACTGGGAAAAATGTCGCGCCGGCCTTCGGCGAAGATCAGATGAACCTGCGCCGTCCAGGGGCCCAGCCCGCGCACGGCGCTGAGGGTGGCGATGGCCTGCGCATCGGGCAAGGTGGCGAGAAGGTCGAAGTCGAGCGTGCCATCCAGGCAGGCAGTGGCGAGGGATCGCGCATGCGAAGCCTTGGGGCGCGAGAGGCCAGCCGTGCCGCAAAGCGTGGCGTCATCCAACGTGAGCAAGCCCTCGGGCGTCAGCGCGTCAGGCAATGCCGAAAGCCGCCGCCAGATGGCGCCCGCCGCCTGGTTGCTGATCTGCTGGCCGCAGATGGTGCGCAGGATGCCCGCAAAGCCGCGTGGCCGGCTGCGCCAGGGCAGGGGGCCAGCCCGCGCCTCGATGGCGGCGAAAAGCGGCTCGCGCGCGAAAAGCGCCTCCCGGTCAGAAGGCAGTACGCAGGCGGAGGCTGAAGATGGAGACGGGGCCACGATCGGCATTGTAAGCCGGATTCACGATGAGTGCGTAGCCAAGCGCGGCAAGAATGCCGGGCGCCACAAGCGCATTGTAATAGGTCTCGGTGATCCATTCCGGCCGGTAGTTCAGCCGGCCATCGCCGGTGATGAAGCCTATGCCACCGGCCTCCAGGAAGCGCTGCCGCCCCCCGCTGATCCAGCCGATATTCGTGCCCAACCCCACCGTATCCGAAGCCCGGCCCCAGCGCTGGCCGGTGAGCGAACCGCCGAAGCTGAGTGCGCGGTCCATCTCGGTGAACATCCAGTTCTGCGTGCGCCCGTCATTGCCGGAGACGCGCGCGAAGACGCCGAAATCCGCGGTGATCTGCTGGTCGAAGGAGATGGTGTAGTTGTGCTTCGCGCGGTAGCCGTTGGGGTTGATGTTGAAGGTGTTGAAGCCGTTGGTGAACAGCTCGTTCCAGCGCGATTGCCGGGCGCGGGAATAGCCGTAGATGAAGCGCACCGCGCCCTCGCGATCGCCGATCCGCCAGAAGCGTTCCAGTGAGGCGATGCCCTGGAAGCTGCGCGTGATGGAAGGATCGAGGAACAGCCCATTGGCCTGCCGCGCCACCCGGAATGCGCCGCCGCGCACGGCCCAGCTTCCGTTCTCCCATTCCAGCGCCACGCCTTCGGTGAAGCCGCGCGCATCGGCGGCGTAGTCAAAGCCACCGCCACCCACCAGCGCCCAGCTCATGAATTGCGTGCGCGGATCATGCGCGTAGCGGTTGTCGTCGAAAATATCCCAGACGGAGATCTTGCCGATGGTCAGCGTGATGCGCTCACGCGGCATGGGCTCGGTGAAGCGCAGCGGGTCATTATCGGCGGGCGCCATATCCGATGAGAGACCGATCGTCTGGCGGAAGAAGATGCGTGGGAAGAACAGCACCGGCTCGCTGGAGCCCAGGCGGAAGGCCTCGCCATTGGGGAAGCTTGCCACGCCCGTGGAGTTGGACAGGCCAAAGCCGCGCGTGACGGATGGATTCACGATGATCTCGGCGCCATGCCAGAGGCGGCGGCCAAGGATGAGGTCGGTCGAGAGCGTGTTGCGCGCCTGGGCCGCCGGGGTCAGGCTTCCCTCCGCCCGGTAGGGGGAGCGAAAACCCGCCTGGCCCTGGAGGATGAAGGTGGCCTGGCCGCGAATCATCCAGCCCAATTCTTCCAGCCGGTCCTGCTTGGCGGCGAGGCTGGGGATCAGCGCTTCTTCCGGCGCTCCCACATTGGGCACGCCGCCCGATTGGAAGCGGCCGGTCTGTGCGAGCGCCAAAGCCGGCAGCATCATCAGAAAAAGGGTGAGCCAGCGCATTCATACAGCGTGTAACGATTGCGCGCCGCGCCGCAAGCACATCACCAAAGCGTCATCAGCCGGGTTTGACGTCGCCGCCGCATGCGCTGAAACTGCGTCAACCACGGAGGAAAACATGGTTCAGCGCCCTTATACCCAGGCCGATCTCGACGCACTTTGCGCCTGGGACACGCCCACCATTTGCAACGCACTCGAACTCGTCGTGCCGGCGCGACGGGGCCATGGCTACACGGTCCGCACCTTTGATTGCGCGCATCCTTCCTTGTCGCCCATCTGCGGCCCGGCGCGCGTAGGTACCATCCGCGCCCAATTCCCCTCCGGCCGCACCAAGGAGGCCGACCGCGCTTCACGCATTGGCTGGTATGAATATGTCGCCAATTCCGATATGCCGACGGTGGTGGTGCTCCAGGATCTGGACGATGTACCAGGCACCGGCGCCTTCTGGGGCGAGGTGAACACCACCGTCCATAAGGGCCTGAAGGCGTTGGGCTGCGTGACCAATGGCTCCATCCGCGACCTCGACATGGTGGCGCCGGGCTTTCAGCTTCTGGGCATCATCAACCCGAGCCACGCCTATATCCACGTGGTGGATTGGGGGCGGCCGATCAGCGTGCACGGCATGCAGGTGAACCATGACGAGGTCGTCCATGCCGACCGCCACGGCGCGGTGACCATTCCCGCCGATGCGGTGAAGGC
>JBBRVI010000146.1:0-9067 GCA_038247025.1 Acetobacterales bacterium
CCCTCGCTGGTCCTGCCCGATGAAACTTCGGTCAATCCGCGCTTCACCCCGGCCCATGCGCGGCTGATCCGCCTCGCCGCCGAGCATCCGCTGACGGACCGGGTTCTGGTCAATCACGGCATCAAGCGTGGCTTGTGCGAGATGCATCGCGGCGAGGCCTGGCTGCGGAAAATCCGGCCCTGGCGGGGGCATGACAGCCATATGCATATCCGCATCCGCTGCCCGGCCGGCTCACCCGATTGCCGCGACCCGCCGCCCATCCCCGCCGGGGATGGCTGCGATGCCAGCCTGGACTGGTGGCTCTCCGAGGAAGCGCGCCGCCCAGCAGCCCGGCCCCGCCCCCCAGGCCCGCCCCCTGCCCTGCCAGCAACCTGCGCGGGGCTGTTGCGCCTCCCCTGATCGGGGTAGGCAGCACGATGCTCGAATTCCCGCAGATAGACCCGATTGCGCTGCAAATCGGCCCGCTCGCCATCCGCTGGTACGCGCTGGCATATATCGCCGGCATCGTGCTGGGGTGGCAGTTGCTCAAGCGCCTGGCCGTGGTGCCGCCCCAGGCCGCAACCAAGGAACAGGTGGATGACTACATCACCTGGATCACGCTGGGCATCATCCTGGGGGGGCGGCTGGGTTATGTGCTGTTCTACCGGCCGGGCTACTACCTGTTCAATCCTCTGGAAGCGTTGATGGTCTGGCAGGGCGGCATGGCCTTTCATGGCGGCGCGCTGGGTGTGATCATCGCAACCCTGATCTTCTGCCGGCGCGAGAAGCTGAACCCGCTGCGCCTGGGTGACCGAGTGGCGGTGGTGGTGCCGATCGGGCTGTTCTTCGGGCGGGTCGCGAACTTCATCAATGGCGAGCTTTTCGGCCGCGCCGCTGATGTGCCCTGGGCGATGATCTTCCCCACCGACCGCCTGCAAATCCCCCGCCACCCGAGCCAGCTTTATCAGGCCGGGCTGGAGGGCATCGCGCTGTTTGCGCTGCTGCTCATCCTCTGGAGCATCCCGGCCAACCGCGCGCGCCCGGGGCTTCTTACCGGCGCACTGCTGGCCGGTTATGGCGTGGCGCGGCTGATTGGGGAGTTTTTCCGCGAACCGGACGCGCATCTGGGGCTGCTCCTGGCCGGCGCCACCATGGGCCAGTTGCTCTCGCTGCCCATGGTGCTGGTGGGCGCCTGGCTGATCTGGCGCTCGCGCCGCGCCATCTGATGGAGCGCCTGGACCATTTCATGGCCCGGGCCGCCGCCGCCTATTATGCCAAGGGCGATGGCATCGGGCGAGATTTCACCACCGCCCCCGAGATGAGCCAGGCCTTTGGCGAATGCCTGGGCCTATGGGCCGCAATCACCTGGCAATCCATGGGGTCACCCGGCCGCGTCATCCTGGCGGAGCTTGGCCCCGGGCGCGGCACGCTGATGGCGGACGCGCTGCGCGCCGTGGACGAGATGATGCCAGGCTTCGCCCGCGCGCTGGAACTGCACCTCATTGAGACTTCGCCAGCCCTGCGGGCCGCTCAGGCCGCGAAGCTGCCAGGGCGGGTGGCGGCCTGGCATGCGGATGCAGCCACCCTGCCCCATGGCCCGACCATCCTGATCGCCAATGAGTTCTTCGATGCCCTGCCCATCCGGCAATTCATCAAGCGTGATCTCTGGCGGGAGCGCTTCGTGGTGGAGGGGCGCTTTGTGGAGCAACCCAGCGAGCACAATGAACCGGCACCCGAGGGCAGCATCCGCGAAATCGGTGATACCGCGCAGGCCATCGCGGCAGAGTTGGGCCAGCGCCTCACGCAACAAGGCGGCGCTCTGCTGATCCTGGATTACGGCCCGGCCGAGAGCGGCTTCGGCGACACAATCCAGGCGCTGCGCGGCAATGCCCCGTGCGATCCCCTCGCCACGCCGGGCGAGGCGGACATCACCGCGCATGTGGATTTCGCGGCCCTGGCACGGGCCTCGGGTGCCGCCGCGCATGGCCCCCTGCCCATGGGATTGTTCCTCCAGCGCCTCGGCCTCATGGCCCGCAGCGCCATGCTGGCACAGGCAGCGCCCGCCCAAGCCGGGCCGATCCTCGCCGCCGCGCAGCGCCTTGTCGCGCCCGAAGGGATGGGGCGTCTGTTCAAGGCGATGGTCCTCGCGCACCCTCAGCTTCCCACACCAGCCGGATTTGAAGCCTGATGGCCGAGTTCATCACCCATTCAGCCCTTGCCGCGCGCCATGGCTTCTTCACGCGGCGCGGCGGTGTTTCCACGGGCGAATATGCGGCGCTCAATTGCGGCCTGCGCAGCGATGATGATGCGGCGGCCGTGGCCGAGAACCGCGCCCGCGCGGCCCAGGCCCTGGGCGCGGCCCCAGAGGCGCTGCGCGCGCTGCGCCAGGTGCACGGCCCTGTCGTGGTTGAGGCCGGAGCCGGCTGGGATACCCTGCAAGAGGCCGATGCCATGGTCACGCGCATGCGCGGCGTAGCACTGGGCATTGTCACGGCCGATTGCGCACCCGTGCTCTTTCACGACGCCCAGGCCGGAGTGATCGGCGCGGCCCATGCCGGGTGGAAAGGCGCTGTCGGCGGCGTGCTGGAAGCCACCATCGCCGCCATGGAGGCCTTGGGCGCCACGCGGTCGGGGATTCGCGCCGTGGTCGGTCCCTGCATCTGCCAGGCAAGTTACGAGGTGCGCGCCGATCTGCGCGATGCGGTGGACGACCCGCGCTTCTTCGCCCCCGGGCGCGATGACGCGCATTTCCTGTTCGACCTCGCCGGTTATTGCGCCGCACGTTTGGAATTCGCCAGGGTCCAGGGCACTGGGCTTGACCTGGACACGCTGGCCGATGATGCGCGCTTTTTCAGCCATCGGCGGCGGACCCTCGCCGGGGGCGGACCGTTGGGGCATCAATTATCCGCGATCATGCTATGAGCCGCCAATGCCCTACATGATCATATTTATGCTGCTCTTCGTCCTGACCATGATGGTCTCCTGTGTTTTCGCGTAGGGCGATGCTCGGGGCGGCGGCACTGCTGCCGCTGGCCGGCTGCGGGGGTTTTCCGCAACCCCATCGCGGCAATCCTGGCGGCCTGGCGCGTGGCTTGCGCATCCCCCTCGCCGTGCGCCTGGCCATCCTGCCGCCCACCGAAGCGCTGATGACCGATGACGCCGCCCGCCGCTATGCCGAAGCGCTCAGCGAGGCATTGCAGGCGGTGGATGTCCCAGCCACCGCCACCGCGACGCCCCTGCCGCTGGATTGGCGCCTGGTCATCACCGCCCAGAACACCGGCACCATGGTGACCCCGCGCTACGTCATCACCAACGCCGATGGGCGAGAGCAAGGCGCTGTGACCGGCCCACCCGTCCCCACACGCGCCTGGGCCGAGGCCAGCACCCCCATGCTTCAATCCGTGGCGCAGCAGGCGAGTCCGCGCGTCACGCAATTGCTCCTCTCGGTGCAGGCGGCCCGTGCCTCGGCTGATCCTGCGGCGATCCAGGCTGGCCCGCCCCGGTTGCGGTTGATCCCGGTGCGCGGCGCTCCCGGCGATGGGAATGCGGCGCTCACCGCCCGCCTGCGGGAATTCCTCAGCAATCGCGGCTTTGTCGTGCAGGAGCCAGCCGAGGGGGCCGCTTTCGCGGTGACGGCCGAGGTTGGCGTCCAGCCCGCCGGTCCGGGCCTGCAACGGGTGGAGATCCAGTGGATCGTCTCCCGCCGCGATGGATATGAACTGGGCCGCGTGTTGCAACTCAATGAGGTGCCGGCTGGCGCACTCTCGCGATTTTGGGGCGATGTGGCCTTTGCGGCCGCGGAGGAGGCGGCAGGCGGGGTGCAGCAGATCATCCGCAACGCATCAACGCCTGGATAAGCGGGATTCGTCCCATGAAGTTTACAGATGCGCGGTCGGGCGCTATCGCTTGCCCGCCAGCCAACAGGGATGACATGGCCCGATGAAGATCGTCGCGTGCAACAGCAACCTGCCCCTGGCACAAGCCGTAGCAGACAAGCTGGGCATGCCGCTCACCAATGCCACGGTGCGCCGCTTTGCCGATATGGAGATCTTCGTCGAGATCCATGAGAACATCCGTGGCGAGGATGTGTTCGTCATCCAGTCCACCAGCTATCCGGCAAATGACCATCTGATGGAATTGCTGATCACACTGGACGCGCTGCGCCGTTCCTCGGCACGGCGGGTGACGGCGGTGGTGCCCTATTTCGGCTATGCCCGGCAGGACCGCAAAAGCAGCCCTCGCTCGCCGATTTCGGCCAAGCTGGTGGCGAATCTCATCACCCAGGCGGGGGCTGACCGGGTGCTGACGATGGACCTGCATGCGGGCCAGATCCAGGGCTTCTTTGACATCCCGGTGGACAATCTCTACGCCGCGCCGCTGTTCTCGCGCGATATTCAATCCCGCTTCGCCGGCAGGGAACTCATGGTGGTCAGCCCCGATGTAGGGGGCGTGGTGCGGGCGCGCGCGATCGCGCAACAGCTTCATACGGACCTCGCCATCATTGACAAACGGCGTCCGCAGGCGGGTGTTTCAGAGGTGATGAACGTGATCGGCGACGTCGAAGGACGAGACTGCATCATCGTGGACGACATCATTGACAGCGGTGGCACGCATTGCAACGCGGCCGAGGCGCTGATGAAGAATGGTGCGAAATCGGCCAGCGTCTATGTCACCCACGGCGTCTTCTCGGGTGCCGCGGTCGAGCGCGTGGCGAAATCGCCCATCGAGGTGATGATCGTGACCGATAGCATTGCCGCGACGCCCGCGGTGCGCGATGCAAAGAACATCCGCCAATTGCCCATCGCGCCCCTGCTGGCCGAGGCCATGCTGCGGATCAGCGAGGAACGCTCGGTCTCATCGCTCTTCTGTTGAAAAAAGGTTTCGCCATGAAGCTGTTTTACTCGCCCGGCGCCTGTTCGCTCGGCATCCACGTGATCCTGGAGGAGATCGGCAAGCCGTTCGAGACCCAGGTGGTTTCCACGCGCGACGGGTCCAACAAGAAGCCCGAATACCTGGCCCTGAACCCCAAGGCCAAGGTGCCCGCCATCCTGCGCGACGACGGCACGGTTCTGACGGAATTTCAGACCATCGCCTGGTGGCTGGCCAAGGCCAATCCCATGTCCAACCTCATTCCCGTCGAGTTCGACGCCGAGGCGCGCGTGCTGGAATGGATGGATTACCTCTGCGGCACCGTGCACCCCCAGGCCTTCACCCGCCAGTTCCGCCCCGGCAATTTCGCCAAGGATGCCGAGGATGAGCCGCGCGTTGTGGCGCAAGGCAAGGCGCTGGCCGAGGGGTACCTGGCCATGATCGAAAGCCGCCTCGCCGGTGATCCATGGCTGATGCGCTCGGGCTACAGCGTCGCGGATTGCGCGCTCTTCTTCTTGACCCATTGGGCGACTGGCCGCCTCGGCATGGCGCTCCCCCCCAAGCTCGCCGCGCATCATCATGCGATGCTGGGGCGTCCCGCAACCCAACGCGCCATGGCGCGCGAAACCGCAGCATAAGGAAAACTCCCCATGAAGCTCTTCTACGCCCCCGGCGCCTGCTCGCTTGGTATCCACGTCCTGCTGGAGGAAAGCGGCGCGCCCTTCGAGCCGACGCTGCTCAACATTCGCGAGGGCGAGCAGTTCAAGCCCGAATTCACCAGCATCAACGCGAAGTCCAAAGTGCCGACGCTGGTGCGCGACGATGAATCCGTGGTGACCGAATTCACGGCCATCGCCTATTGGATCGCGGCCAAATTCCCGGCGGCGAAGCTGATGCCCGCGACCGCCGAAGGGCAAGCCACGGCGCTGGAGGCGACCGACTATGCGGTGGCTACCATGCACATGCAGGGCTTTTCGCGGATGTTCCGCCCGGCGAATTTCGCGCCCTCCGAGGGCGATCACGAGGCGGTGAAGGCGCGCGGGCTGGAGATCTACAACAAGGGCCTGGCTTGGCTCGACCAAGCGCTGGAAGGCCGCGACTATGTGGCGGGCGATTTCAGCTTCGGCGATGCCGCGCCCTTCTACGTCACCTTCTGGGCTGCTGCGCGCCTCAACCTCGCGCTGCCCAAGAATGTGGCGGCGCATTACGATCGGATGAAAGCTCGCCCGGCCGTGCAGCGCGTGATGGCGCGCGAGAATCTGGTTTGATCCTCTACGTTTCCGCTCGCACATCGAGCCTTGCGTGCCGTCTCGCCTTCGTCCTCGCCGGGCTTCCCGGCGAGGTGAAGGATCTGAGCCTGCGCGGCGGCGAGCATAAGACGCCCGAATTCCTGGCGATCAATCCGAAAGGCCAGGTGCCCGCCTTACGGCTGGACAGCGGTGAGACCATCACCGAAACACCCGCCATCATGCTCGCGATCGGCGAAATGGCGCCGCAAAGCGGGCTCATCCCGACGGACCGCGTCCCACGCTGGCAGGTGATGGATTGGCTGTCCTGGTACGCCTACCAATTCCCGCGCGCCTTCCAGCCCGCCTTCCGTCCCTCAATCTTCGGCCCATCCCCGGCTGAGAACCAGATTCGCGAGGGCGGCCTGGCCCGCGTGGCCGAAGTCCTGGCCTTCCTGGAGGCGGGCCTCGTCAATCGTGACTGGTTGGTTGGTGGACGCATCACCGCAGCTGACCTGACTGCCGCCATGATCACCACGTTCGCGGGCTTTGTCGGCGTCGTGCCGCCCGATGCGCTGATGGCGCATCGCAAGCGCATCTTCGCCCTGCCAGCCCTCACCGAGACCCTCAAGGCCGAAGGCTTCGCCGCATGATGCTCAACCCGATCCCCTTCTGGTTTCTGCGCCATGGCGAGACGGACTGGAATGCGGAGGGGCTGAGCCAGGGGCAGACCGACATCCCGCTCAACAAGGTCGGGCACCTGCAGGCCGAGCGCGCGGCGCGCACCTTGGCTGGCACCAAGATCACCACCATCGTGGCCAGCCCGCTCAGCCGCGCGAGGCTCACCGCCGAGACGGTCGCCGCGACGCATGGCCTGAAAATCAGTCTCGATCCTGAGCTGATGGAAGTGAATTTCGGCGTCCAGGAGGGCAAGCCCATGGGCGATTGGTACGACGACTGGATCGCCGATGCCTACACGCCCGAAGGAGCCGAACCCTTCGCCGTGCTTCGCGCCCGCACGGTGCGCGCCATCAACCGCGCGACCGCCTTGCCCGGCCCAGTGCTGGTGGTGGCGCACGGGGCTCTGTGGCGCGCCTTCCGCCATGAAGCGGGCCTGCCCGCAAATGTCCGCACACCCAACGCCCTGCCGATATTCGCGCAGCCCGGTGCCGGGGAATGGCTGCTGGACGCCCTCGAACTCGCACCGGAAGGCTGAGACATGGCAAAGGCGGAACCCGGCTGGCAGATCATCAAGGGTGGGCGCCTGACCGACCCCGCAATGCGCCGTGCAGCGCTGACGGATATCCTCATCCAGGATGGCGTGATCCGGGAGGTGGGCGAAAATCTCGAAGCGCCCGAGGGTACGCGGGTGGTGGATGCCTCGACGCTGCTCATGCATCCCGGCCTGGTCAACGGGCATACCCATGGGCATGGCGGCCTCGGCCGGGGTCTCGGAGACCGCTGGAGCCTGGAGACGCTACTGGCCGCCGGCCCCTGGATCGGTGGCAACAGGATGTTGCAGGATAAACGCCTTTCCGCCCTGCTTTGCGCGGCGGAGATGGTGGCCAAGGGCTGCACCGCGGCTTACGACCTCTATGCTGAAGTGCCTCTACCCAGCGTGGTTGGGCTGGATGCGGTGGCTGATGCCTATAGCACCGTGGGCATGCGCGCGATGATTGCTCCGATGGTCGCGGATCGCTCGGTGTACGAAGCCATTCCTGGACTGATGGACGCCCTGCCCGACCGCCTCCGCACTCAGGCCGAGAAGATCAAGCTGCGCCCCTGGCAGGAGACGGTGGCCGCCATGGAAAGCGCGCTGCGCGGCTGGCGCTGGGGGGCGGAGGATATCCGTTTCGCCATCGCCCCCACCATTCCGCATCATTGCACGCCGGAATTTCTGTGCGGCTGTCGCGACCTCGCACGGAAATACAATGTCGGCATGCACAGCCATGTGGGCGAGAGCAAGGTGCAGGCCGTGGTGGGGATGCAGAAATACGGCATGACGCTGGTCCATTACATGGACAGCCTGGGGATGATCGGCCCCGATTTCACCGTGGCCCACGGCGTCTGGCTCGATGATGATGACCTTCGATTGCTGGCCGACCGTGGGGCTTCCGTCGCGCATAATCCGGCTTCCAACATGAAGCTCGGCAATGGAATGTTCCGCCTCAGGCGCGCGTTGGAGCTGGGCGTGAATGTCGGCATCGGCACCGACGGCGTCACCAGTGGCGACAATTCCAACATGTACGAGGCGATGCGCCTGGCCGCCTTCACCTCGCATGTGCAAAAGCCCGATCCCTACGAATGGGTGAGTGCCGAGCAGGTGTATCGCGCCGGCACGCTCGGTTCGGCCCGCGCAATGGGCTTTGACGATATCGGCGCCATCGCGCCAGGAATGAAGGCCGACATCGTCTTCCTCGACCTGCACAAGACGCAGTGGATGCCGCACAACGCGACCATCAACCAGATCATCCACGCCGAGGATGCGACGGGCGTGCGCCATGTGATGATCGGCGGGCGCTTTGTGTATCGCGACGGGCGGCACACCATGCTGGACATTGCCAAGCTTGCCGATGAGGCGGAGGAGGCGCGCACCCGGCTGGAGGCGGCGGGGGCCGCGAACAAGGCGCTGTTCGACGCGCTGGAGCCGGTGGTGGCCAGTTTCTGCTCGGGGCTGGCCGCGCGGCCCTACCACCTGAGCCGCTACATGTGCGACGCGCCCAACTCAGGAGTCTGAGTTGGGTTTTTTGACGCCCTCAGGTGCCGGGCGCGGCCTCCGGCCGCTTGGCTCGGATCGCTGAAGTGATCCGCTGCGGCTATTCGCCGCAGATTTTTTGGACGTACACTTGCCTTGCGGCACGTTGCTTGCTTGACGTTTGGCATAAGCAACTCTGCCCGGGGTCTTCGCATGTTTCGTCGTTCACTGCTGCCGCTTTTCGCGGCAACTGCCCTGCCTTTACGCGCAACAGCACAGCCGGCCTGGGTGCCGGACA
>JBBRVI010000147.1:0-9039 GCA_038247025.1 Acetobacterales bacterium
GATGAGGCTTATGATCGCCTTGGCGGCTATGCTGTCATGAACCCGCCCATCCGAGATCAGCGACACATGCAAGCCGCCTGGGCCGCAGTGCGCAACGGCACTGTGGATGTGGTGGGCAGCGACCACGCGCCGCATTCGCGCGCCGCCAAGGAGCGTCCCTGGCCCGAGACGGCCGCCGGACTGACCGGCATACAGACCATTGTGCCGGTCATGCTCGACCATGTCAGTGCGGGCCGGCTGAGCCTTGTGCGCCTGGTTGACCTCATGTGCGCCGGTCCCGCGCGAGTGTATGGCGCGGTGGGCAAAGGCCGGCTGGCGGTGGGCTATGACGCCGATTTCACCCTTGTGGACATGGCGAAATCACGTGAAATCACCAATGACTGGATCGCCAGCCCCTGCGGCTGGACGCCTTTTGATGGCTATCGTTGCCAGGGCTGGCCGGTGGGTACAATCATCCGCGGGCACGTCGCCATGCGCGACGATGAGGTGCTCGGCAGTGCCATCGGGCGCCCGGTGACGTTCCGCTGATTCTTCAGCGCACCCGAGCCCCGGTCGAGCCCATGCCGGGCGCTTCACCCGCCACCGATCCCGGCAGCATGGGGGTGTAGGGTCGCCCGGCCTGCATGCCCAAATACTGGTTCGGCGTGGTCCCGGTTGCAATCGCGCCCGAGGCAGAGGGCGAGCGGTAGCCCGGTGCCGTGTTGGCGCCGATCACGGGGCTGGCTGGGATGGTTTGTGCCTGGCGCGTGTTATCCGAACTGGGGCCCGCGCGGTTGGTGGGGAGGGCACCCGTATCCGTATTTGTTCCAGGCTGAGAAATGGCTGGCTGAGCGAGCGCTGGCAGAGCGATGACGGCCGCGGCAATGGCGGCCCAAGCAATCTGATTTCTGGCCATTTCGGGCTCCTTCCGCCGTGCTGACGTCCATGCGACGCCTCAGCCAAAACGGCGGCCCGCGGACAGGGTTGCGCGCCCTGTCAAAATCCTGGCCACCATGCCGCCCGGTTCGCTTCCTGGGCGGCGTTGAGGCTTGTCGGGCCGTCCACCACTCCTCTTTGCATGGGAATGCTGGGTGGGCGCGTTATCCAGCAATCCACCTGGCCGCGGCTGGGTGTGCAATAGGGAGGCGGCGGAGGCGGCGCATCCACCGGGCCGCAATAGGACAGGCCGCGATCGAGCCGCACCACCGAGCAGTCCCGCCCGCTGAGGCCGGATACGAGAATATCCGGAACCCCGCGCCCCACAAGGGTGATGGATGCGACGCTGAGCACCGCGCCCGTGGCCAGGGTTGCCCCGTCACAACCCGGCAAGGCAAGGAAGGCAAGCAGGGAGAAAATACGGCGCATGCTGGCATCACACAGGGCAGCGCCTTAACAGACTGCCAATGTCCCAAATGGGCCTCTGCTTCAAGCGATTCCACACCCGGACAAATGCGGGCTATACACCTCGTCCCGGAAACTGAAGGCGCGTGCACTTGCCCGATCTGATTGACGAAGTGAATGAGGAGATTCGTGCCGAGCGGGCGAAGAAGCTCGCTCAGCGCTATGGCGGAATTGCCGCTGGCGTCCTGCTGCTCGCCATCGCTGGCGTGGGGGGTTGGGAAGGCTGGCGCTGGTATGAAGGGCGGCAGGCCGCCCAGGCTGGCCAGACTTTCCTTGAAGCCTCACGCGAGGCGGCGGCAGAGGGCGCTGATCTGAGCGTCTTCGCCGAGCGCTTTGGCACCATCGCCCAGGGCGCCCCCACCGGCTACCGTACCCTGGCGCGGCTGCGCGCGGCGGCACTTCTGGCCGAGATCGGCCAACTTGACGCCGCTCTGGCCGCCTGGGACACGCTGTCTCGCGATCAGGAGGCGGATACGCTGTACCGCGATCTCGCCACCGTGATGTGGGGCCTGCATGCGCTGGATACGGGCGACGGCGCCCAGATCGAAGCGCGCATGGCCCCGCTTACCGCAGCCGGCGCACCCTGGCGCGCCTCCGCACGGGAGGTGCAGGCGCTCGCGGCGCTCAAGCAAGGCAATGCCGAGCAGGCCCGCCGCGCATTGCAGGCCGTGATGACGGATGCGGCCACACCGCAGGCCCTGAGAGACCGCGCGGGCCGGCTGCTGCAAGGAATGGGAAGCTAAATGAACGACACGACACCAAACCAGCCAGGTCGCCAGGCATGGGGCCGCCGCGCCACCCTCCTGGGCGCGGCCACTCTGTTGACCGGATGCGACACCACGCGCGATTGGTTTGACAATCTCCTGGGCACCAACAAGACGCCACTGCGCGGTGATCGCCGACCCGTCATGGCCATCGAGCGCGGTCTTTCGCCCGATGCCTCGGCCGTCAGCCGTGCATTTGCGCTGCCTGCGCCGGTGCTCAACCTGGAATGGCCGACGGCAGGCGGAAATGCTGGCCATGCGCCGGGCCATCTTTCGCTGCCCGCACCCATTGGCGAGGTTTGGCGCACCTCCATCGGCTCGGGCACGGGCTATCGCCAGCGTCTGACGGCCTCTCCGCTGGTGGTGGGCGATACGCTTTTCGCCGTGGATGCTTTCGGCTGGGTCACGGCGCTAGATGTGCCGCGCGGCGGGCGCCGCTGGCAGATGGATACGCGGCCGCGCCGTGACCGCGACGGCGCGCTGGGCGGGGCCATCGCTTTCGCCAATGACACGCTTTATGTGGCGACGGGCCTGGCCGAGATCATGGCGATGAACCCGGCCACCGGCGAGATTCGCTGGCGCGCGACGCTGCCCGCCCCCGCGCGTGGGGGGCTGAGTGTCGCTGGCAACCGGTTGCTGGTGCCGACCGTCGAGAACCAGCTCATCGGCCTTTCCGCCGAGGATGGCGCACCCGTCTGGACCTTCCGCGCGACACCCGTGCAGGCGCTGCCCCTCGGCCTGCCCAGCCCGGCCATCGAGGGCGAGATCGCCGTGGCGGGTTTCCCGTCGGGTGAGATCGTGGCGCTGCGCACCGCCGATGGTCGCGTCCAATGGAGCGAGAGCCTGGGCACCACGCGCGGGGGTGTCTCCATCGCCGATATTGGTGCCATCACGGCCCTGCCTGTGATTGATCGCGGCCGCGTCTTTGCCATCGGCATGGCGGGTGCGGCCACGTCGCTCGATCTGCGCTCGGGCCGCCGTATCTGGGAACGCGAAGTGGGCGGCACGCTCACGCCATCCGTCGCCGGCGATTGGGTCTTTGCCATGACGCGCGGCAATGCGCTGATGGCGATGACGCGCGATGAGGGCCGGGTGCGCTGGATCAGCCAGCTACCCGGCTTCACCAATGAGGCTCGCAGCCGCGGCCCGATCGCATGGGGTCCGCCCCTGCTCGCTGGCGGCCGCGTGCTCATTGCCGGCAGTCATGGTCAGCTTTTCGAGGTGAATGCCGATACGGGCGATATCGTCACGCGTCTGCGCATCCCGGCGGGCAGCAGCCTGCAGCCGGTTGTGGTCAATAACAGCGTGTATCTTTTGACGGATGGCGGGACTGTGGTCGCGCTGCGTGGGGTGGGTTAGTGCCAAAATATGATGACGCCAGTGCCGATCGGCGCGGCAGTCAGTACAAGCATCGCGACACTTCCGCGCTGCCCGTGGTTGCCATTCTCGGGCGGCCCAATGTCGGTAAATCGTCGCTCTTCAACCGGCTGGTGGGCCGCCGCCTGGCCATTGTGGATGATACGCCCGGTGTGACGCGCGACCGCAAGGAATTCGAGACCAAGATGGCCGGGCGCGACCTGTTGCTGGTGGACACAGCCGGGCTTGAGGAGGCCGCGCCGGAGACCCTGTTTGGCCGCATGCGCGCCAGTTCCGAAGCGGCGCTCGAGCAATGCGACGTGGCGGTCTTTGTGGTGGATGCACGCTCGGGCATCACCGCCTCGGACCGTGCCTTCGCCAATTGGCTGCGCCGGGCGCGTCGGCCCGTGATCCTGGTTGCCAACAAGGCCGAGGGGCGCGGCGGCGCGCAGGCCGCCATGGAGGCCTATGAGCTGGGCCTGGGCGACCCCATCGCCGTCTCGGCTGAGCACAATGAAGGTGTGGCCGGCCTCATGCAGGCCATCGCCGACCACCTGCCCGAGGCCGAGCCGGAGCCCTTCGAGGACGAGAATGCCAAGCTGCTGCGTCTGGCCATCCTGGGCCGCCCGAATGCCGGTAAATCCACCCTGCTGAACACCATGCTGGGCGAGGAGCGCATGATCACCGGCCCCGAGCCCGGACTGACGCGCGATGCCATCGCTTCCGCCTGGCAGGATGACCAGGGCCCCATCCGCATCGTGGACACGGCGGGGATGCGCAAGCGTGCGCGCATCAACCACCGGCTGGAGGAGATGAGCGTCGCTTCCTCCATCTCGGCCCTGCGCGAGGCGGAGGTGGTGATCCTGGTCCTCGATGCGCTGCTGGGGCTGGAGGAGCAGGATATCCGCATCGCGCGCCTCGCCGAGCGCGAGGGCCGTGCGGTCGTGATCGCGCTGAACAAATGGGACGCCGTGGAGGATCGCGCCGCCGCGCGCAACCGGGTGTCGGACACGCTGGAGACCTCGCTCAACCAGCTGCGCGGCGTGGAGGTGGTGCCGATCTCGGCGGCCACCGGCGCGGGCGTGGAAAACCTGATGCCGGCGGTGCGGCGCACCCACGAGCGGTGGAATCGTCGTATCGGCACCGGGGCGCTGAACCGCTGGTTCGGGGCCATGCTGGAAAAACACCAATTGCCGCTGGTGGATGGCAAGCGCCTGAAGCTGCGCTACGCCACCATGCCCAAGGCGCGCCCGCCCACCATTGTCATCTTCGGCACACGGGCCGAGCAATTGCCGCTCGACTACCAGCGCTACCTGCTGAATGGCTTCCGCGAAGAATTCGAAATGCCCGGGGTGCCGATCAGGCTGCAACTGCGTGGGACGGAGAATCCTTACGCTGAGGAGCAGGACTGATGTCACGCATCACGGTTTGATCCGGACTTGGCGACTGAGCAGTGCTGCCAGCTGACTTCATCTCGGGGAAATTGGTAGCGGCGAGCGGACTTGAACCGCTGACCCCGGCATTATGAGTGCCGTGCTCTAACCAGCTGAGCTACGCCGCCATCCAATCAGGCGGGGAGGTAATCGCCCCCCCATCTTCTGTCAACCGAATGGCCACGGGGTCAGGGATGCGCCAGGCTGTGGAAAGGGTTGGGCGACCATGGCGCACCTGCTGCTGGCTCCCATCTTCGTTTTATTCACTCTGCCAGCCACCCATTCTGTCAGGACCGCTTGCAACGCACGGATTGCCCACAAGGCAATTGGCTGACCTCATCCGGCAAGCTCTACAACCTCCCCGTCCTGAACAGCGATCCGCCCACGGCAAAGGTGGCGGCGCCGAATGATCTTGCCAGTGAGTTGGCGCTGGTGGGCGGGCAGGGGAGGCGTGGCATCATGGGTTGATCGCGGCTCAGGAAATCACGCGGTCAATCATCGCCTCAACATCCTGACCCTGCGGGGAGGCAACGTCCAGAATGAGATGGGCGAGGCCATGAACCATGGCCCATCGGCGCCAGGCTTCATCCCGACTGCCGGCATTGGCTTGTAGCGCCTCAAACGCTTGGCGCGATGCCGCGAGCAAGGCCGGATGCGCCTCCGCCCGGGCGAGGAGCGGGCCGAACATCAGCCGGAAGCGGCCTGGGCGAGCCAGGGCGAAGCGCACATAGGCCCGCCCGCTATCCACCAGCGGCGTCTTGCCATGTGCCACGGCGGCCCCCAGCTCCGCCGCGAAAGCCTGGAAGCCGCGCACCGCCAGTGCAGCCAGCAGAGCGTCCTTATCGGCAAAATGGCGATAGGCTGCCGTGGGCGAGACGCCGGCCATGCGCGCCGTCTCGCGTAAACTCACCGCACCGTCGCCGCCCCGGTCCAGTAGTGCATCCGCTGCATCCAGGAGTGCCGTCCGCAAATCCCCGTGATGGTAAGGTTTGTTCAATGTTGACATCGCCTACATGCACTTTATGTTAACGCCGATAACATGATCCGGCAGGGGATGCAGAGTGCTCCTAATCCACCTTGGCTTCTCGCTGCTGGCGCTCCTGGCCATCCTTGCAATCCTGGCTTCGCCAAAGGGGACGCAGGCGCATCGCTGGTTGGGGCGGATTGCCGCCACCGCGCTGGTGTTGAGCGCACTGAGCTCCTTTGGCATTCTGGCGCGCGGGCATCTTTCGGCGCTGCATATTCTTTCGGTTATCACGCTGGTGAACATTCCCGTGGCGATCTGGATGGTACGGCAAGGTCGGGTCGCCGCCCATAAGCTCGGAATGCTGATCAATGCGGGCGGGCTGGTGGTGGCGGGCCTCTTCGCCACCTTCGCGCCCGGACGTACACTTTACGGTGTCATCTTCGGCTGATGATTGACGCCAAAACCCCAGGGGGGGGGGCTTCCCTCATGTCTTTCGCCCGGGAGGGCGCCGTGGCTTATGCCGCGAGCCAAGGAAGCCGAAGGTTTCCGCCCCGCAACTGAGGGCGGAGAAAATCATGCCAGGGGTCGGTCTTCCCGAGGCCTGGTATGAGCCACGCGATCAGCCGAGAGCCAGCGCTCGATCAGGATGAGATCGAGCTGGGCAAGCCCGCGGAGATGCTCAAGGTGACGATCTTTCGGTTGATTCAGTTACCACCAACACTGATGGATGTGGCCAACAAACCAACACTGGCAGGGACGTACCAATCTGCCCTGGCCTGATGGCGCAAAGATTGCCCTTCCGGCGCGGCGCAACCTGGGCTAGAATCGTGGCGTTGCGAAGGGTTATCGGGGGATGCTCATGCGCCTTATCATTCTGGCTGCCACGGCAGCGCTGCTTTCGGCCTGTGCCGGCGCGCCCACGGGCAACGCGCCGCAAACGCTGGTGGATCGCTCGGCTCTCACCGTCCAGGACATCCTCTCCGCCGAGAATGACCGGCTGGATGCCGCCAGCGTCCTGCGTAGGGCGCGCGGCGCGGTCGTCTGCCCGCAAAGCTTCCGCGCCGCTTTCTTCGCAGGTGGGGCTGGAGGAAATTGCGTCCTGGTGGGGCGGGATGCGGGTGGGTCCTGGTCTTCGCCGGCCTTCTACGCAGTGGGATCGGGCAGCATTGGCTTCCAGGCCGGTATCCAGGACAGCCAGACGCTTCTGTTGCTGATGAGCGATCGCGCGCTCAACGCGGTGATTGACAACCAGTTCAAATTCGGTGCCGACGCGTCGCTCGCCATCGCCCATCTCGGCGGCTCGGTCGAGGCGGCGACCACCACCAATATTGGCGCGGATATCCTTGCTTTTTCGCGCTCTCGCGGGCTTTTCGCGGGTCTCGCTCTGGAAGGCTCCGTACTCAATTCGATGGGCGAATGGAACGCCGCCTATTACGGACGAGAGGTGACTGCGCGGGACCTCGTGCAAAACATGGCCGCGCACAATCCGGGGGCCGATCCGCTGCGGGCCGCGTTGATCCGCTTCGGTGGCCAGCCCACCGCCGTTGAACCACCGCCGCGACCACCCGCCGCCATCCCCCCTGCCGCCCGGACCACGCGGCCCGTGACGGGCGGTGGCGTCTCGCGCGCACCCTTGGCGCCACCGCGCTGAATCCGCGCGGCCCGGTTCCGCGCGAGGCGAATTTCCGCTAACGCTGAAGTGTGCCTGAAACCTTGCCTTTCTGGAAAACGAAGACACTCGACGCCATGACGCGCGCCGAGTGGGAGAGCCTTTGCGACGGCTGCGGGCGCTGCTGCCTGCACAAGCTGCGCGAAGATGAAAGCGGATTGCTGCACCACACCGAGATCGCCTGTCGCCTTCTCGATACGGCAACCGCCCGCTGCACCGACTACCCCAACCGCAAGCGCCGCGTACCGGACTGCATTCGCCTGACCCCAGCGCGGCTGCAAAAGATAGACTGGCTTCCGCCGACCTGTGCCTATCGCCTCATCGCCGAAGACCGCGATCTGCCGGATTGGCACCCGCTGCGCTCCGGCGATCCGCAAAGCGTGGTGCGCGCCGGTGTCTCCGTGCGCGGCCGCGTCGTGGCCGAGCGCGAGGCGGGCGCCAGCGAAGATCACATCGCCACCTGGCCGGGCGTCTGGCCAAAAGGGGCGGGCGTGAAGCCTGCCGTCGGATCAAGAACCACAACACTCGAGGGAGACGAACCATGAAGGACGCTTTGTTCGGCGGCATCAATGCCGCCGTACTCACCGCGATGAAGCCTGACTTCACGCCCGACCTGGATCGCATGGCCAGCCACGCCAAATGGCTGCTGGCCAATGGCTGCCATGGCCTGGGCATCATGGGCACGACGGGCGAGGCCAACAGCTTTGGCCTGCATGAGCGAAAGGAGATCCTGGAAGGGCTGGTCGCGCGCGGCGTGCCGGCTTCGGTGATGATGCCCGGCACGGGCTGTGCGTCGCTGACCGATACGGTGGAACTCACCATCCATGCGCGCGAACAGGGCTGCCGCGGCGTGCTGCTGCTGCCGCCCTTCTACTACAAGGCCCCGTCGGATGACGGGCTGTTTGCCTATTTCGACGCGGTGGCCCAGCGCGTGGGGACCAAAGAGGGAAACTCCATCGCGCTGTATCTCTACCACTTCCCGCAGCAATCAGCGGTGCCCTTGAGCCTCTCCCTGATCGGCCGTCTGTTGGACGCGCATCCCGGCGTCTTCAAAGGTGTCAAGGATTCCTCGGGCGACTACGCAAACATGAAGTCCATGATTGACGCCTTCGCCACGCGTGGTTTCGAGGTCTATTCGGGCAGCGACGAATACGTCCAGAAGATCCTCGCCGAGGGTGGTGCGGGCTGCATCACTGCCGCCTCCAACGCCAACAGCCATTGGGGCGGCATCGTCTATGCCAAGCGCACCGGCCCCGAGGCGGACGCTGCCCAGGCCATGCTGACCGCGACCCGCCGTGCGGCCACCGCCGCGCCGCTCATCCCTGGCCTGCGCGAAATCATCGCGCGCAGCTCGGGCGATGCGGGCTGGCGGGTGATCCGCCCGCCGCATTTGCCGCTCTCCAAGGAAGATGGCGACAAGGCCTGGGCCACCTGGCAGGCCACCGGCGCGTTGCCGCTGCCGGGAATGGC
>JBBRVI010000148.1:0-9015 GCA_038247025.1 Acetobacterales bacterium
GCGCTGATCGGCCGCGCGGTGGATGCACTGGCGCGGGCCACGCAATCGGGCACGGCGCTGGTCTTTGGCTATCTGGGCGGCGGGCCGCTGCCCTTCGCGGAAGCCACGCCTGGCTCCTCCTTCATCCTGTTCTTCCAGGCGCTGCCATTGGTGCTGCTGGTCGGGGCGCTTTCGGCCGTGCTCTATCACTGGCGCATCCTGCCCTTCGTGGTCCGCGGCTTGGCGAGTGGTTTGCGGCGGCTGTTCGGGCTTGGCGGAGCGGCCGGGTTTTCTGTCGCGGCCAATGTCTTTGTCGGCATGGTGGAGGCGCCGCTGCTCATCCGGCCGTGGCTTTCGAAGCTCACGCGCTCCGAGCTGTTCGTCGTCATGGTGGCAGGGTTGGCCACCATCTCGGGCAATACGCTGGTGGTCTATGCGCTGATCATCTCGCCCGTGGTGCCCGATGCGGCGGGGCAGTTGCTGACGGCCTCGCTGATCGCCGCGCCAGCCGCCGTGCTGGCCGCGATGCTGATGATCCCCGGCAGCGGTGTTACGCAGGGCGAGGCAGAAGCCCCGCCGCTCTATGCCAGCACCATGGAGGCGCTGGTCCAGGGCACGGGTGACGGCTTGCAGCTTCTGCTTGGCATCATGGCGGCGCTCATCGTCTTTGTGGCCCTGGTGGCGCTGGGCAATGAAATCCTGGTCCCGCTTTTCGGCGTCACGCTACAGGCCATCGCCGCGGTCCTTTTCTGGCCGCTCGCCTGGGCCATGGGCGTGCCGGCCAGCGAGGCCGCGACAGTCGGAGAGTTCCTCGGCGTGAAGCTAGTGGTGAATGAATTCGTGGCTTATCTCGATCTCGCGCGCGGCGGCGCTGATCTGTCGGAACGCTCGCGCCTGATCCTGACCTACGCGCTGTGCGGTTTCACCAATTTCGGCTCGCTTGGCATCATGCTGGGTGGCCTGTGCGCCATGTGCCCCGAGCGCCGGGCGGAAATCGTCTCCCTCGGCCTTCCCTCCCTGGCGGCCGCCACGGTTGCATGTTGCATGACGGGAGCGGCCGTTGGCGTGCTGACACCGCCGTGAGAGCGCGTTAGGCTGTCACTCATGAGCGCATCGCACCTCGTCCATCGCAACCTCACCGAGGCCCCTCCCATCGCCGTCTCCGGCCAGGGGATCTGGCTGCGCGAGGCTGGCGGCCACGAGGTGATGGATGGCAGCGGCGGCGCGGCCGTGGCCTGCCTGGGCCACGGCCACCCCCATGTTCTGGAGGCGATGCGCCGGCAACTCGGCCATCTCACCTATGCCCACACGGCGCTGTTCTCCTGCGAAAGTGCCGAGCGGCTGGCCGACAAGCTGGTGGGCCATGCGCCAGGTGGTCTCACCCACGCCTATTTCGTCTCCTCCGGCAGTGAGGGGATGGAGGCGGCGCTGAAAATGGCGCGGCAGTATTTCGTCGAGAAAGGCGAAGGGCAGCGAACCCGCTTCATTGCGCGCCGGCAAAGCTACCATGGCAATACGCTCGGCGCGTTGGCTGCCTCGGGCAACGCCATGCGCCGCAAGCCCTATTTGCCCATCCTGAGCGACGCCTTCAGCCACGTCTCGCCCTGCTATTCCTACCGCGACCGCGCGGATGACGAGAGCGATGCCGACTACGTCCAGCGCCTGGCCGATGAGCTGGAGGCCGAGTTTCAACGTCTCGGCCCACAGAACGTCATCGCCTTCTGCGCGGAAACCATTGTCGGTGCCACGCTGGGCTGCGTGACGGCGCTGCCTGGCTATTTCCAGCGAATGCGCGAAATCTGCGACCGCCACGGCGCGCTGCTCATCCTCGATGAGGTGATGAGTGGCATGGGCCGCTGCGGCACCTTGCACGCCTGGGAGCAGGAGGGTGTGGTCCCCGATATCCAGGTCATCGCGAAGGGGTTGGGCGGCGGCTACCAACCCATCGGCGGCATTCTGGTGCAGGGGCGCGTCATCGCCGCCATCCGCGACGGCTCGGGCGGCTTCATGCATGGCCACACCTATCAGGCACATCCCCTGGCCTGCGCGGCCGCGCTCGCCGTGCAGGAGGTGATCGCCGGGGAAAACCTGCTCGCCAATGTGAACGCGATGGGCGCCCTGCTGGAGGCGGGGCTGACGGAACGCCTGGGCAATCACCGCCATGTGGGCGACATCCGCGGGCGCGGGCTGTTCTGGGCGGTGGAACTGGTCCAGGACCGCACCAGCAAGGCGGTCTTTGACCCCGCGCTGAAACTGAACGAGCGCGTGAAGCGCGAGGCCTATGTACGCGGCCTGGGCTGTTACCCCATGGGCGGAACGATTGACGGGCGGCACGGCGATCACGTGATCCTCGCACCCCCCTACAATGTCACCGAAGCTGAGACCACGATGATCCTCGACCGCTTCGCCGCCGCCGTGGAGGCCACCCTTGCCGGGTGACACCGCGCCGGGCGTGACGCGGGAAGAGGTCATTCTCGCCTACCGGATGTTCCTGGGCCGGGACCTGGAAGACGAGGAGGTCATCGCCCGGGGCCAGGCGGTCTGGCCTGATCTCGGTGCCATGGGTCGCGCCATTGCCGCCAGCGCGGAGTTCGGCGTTCGTCACGGCGTCAATCTGCATGTCCTCCCACCGCTCGATGCAGCCAGCAACCCAGTCGAAACCGAGGCGGATGCCGCAACGGTGGCCAGCATGGCCGCCCATGTCGGCAGCTACTGGACGCGCGCGGGCGAGGCCGCGCCGCACTGGTCCGTTCTCACGGAGGAGCGTTTTCTGCCGCAGAACATCGCCGCCAATCTGGAAGCCTTCTATGGAGCCGGCGC
The DNA here is from genome assembly GCA_038247025.1 of Acetobacterales bacterium. Classification (GTDB taxonomy): domain Bacteria; phylum Pseudomonadota; class Alphaproteobacteria; order Acetobacterales; family Acetobacteraceae; genus Roseococcus. The sequence goes on from JBBRVI010000148.1 coordinate 2,800, forward strand.
CTGGGATGCCCAGGTGCTGGACGCGGCACTGGCGCGCATCCGCCGTCGGGCGGATCAGTTCCAGCATTGCGTGGAGTATGGCTGCGGCGTGGGCCGGATCACGCTGCAACTTGCCCGTCGTTTTCAGCGCGTCACTGGCCTCGATATTTCTGCGCCGCACTTGCATCTCGCCACCGAGACATTCCGCCGCACCGGCTTTGAACACGTGACCTTGACCCAGGTGATGCCGGATCGGCTGATGCCGGTCGCGGACTATGACCTTTGGTATTCGCGCATTGTGCTGCAGCACAGCCCGCCGCCGGTCACGATGAACATTCTGCGCCATGCCTTCCGCGCGCTTTCCATTGGCGGCGTGGCCATGTTCCAGCTTCCTGTCTGGGTTCGTGGCTACAGCTTTGAAGTCGCGTCCTACCTGGCGGGCACGCCGGGCGCCGATATGGAGCTGCACGCCATCCCGCAGCGCGCCATTCTGGAACTGGCCGATTGGCAGGGCCTGGTCCTGCGCGACCTGCGCGAAGACAACTTCCTGTTGGACCGGATTGGCGGGGGCATCTCCAACACCTTCACCTTCGAGAAGATGCGCTGAGACAGCATCACCAAGGCGCAGGGGGCGCACCCTGCGACCACCTTGTCACCCCTATTCCACTGTCACGCTCTTCGCGAGGTTCCGCGGCTGGTCCACATCCGTGCCCTTCAGCACCGCCACGTGATAGGCCAGCAACTGGACGGGAATCGCGTAGAGGATGGGCTGCGGGAAGACGCCGATATCGGGCAGCACGATCACCCGCTCGGCGAAGCGCGCGAGGCCCGGCGCGCCGGCCGAATCCGTGAAGGCCATGATCCGCCCGCCCCGCGCCGAAGCCTCCTGCAGGTTCGACAGCGTCTTCTCATAAAGCGGCCCTGACGGGCACAGCGCGATCACCGGCACCTGATTGTCAATCAGCGCAATGGGGCCGTGTTTCATTTCGCCCGCTGCATAGCCCTCGGCATGGATATAGCTGATTTCCTTCAGCTTCAGCGCGCCTTCCATGGCAATGGGAAACAGCGCCCCGCGCCCCAGGAAAAGCACGTCCCGCGCCTTGGCCACTTCCACCGCCAGCGCCTTGATCTGGGAATCCTGCTCCAGCACCTGGGCCGCCTTGTGCGGGAGCTCCAGCAGCTCGTGGGTCAGCCGCCCCTCATCCAGTGTGGTGAGTTCCCGCCGCGCGCGCCCGAGCCCGATGGCAATGCAGGCCAGCACCGCCATCTGCGCCGTGAAAGCCTTGGTGGAGGCCACGCCTATCTCGGGGCCGGCCGCTGTCAGCACTGTCGCGTCGCTTTCGCGCGCCATGCTGCTTTCAGGGACGTTCACCACGCTCAGCACGGCCTGGCCCTTCTCGCGCAGGAGCTTGAGCGCGGCCATGGTGTCCGCCGTCTCGCCTGACTGGCTGACGAGGATGGCGCCGCCGCCCTCGGCCAAAGGTGGGTTGCGGTAGCGCAATTCGCTGGCGACATCAGCATCCACCGGGATGCGGGCCAGTTGCTCGATCCAGTAGCGCCCCACCATCCCCGCCAGAAACGCTGAACCGCAGGCCGAGATGGTGATGCGCGGCACGCGCACGGGGTCAAAGGGCAGGCGGGGGAGGTTCACTTCCAGCGTGCGCGGGTCCAGATATTGCCGCAGGGTATCGCCCAGCACGGCCGGATGTTCATGGAGTTCCTTCTCCATGAAGTGGCGATAATTACCCTTGCCCGTGGCGGCACCCGAGACGGCGGTGACGCGGATTTCGCGCGTGACGGGGTTGTCGTGGATGTCGAAGAAGCGCGCGCCATCCTCGGTCAGCACGGCCCAATCGCCCTCATCCAGATAGGCAATGCGGCGCGTGAGCGGTGCCAGGGCCAGCGCATCAGAACCCACGAACATCTCGCCCTCGCCAAACCCTACCGCGAGTGGCGCGCCCTGCCGCGCCACGATGAGCGTCTTGCCCTGTCCGGCGAACATCATCGCCACGGCGAATGCGCCATGGACGCGCTTGAGGGCGGCGGCGGCGGCCTGCTCGGGTGTGGCGCCACCGGCCAGGAGGTGGTCGAGCAGGAGGCAGAAGGTCTCGGTGTCGGTTTCGGTGTGAAAGACGGCGCCTTGGCCTTCCAGCTCCTCACGCAGCTGCGCATAGTTTTCGAAGATGCCGTTATGGACCACGGCCACGCGGTCGGTCGCATGGGGATGGGCGTTGCGCTCCACCGGGGCGCCATGGGTGGCCCAGCGCGTATGGCCAATGCCCGTGGTGCCGCTCAGCGGTGATTGGGCCAGCACGGCCGCGAGATTGCCGAGCTTGCCTTCGGCCCGGCGGCGCTCCACCCTGCCCGCGACCAGAGTAGCGATGCCCGCACTGTCATAGCCGCGATATTCCAGGCGGCGCAGCGCTTCCAGCAAGCGCGGGGCAGCGTCTTCACGCCCCACCACTCCAACGATGCCACACATGGCTTGGTTCCAGTTCAAAAAAGGATGGGCCGTCCTGAGCCTCCCCTTTACCGCCAATCATGCGGCGGCTTCCAGTGCGCCTCCTCGCCGCACCCTTCTCAAATGGTGGTGCCTGCGGCAGTTTCTTCCGCGCGTGAGGGGGCGAGAAGCCCTGCGCCCGCGGCGATAACCAGAACAGGGTCAAGGAGCAGCACATGTCCCTCTACAACCCGCCCGCTTTTCGCGAAGGGCGGCCCGAGGTGCTGTTGCGCTTGATGCGCAGCTCACGCCTGCCACTGCTGGTCAGTCATGGTGCGAACGGCCTGCCGGACGTCACGCATCTGCCTTTGCTGACGGATGGCGTGCGGGTCGTGGGCCATATGGCGCGCGCCAATCCGCACTGGAAGGCGCTGCGCGAACACCCGCGCGCGACCGCGATCTTCCCCGGCGCGGATGGCTATGTCTCGCCCTCCAACTATGCCTCGAAGGCCGAGCACCACCGCGTCGTTCCCACCTGGAATTATGAGGCGGTGCATGCCGAGGGCAGCATCGAGATCGTGGAGGATGCGGCGGCCCTGCATGAGATCGTCTCCACGCTGACCGATCATCACGAAGCGCCGCGCCAACAGCGCTGGGCCGTGAGCGATGCGCCGGTGGAATTCATCGCGGGTCAGCTCAAGGGGATTGTCGGCGTGGTGCTGACCATTGAAGCGCTGATCGGCAAGCGAAAGCTTTCGCAGAACCGGCCGCCCGCGGATCAGGATGGCGTGCTGGCGGATGTGAACCACAGCAACGCGGCGTTGGCCGAAGCCATGCGCGCGGCACGGGAAGGAAACTGACGCTGATGGATATGGAACTCGCCGGCAAGCGGGTGGTGATCACGGGTGCATCGAAGGGCATCGGCTATGCCTGCGCCGAAGCCTTTGCGGCAGAGGGCTGCGACATTGTGCTGGCCGCCCGCACGCCGGATGAGGCGGCAGCGAAGCTGCGCGCGAAATACCAGGTCCGGGTGGAGGCGGTGACGGCCGATCTGTCAAAGCCGGAGGAGCGAGCGCGGCTGCACGCCTTCGCCCCCGAAGCCGATATCCTGGTCAATAATGCGGGCGCGATCCCGTCCGGCGGTATCGCGGATATCTCGATGGAGAAATGGCAGGAATCCTGGCAGCTCAAGGTCTTTGGCTATTTCCACCTGACGCAGCTGTTCATGCGGTCCATGTGCGCGCGCAAATCGGGCGTGGTGGTGAACATCATCGGCATGGCGGGGCGCGCCTGGAAGCCTGGCTATATCGCCGGCACGGCAGGCAATGCGGCGATCATCGCCTTCACGAGCGCCGTGGGATTTGACGCCCAGAAGGATGGCGTGCGCGTCTTTGGCATCAACCCGGCCGTGACGCGGACGGAGCGGATGGAAACCCAGGCCCGCTTCCGCGCCGAGCAGGCCCATGGTGATCCGAATCGCTGGCCAGAGATGATCAAGGGCCTGCCCTACGACCGCCCGATCGAACCGCACGAAATTGCCGAGATGGCGGTGTTCGCCGCCTCGCCCCGCGGGGGTTACCTGAACGGGACCGTCATTGACATTGACGGCGCGGGCCAATTCAAGGGGTAAGGCTCAGCTGCGCCGGAACCAACCGCGGACCGTTTCGATCTTCCGGTCGCCCCAGGCCATGGCGCGTTCCTCGCGGGCTTCGATGCTGGGCATGAGATGCGGCCACCTTCGGTCAATCATGCCCACGCCTCGATGCGCCCAGATGTACTGGTCACGCAGGATGAACGTGCCCAGGCCCACAAAGATGAAGCCTGGCATGATGGGAAGAAGCATCCCCACTGGCCCCAGGCAAAGGCAGCCGATCCCTAAGACCTTGCGGCGGAGTGAGGGGCGAAGTTCGATCATCCCTTCTTGAATGGCATCGTAAGGTTAATTTTTCAATATGTGGGCTGGGCGCCGGGCTGGGCTGGGCGCCGGGCTGGGCGCAGGGCTGGGCTGGGCGCAGGGCTGGGCTGGGCGCAGGGCTGGGCTTGGCTCAACGCTTCCGATGAAATGGGAAGAAGACCGTTTCGCCGAGCAAGCGCATTGCGTCCGCGCGCAACGCTTTCTAGGCTTGGGCCATGCCCGCACCCCGCACCCTCGCCGAACTTGAAGCCGATGTGGCGCGCGATCTCGATCTGACCGGCCATCCCCGCGCGCCCTGGCTGCGGCCCAAGACGGCGGGCGGCGCTTCCGTGCTCGATGTGCTCATCATCGGTGGAGGGCAATGCGGTGTTGCGGTGGCCCATGCGCTGCGCCGCGACAAGGTCGAGAACATCCTGGTGATTGACCGTGCGGGGTTTGGCGCGGAAGGGCCCTGGACCACCTATGGCCGCATGCGCACGCTGCGCAGCCTGAAGGACATGACCGGCCCCGATCTGCGCCTGCCCAGCCTGACCTACCAGGCCTGGCACGAGGCAAGTTTCGGTGCGGCGCATTGGGACGCGATGCGCTTCATCCCGAAGGAATCCTGGAACGACTACCTGCTCTGGTTCCGTCGCGTCACTTCAGTGCCGGTGCGCAATGGCGTCAGTGCCGGCGCCATTTCGCCCATCACCACCGATGACGGGCTGCCCGCCTTCACGGTCGAGACCAGCGAAGGCGTGATGCGCGCGCGCAAAATCGTGCTGGCCACCGGACAGGAGGGCATTGGAGGCTGGTGGATGCCCGAACATATCGAGGCCCTCCCCAAGCCATTCCGCGCGCATACCAACGAGATGATTGATTTCAGCGCATTGCGCGGCAAGAGCGTGGCGGTGCTGGGTGCCGGCGCCTCGGCCTTCGACAACGCCGCCGTCGCTCTCGAACATGGCGCGGCCGAGGTGCATCTGTTCTGCCGCCGTGCCGAGGTGATGGTGGTGCAGCCCTATCGCTGGCTCACCTTCGCGGGTTTCCTTCGCCATATGGGTGAGATGCCCGATGAATGGCGCTGGCGCTTCATGTCCCATGTGCTGGGCATGCGTGAGGGCTTCGCACAGGATCACTACAATCGCGTCATGCGTTTTGCGAATTTCCGCATGCATGCTGGCGTCGAATGGCAGGATGCGCGCATCGAAAACAACCGCGTGGTCCTGGGCACGCAGCAGGGCGAGCACCAAGCCGATTTCTGCATCACCGGCACGGGTGTGCGCATGGATGCCCGTCTTTGCCCGGAGCTTTCGCATTGTGCGGAGAACATCGCCACCTGGAGCGACCGCTACACTCCGCCGCCCGCAGAGTCGCATCCTCGGCTGGGCCTTTACCCCTATCTCAACAACGACAGCGCCTTCGTCGAGAAGCATGCGGGGCAAACGCCCTGGGTTTCGGGCATTCACCTCTTTGGCATCGGCACGACGATGAGCTTCGGCCCGGCGGGAAGCTCGATCAATGCGATGGCGATTTCCGCACCGCGCGTGGCCGCGGGTGTCACGCGCAACCTGTTTGCCGAGGACATGCCTCGGCTCTATGGTGATCTTTGCGCCTATGAGGATAAGCAGGTGGAGCTGGACGCCCACCCGCTTGCAGCCGAATAGGCAGCCCCTCAGCTGCGCGCCAACCCAGCGGCTTTCATCGCATCGCCCAGCGAGGCATCCGCCGCCGCCAGATGCCGCCCGAAGCCCGCCGCATCGGCATAGACCAGCCCAAAGCCGCGATTGTTCAAAAAGTCCTTGTAGTCCGTGCTGTCAAAGACGCGCTTGAGGGCTGCGTCCATGGCACTCACCACCTCGGCTGGCATGTTCAACGGGCCGGCCACGCCACGCCAGGCGCC
>JBBRVI010000149.1:0-8933 GCA_038247025.1 Acetobacterales bacterium
GTGCGCCAGGTCATCGCGGAGACACTGGCCGACCTGCCGAACGCGCCGCATGAACTGGTGCTCGGCCTCTCCCGCGACCCGGATTTGGCCGTGAGCGAGCCGCTGATCCGCCTCTCACGCGTGCTGACCGAGGCCGATCTGGAAGGCTTGATCCGTACCCCGCCCGATCCTGAAGTGCGCTGCGCCGTGGCGGGGCGGCTCAATTTAAGCGCGCGCCTGGCCGAAAGCGTGTTGGCCAGCGGCGACGTACGGGCGATGACGGCCCTGCTGCGCAACCCGACCGCGATGGTGCCGGAGCGGCTTCTGCGCCGGCTGATGGTCCCACCCGAGCTGGAGGCCAGCCTTGGTGAAGCGCCCGCCGAGCGGGGGGGCGCAACAAGCTAACGAAAGGTCTATGTCATGTAAGTTTCGTAAAACTGAAACTCCCAGGTCTTTCGGCGCGCCTATCCGCTCCAGCCGAAGGCGCCAAGCATGTTGCTGACGCGCCTCTTGCTCCATGGAGATGCCCGTGAACCGTCGTTCGCTCTTTGCACTTGCCGCCGGAACCGCCGCCGTGCCGCTGCTGGCCCGCCCGGCCTTCGCCCAGCAGGCCACCATCACCGGCGCCGGCGCCACCTTCCCCCGCCCGGTCTATGAGCGCTGGGGCCAAGCCGCGCGTGAGCCGCTCAGCATCCAGCTGAACTACCAGTCCATCGGTTCGGGCGGCGGCATCAACCAGATCACCAACCGCACGGTGGATTTCGGCGCCACCGACGCGCCGCGCAATGAGGCGCAGCTGCGCGAGGCGAACCTGATCCAGTTCCCCACCGTCATGGGCTCAGTCGTACTCATCGTGAACCTGCCGGGCGTCGCGGACAACACGCTGAAGCTCACGCCGGAAGTCATCACGGACATCTTCCTCGGCCGCATCACGCGCTGGAATGATCCCCGCCTGGTCGAACTCAACCGCGATCTGCGCATGCCCAACCTTCCCGTCTCGCCCGCCTATCGCGCCGACGCCTCGGGCACGACCTTCGTGTTCACGACCTATCTCTCCCGCGTTTCCGAGACCTGGAAGAATGGTCCGGGCGCCGCAACCTCCGTGCAATGGCCCGTGGGCAATGGCGCGCGCGGCAATGAAGGCGTGTCTAACGCGGTGCGCAACACGGCCGGCGCCATCGGATATACCGAGAACGCTTACGCCACCGTGAACCGCCTCATCACCACGCAGATTCGCAACAAGGCCGGCAATTTCGTGCTCCCGGTGATGGAGACGTTCCAGGCTGCCGCAGGGACCGCGGATTGGACCCGCCCGGGCTTCGCTGCTGATCTGGTGGACCTGGGCGGGCCGAATGCATGGCCGATCGTCGCGCCAACCTTCATCCTGTTGCCGACCAACCCCGTGGCGGATCGCGTGGCGGGAAGCCGCAACACGATGCGCTTCTTCGACTGGGCTTTCCGCAACGGCGCCGATGCGGCCCGTCGCCTGGAATACATTCCCATCCCCGAGGCGGTGCAGGCTTCCGTTCGCAGCACCTGGAGCCAGGTGCGCGACCCCTCGGGTAACGCAATCTGGACCGGCAGCGCGGCTTGATGCGCTGACGGGGCCGGGGGGCGATCCTCCGGCCCCCCTTTTCTGATCCAGAATGAGGCTCCCGCGTGCAGCAATCCGTATCCAATAGCCCCCGCTCGCGCAGTTCCAGCGGCGCAGGGGCTGATAAGTTCTTTGAATGGCTGTGTGTCGGAGCGGGGCTTTTCGTCCTTGGCCTGCTGGGTGCGATCATCGTCACACTCTTCATCGGCGGGCTGCCTGCATTCCTTGAGTTTGGACCCCAGTTCCTCTGGTCCACCGCCTGGCAGCCAGTGGAAGGGCGCGAGAATTATGGTGCGGCGGTGCCGATCATCGGCACCATCGTCACTTCGGTTCTGGCCATCCTCATCGCCGTACCGGTAGCCTTCGGCATTGCCTTCTATTTGACGGAACTCGCGCCCGAATGGCTGCGCCAGCCGGTCGGGACCGCCATCGAATTGCTCGCTGCAGTGCCCTCCATCATTTTTGGCATGTGGGGCCTGTTCGTGCTGGTGCCAATCGTGCAGAACTACATCCAGCTGCCCTTTGGTGCGACGCTCAGCGCTTTGCCCTTGATCGGCGGTGTCTTCGACAGCAACAATTTCGCCGGCACCTCGGTGTTTGCGGCCTCGATGGTCCTGGCGATCATGATCCTGCCCTTCATCGCCGCCACGATGCGCGATGTCTTCATGCAGGTGCCACCCGTCTATAAGGAAAGCGCCTACGGGCTTGGCGCCACGCGCTGGGAAGTGGTGAGCGGCGTGGTCATACCCTACACGCGTATCTCGGTGGTGGGCGGCATCATGTTGGGCCTGGGCCGTGCGCTGGGGGAGACGATGGCTGTCACCTTCGTCATCGGCAATGCAAACCGCATGTTCACCTCCATTTTCGATCCCTCGACGACCATCGCCTCGGTCGTCGCCATGGAGTTCCCCGAAAGCCTGATGGGCAGCCTGAAACAATCCTCGCTGCTGGCTCTGGGCTTCCTTCTTTTCGTCATTTCGTTCATCGTCCTGGCCATTTCGCGCTGGCTCCTGCGTTCGCGGCTGAAGTGAGTACCGCATCATGAGCACCACCTTCGATATCTCGACCGATCCCGCCAAGAACATGGACGCCGCGCGCGCGCTCGGCCGCCGCCGGCGCTTCGTGGACCGGCTGGTGCAGACGCTTTGCGTCCTGGCCACCCTCATTGGCCTGCTCTTCCTGGCCTCCATCCTTTTCACTCTGTTCCTGCGCGGCTTCGCGGCACTGGACTGGACAGTGCTGACGAAGGAATTCGAGCCGACCACATATGGCGATGACACAGCCCCGCGCGGCGGTCTCGCGCATGCCATCATCGGGACGTTCATCCAGACCACGATCGCAACCTCCATCGGCACGCCAATCGGCCTGCTGGTGGGTACCTACCTCGCCGAATATGCGCGCGGCTCGAGACTTGGCGATGCGGTGCGCTTCGTCTCGGACGTGCTGCTCTCCGCCCCTTCGATCCTGATCGGCCTGTTCATCTACCAGCTGGTTGTCTTGCCCATGGGCGGTTTCTCGGGCCTGGCGGGTACGCTGGCGCTCGCTGTGATCGTCATCCCCGTCGTGGTCCGCACCACCGAGGACATGCTGACCTTGATCCCCAACACGCTCCGTGAAGCGGTGGTGGCCCTGGGCGCGCCCAAGTGGAAGATGGTGATCCTGGTATGCTGGCGGGCCGCGCTTTCAGGCATCGTGACCGGCGTGCTGCTGGCCTTCGCGCGCATCGCCGGCGAAACGGCGCCGCTGCTGCTGACCAGCTTCGGCAACAACATCATCAGCACCGATCTGAGCACCGCCATGGGCAGCCTGCCCATCGCCATCTACCAGCAGGCCAATTCCGGCTTCCCGGATTTGATCAACATCGCATGGGCGGGCGCGCTGCTCGTCACCCTCGGCGTCCTCGCCGTCAACATCGTCGCGCGGCTTCTGCTCCGCACGCGCAAATAGGGCAAAGGCCATGAACTCCGAAACCCAGACCACTGTCGCGGCGACCACCGGCTTTGGTGGCATGCAGGTCCGCTCGGACGCAGCGCTCAACACCGAGAACCGCATCAGCATCAAAAATCTCGATTTCTTCTATTCGGCGACCCTGCCCAAGTCGCTCAAGGGCATCAACCTGAACTTCCCCAACCGCCAGGTGACGGGAATGATCGGCCCCTCCGGCTGCGGCAAGTCCACCCTGCTGCGCGTGATGAACCGCATGTACAGCCTCTACCCCGGCCAGCGCGCAGAGGGCGAGGTCATGATGGATGGCCAGAACCTCATTGACTCCAGCGTGGACATCAACGAGCTGCGCGGCAAGATCGGCATGGTGTTTCAGAAGCCCACGCCCTTCCCGATGACCATCTACGAGAACATCGCCTTCGGCGTTCGCCTGCATGAGAAGCTCTCCAAGGCCGATATGGACCAGCGCGTCGAATGGGCGCTCACCCGCGCGGCCATCTGGGGCGAGGTGAAGGACCGCTTGCAGACCAACGCCATGGGCCTCTCAGGCGGGCAGCAGCAGCGCCTCTGCATCGCGCGCTCCATAGCGGTGCGGCCCGAGGTGATCCTCTTCGACGAACCGACATCCGCCCTCGACCCCATCTCCACACTCAAGATCGAGGAGTTGATTGACGAGTTGAAGCGCGACTTCACCATCGCGATCGTCACGCACAACATGCAGCAGGCCGCGCGCTGCGCCGACCAGGTGGCCTTCTTCTACCTCGGCGAATTGATCGAGGTCGCGCCCGCCGCGCAGATGTTCACTGCCCCGCGCGAGCAGAAAACCCAGGAATACATCACCGGCCGGTTCGGCTGAGGAAGAACGACATGCCGATCGGTACTGCCTCCCACATCGTGAAATCCTATGAAGACGACCTGAAGCGCCTGCGCGAGATGATCGCGCGCATGGGTGGCCTGGCGGAACGTCAGGTGGCCGATGCCGCCGATGCGCTGGTGCGACGCGACACCGACCTCGCCTCGCAAGTGGTCCAGCGCGACAGGCTGCTGGACGACATGGAGCGCGAGATCGAGCAGTATTGCGTGCAACTGCTCGCACTGCGCCAGCCCATGGCGCAGGACCTGCGGCTCATCATCGCCTGCATGAAGATCAGCCAGGATCTGGAACGCATCGGCGACTACGCTCGCAATGGCGCAAAGCGCGCCATCGTCGTGTCGCAGCAGCCCCTGATCGGCAGCCTCAATGGCTTTGAGCGTATGGCCGAGATGGTGCAGGAAAACCTCAAGGGTGCGATTGACGCGCTGGTCGAGGATGACGCCGCCAAGGCAGACGAAGTCTGGGCAAGTGATGAGGCGATTGATGGCATCTACAACGGCATCTTCCGCGAAATGCTGACGTTCATGATGGAAGACCCGCGCAACATCACCGCCGCCACGCATCTGCTGTTCATCGCAAAGAACATGGAGCGCATCGGCGACCACGCGACCAACATCGCGGAGCGCGTGCATTTCGCCGTGCTCGGCACCACCATGACCGAGGACCGCCCCAAGGCGGATAATTCCTCCTCGGCCGTGGTCCGTCCACCCGCGTAAAGGAGTGCCACCCATGCCCGAAGGCTTCAATGGCGGCGGCAAGCCGACCATCCTCGTTGTAGAGGATGAGGCTGCGCTCATGGCCCTGCTGCGCTACAATCTTGAGCGTCAGGGCTTCAACGTCGAGGAAGCCTCCGATGGGCAGGAAGCACTGCTGCGCATCGCGGAAGCCAAGCCGGACCTGGTTTTGCTGGATTGGATGCTGCCTGCCATGTCGGGGATCGAGGTCTGCCGCCAGATCCGCCGCCGCCCAGCCACGCGAGATCTTCCGGTCATCATGGTCACCGCCCGCACCGAGGACCAGGATGCGGTGCGCGCTTTGGACACGGGCGCGGACGACTACATCGCCAAGCCCTTCGCCGTCGAAGCCCTCATGGCGCGCATCCGCGCTTTGCTGCGACGCGCCTCCCCAGTCTCGGCCAAGGGCAGCATTGCCTATCTGGACCTGGCAATGGACCAGGACGCCCACCGCGTCACGCGCAACAACCGCGCGCTGCATCTGGGGCCCACGGAATACCGCCTTCTGGAGTTCTTTCTCTCCCATCCGCGGCGCGTCTTCACGCGGGAACAATTGCTCGACGCCGTCTGGGGCCGGGATATCCATGTGGAACTGCGCACGGTGGATGTACATATCCGCCGCCTGCGCAAGGCCATCAATGCCGAGGGTGAGACAGATCTCATCCGCACGGTGCGCTCGGCCGGCTATGCTCTCGATGCGGATAACGCCTAGCCGACACCACGCCCGCCCCGTTGACTTCGCCGATACCCCGCCGGAAACTCCCCGCAAGCACCAACACACGGGGAATTACACTCATGACCGAACAGCGGTTTGTCGAGCACGGTCGCGATGGTGACATCCATGTCCTGCGCATCGCAAATCCGCCGGTCAACACGCTGCGGACTGGCGTGCGCTCCGGGCTGCATGAAGGCATCGCGGCAGCGCTGAAGGAAGGTGCCCGCGCCATCGTGCTGATCGGCGATGGCCGCATGTTCTGCGCCGGGGCCGAGATGACCGAGTTCAACAAGCCTCGCCAGCCGCCCAGCCTGCCCGAAGTGTTTGACGCGATTGAGAATTGCAAGGTTCCAGTCATCGCCGCCATTCACGGCTCGGCGCTCGGCGGCGGGCTGGAACTGGCGCTGGCCTGCCATGCGCGCCTCGCAGTCTCTTCCGCCCAGGTCGGCCTGCCCGAGGTCAAGCGCGGCTTTGTCCCCGGCGCAGGCGGCACGCAGCGCCTGCCGCGGCTGATTGGCGCCGAAGCCGCCCTCAGGATCATCGTGACCGGCGAGCCGATTTCAGCCGGTGAGGCGGTGAAGCTCGGCGCCATCAACGCCATTGTGGAAGGGCCGCTGGAACTCGCCGCCATCGCCTGGGCGCGCGCACATGCAGCGGACAGCTTCACCCTGGCGCGCAAGCGCGAAGACAAGATCAAGGGCGCCGATCTCGCTGCCTTCGACGCCGCGGCCGCCGCGCTGCTCAAGCGCACGCGCGGGCAGGAAAGCCCGAAGGGCTGCGTGACCGCGGTGCGCGCCTCTATCACCCATTCCTTCGAGGATGGGTTGCTGGTGGAGCGCGAGCAGTTCCAGAAGCTCGTTGCCGGTGAGCAGAGCTTCGCGCTCCGCCACATCTTCTTCGGCGAGCGCGAGGCGGTGCGCGTGCAGGACCTGCCCGAGGGCACGCAGGGCACACCGGTCACCAACGCGGTCGTCATCGGCGGCGGCACGATGGGTGGGGGCATCGCGATGAACTTCGCCAATGCCGGCATTCCCGTGACCATGGTGGAAACCAGCCAGGATGCACTGGACAAGGGCCTGGCCCGCTGCGAAGCGAATTGGCAGCGCTCCATCACCTCCGGTCGCATGAATCAGGCCGAATATGACAAGCGCCGGGCCTTGCTCAAGGGCAGCACCAGCCTGGATGTGGTGCGCGAGGCGGACCTCGTGATCGAGGCGATCTTCGAGAACATGGAGGCGAAGAAGGAGCTTTTCGCCAAGCTGGACAAGCTGGCGCGGCCTGGCGTGGTGCTGGCCTCCAACACTTCCACGCTTTCGATTGACGAGATCGCCTCGGCCACGCAACGGCCAGAACTGGTGATTGGGATGCATTTCTTCTCGCCCGCCAATGTCATGCGGCTGCTGGAGAATGTGCGTGGCGCCAAGACCAATCACGTGGCAATTGCGACGGCCACGGAAGTGGGCAAGCGCATCGCCAAGCTGCCCGTCCTGGTTGGCAATTGCGACGGCTTCGTGGGCAACCGCATGACCGGAAAGCGCGGCCCCCAACAGGAAAAGCTGTTGCTGGAAGGTGCCCTGCCGCAGGACATTGACCGCGTGATGGAAGCCTACGGCATGGCCATGGGGCCGTGCGCCACGGGTGACCTCGCTGGCCTCGACATCGGTGCGGCCGTGCGCAAGGCCCGCGGTACTGTCGCCCCCATCGCCGATGCGCTGTTCGCCGCCGGCCGCTATGGGCAAAAAACCAGCAGCGGCTGGTACATGTACGACGAGAAGCGCACGCGCCTGGTGGACCCTGCCGTGGAGGCCATCATCCTCGACCTCGCGGAAAAGATGCAGGTGCGCCGCCGCAAGATCGAGGACAGCGAAATCCTGGAACGCATGCTGCTGCCCATGGTGAATGAAGGTGCGCGCATCCTGGAAGAGGGCGTGGCCGCGCGCGCCATTGATATTGACGTCATCTTCTGCAACGGCTTTGGCTGGCCCGCCTGGCGCGGTGGTCCGATGTTCTGGGCCGACCGCATGGGGCTCAAAGCCGTGCGCGACAAGCTGGCCCACTACGCGGCCGCGACGAATGAACCCAACCTCAAGCCTACCGCGCTGATCGAGAAGCTTGCGGCCTCCGGCGGCAGTTTCGCCGGTGGCGCCACCAAGAACGCGGCATAAGGAAAAACCAGATGGAACTCCGCTTCACGGATACCGAACTGAATTTCCGGCAGGAGGTGCGCGACTTCCTCGCCGTCGAATGCCCGCCCGAGACGCGCGCGCATCTGGTGGCCGGGAAATCGCCCACCAAGGATATGGTCGTCGCCTGGCAGCAAAAGCTGAATGCGCGCGGCTGGGCCGCGCCCGAATGGCCGGTGGAGCATGGCGGCCCGGGTTGGTCGCCAGCCCAAAAGTACATCTTCCGCGAGGAGTTGCAGATGTGGCCGGCACCCTCGCCGCTGGGCTTCAACATCAACATGTGCGGGCCGGTGATCATCGAATTCGGCACGCCCGAGCAGAAGGCGCGCTTCCTGCCGCGCATGTTGAACCTGGATGATTGGTGGTGCCAGGGCTTCTCGGAGCCGGGTGCCGGTTCGGACCTCGCCGGGCTCATGACCAAGGCCGTGCTTGAGAACGGCGAATGGGTCATCAACGGGCAAAAAACCTGGACCACGCTGGCCCAGCACGCCGACTGGATCTTCGTCCTCGCCCGCACCGATTTCACTGCGAAGAAGCAGGAGGGCATTTCCTTCCTGCTCGTGGACATGAAATCCCCCGGCATCACCGTGCGCCCGATCATCACGATCGAGGGCGGGCATGAGGTGAATGAGGTATTCTTCGACGATGTGCGCGTGCCGGCCAACCAACTGGTGGGTGAGGTCAACAAGGGCTGGGATTGCGCGAAATTCCTGCTTGGCAATGAGCGCTTCGGGCAGGCGCGCGTCGGTGCCTCGCGCGAGCGCATTCGCCGGTTGAAGATGATCGCGCGGGAGACGCTGGATGGCGGCCGCCCGCTCATCGAGGACCCCGAATTCCGTCGCCAGGTGACGGAGATGGAGATCGAGTTGAAGGCGCTGGAGATGACCGTCATGCGCGTCATCGCCAATGA
>JBBRVI010000150.1:0-8885 GCA_038247025.1 Acetobacterales bacterium
CGGGCCAATCTCCAACGTCTCGACCGAGGCGTCGAATTCACGCGCAAGCTCAACACCTGCGGACTCGCGGTCGGGCAGTTCCTCAACGAGCCAGCGTGAGCGGCCATGCGCCGTGAATTCCGGCAATTCGTGGCTGCCACGCGCGATGTCCAACAACAGTCCTGGCCCCGACGGATCACCGATGCCAAGAACCAGCAGCAGGCATTCGGCGGGCGAAGGAAGGCTCTCGGCAGCACTGGCCTGCACGAAGCGACCAGGCGTATCGCCGCGCCACGGAATCACCCGCGTCACGGTGGGTTGGTCGTCCAGCACGCCCCGAAGCACGGTGAGAACGGTCTCGCCAAAAAGCAGCCCCGGCAGTGCCTCCAGCATACGCTGGGCCGCGGAGTTCTGGCCAGGGTCCAGCGGATGGTCTGCCCGGAGCGCCATGCCATCCCCCACGGTCGTAGCACCTGGCTTCAACACGTCGCGCAGGATCAGATGTCCTTCGCCGATGAAGCTGCGCAGCGGCTCGCGCAGTTCGGCCGGTGTGGCCCCGGTTCCGATGCGCCCGGCCAACAAGCGGCGCGCATCGGTACGATCGGTCCAAAGACCGCCAAAGACGCTGCGGTGACGGCCGGCGCCGGGATGGCGCGCATGGACTGTGCGGAAAAACTCGCCAAAGCCCGTCAGGCTGGTACGCGGCAACTCCACATCGCCACCGCGCGGGCGGATCGAGACAAAAGGCAGCAGCGCGGCATCGATCGGCGCGTCGTAGAAGGCCATGGCGAAGCCGCAGCGGCCATCACCAATGCCGGCGGCCGAAAGATCGGCCCGCTCCTGCTCGGCCAATGCTTCGCCGATGACGCGGCCATCCAGCAATGCCTGCACGATCAAAGGGCGCCCCGGCCCGCCATAGACCCAGCCAGATGCCCCTTCGGCCGAAAGACTGTCAACGGAACCACGGATCGTCATGCGGATTTCAACTCCTGGTTTGGCATAGCGGTTTCGTCGCAGCGGTAGAGGCGCAGAGTCGCGGCGAGGGTCTCCCCAAGGCTTGGCGGCACGGCAAGCCCCCGCGAAAGACGGCGCAACCGCGTGGGTTCGCCGGCCAGCCCGGCCAGCAGGTCAGCGAGCGCGCGTGCCTGGCCCGCGCGAAAGTGGAAACCATCCACGCCATGGCGCACTTTCTCGGCCATGCCGCCCAAATCCGAGCAGATCACCGGGCGGCCGGCGAGGAAGGCCTCCTGGATCACCAGCGGTGAGTTCTCCCACCAGATGGAAGGCACCAGCACCGCATCCACCTGGCGCATCAGCGCGCCGACGCGATCATTGGCGTAGGGTCCGTGCAATTGAATGATGGGCGGGGCATCCTTCACGCGTGCCTCAAAGAGGGCGCGGAATTCCGGCGGTTGACCCGAGTGGTCGCCATGCACATCAATGCGCAGGCCGCTGACCGAATCGCTCTCCAGTAGCTTGGCCGCATCGAACACCACATCTATGCCCTTCAGCCGTGAAATCTGCCCAAAGAACCCGACGGAAAGCCCTTTCTCCGTTCGCGCCGGTGCCGGTGGTTCAGCGGCTGGCATGCCGTTCTCGACGACCGCGATGCGCGCCGGATCAAGGCCCCATTCCGTATAGCGCAATGCAAGGAAGCGGCTCGGCGCGATGAACTGGTCCACCAGCCGCAGGAACCGCTTGAGGTAGAGTTCGCGCAAAAAGAAATCCTGCTCCGTGCGTTCGGGGAAGCAGCGCTGGCAGTCGCGCGGCGAGGCGCTCGCGCACGTCGAAAGGCCCGGGCGCTTCACCATCTGGCCGAAGTGATTGCAGATCGCGAGGTACTCATGCAGCGTCAGCACGATCCGCACCCGCGGCAGCGCGCGGCGGATCGTGAGCAGCGCCTCCACGCCGAAATTCGTGTAGTGATGGAGATGCACCACATCGGGCCGCAACTCCTGGAGCAGCCGCGTCAATTCGCCGGGCCATTCGGGGTCGGGATTGGCGTGGGTGAAATGGTCGAAGCCGGTCCCGGTGTAGACGTACTCATCCGGCTGGAAGGGTTGGCTGAGACGGACGCCCAGGCGCCCCGCAACACGGCCTCCGGCTGCGGCCAGAAACCAGCAATGCTCGACCAGAGGCGATTGCCTGAGCGCGCCGTAGAGCTGATAGGCCGCAATCTCCGCCCCTCCCTTCGAGACGGCTGGGTGCATATGCGACATGACGAGCACACGTAGCCGAGGTGCATTTCGCAGCGCATCGGACTGGGGCTGCAGTTCCGGCTGCGGGGAGGTAGAGGGAGGCACCTGCCCTGCAGCCCGATTTCTACGAGGGACGTACTTCGGGACGGTCGTTACTTGTTGCAGATCGTCGTCGTGGCCTTGGCCGCTAAGCTTTCTCGCCATTGCCTCAATCCCTCAGCGCGCGGCGCATGCTGTCGCGCAGTGGGCGCAACAGGTAGTCGAGTACGGTACGTGTCTCGCCGAGCACGAACATCTCAGCCGGCATGCCCGCAGCAAGCGGTGGCATCTCGTTTATCAGCGCGCCATCGGCCTTGAGGGAGTTTGGGTCGATCGCAGCCCGCGCGAGAAAAAAGGTCGCTCCTTGCGCATCTGTCTGCCGATCAGGCGATACGTAGATGAGGCGCCCCATGAGCATCGGTACCTCGCGCTGGCGATAGGCCGAGAGGCGCACATTCACCCGTTGCCCAGCCTGCACCTGTTCGATATCCGTGGGTGCGATACGCGCTTCGACCACAAGTTGGCTGTCGAGAGGGACAAGGTCCAGCACCGGTTGTCCAGCGGCGATGGTGCTGCCGGGGGTAAAGAAGCGAATGTCCGTCACGATCCCAGCCTCCGGCGCCAAAACTTCCCGGCGGGAGAGCACATCATGTGCGGCGCGCAGCCGGTCCGTGGCATCGGCCAGCAGCGCCTGCGTCTCCTGCAATTCACGCGCGATCTCGGCCTCGCGGTTCAGCGCGAGGTTGGTGGCATCGAGCTCGGCCTGGGCCTGCTGCTCGCCGGCCTGCGCTTCCTGCGCGGTGAACTGCCCGACATTGCCAAGCGCTTCCGCCTCCAGCCGCCGCAACTCCAATGCGCGGTTGCGCGTGGCGAAGCCCGCCGCGAGCAACTGGTTTACCCCTGCAAGCTCCTCGCGGATGGCGCGCAGCCGCGTGCCTGCAGCGACGCGCTGCGCAGCCAGTGCGGAGATCTGCTCACTCGCCTGTGCCACCCGCCGCCGCTGCGCCGCCACGGCACCGTCATAGGCAGCCCAGCGCGCCGTGAACAATCGCCGCTCGGCCTCGACGAAGGAGGCGATGATAGGGCTTGCGCGTGCAGCGGCCTCCACCTCCTCGGGCATGACCAAAAGCCGCCCGGCCGCCTGCTCCGCCACCAGCCGCGCCAGACGCGCGACGGCTGTGTGGAACGCTGAGCGCGCCTGATTGGTCACCGCCTCCGCTTGAGTGGCGTCGAGACGCATTAGAACCTGGCCGGCGCTGACCGCATCGCCTTCGCGCACGGCCAGTTCACGCAGCAGCCCCGGCTCCATGAGATTTACCGTCTTGCGGCGCCCCTCGGAAACGAGCGAACCATTGCCGATTACCGCGCGCTCCAACGGCGTCAGCACTGCCCAACTGACCAGGCCGCCCACGCCGACCAACAAAACCACAAGGGCGGTGAGAGCCACTCCGCGCAGCGAGGGTGCGTCCAGCTCCTTGTCATACTCCATCGGCCCGGAAAGGGTGAGGCTCATGCGTTGGCGTCCTTTGGATTGGTACCATTGGGCTTCGCGGATGAGAGCCGCCATGCGCCTGCGCCTTCAAGATCCAGCCACTGCGTCACCACGCCATCCCATTCGCCAGGGTCGTGCGTCACAAGGAGCACCGTGCTGCCCTCGCCCGCCGCCCGCTGGACGGCACCGCGCAGCTGCATGATTGCAGCATGGTCCAGGCCTGCCTCGGGCTCATCGAGAACAATCAGCCCTGGCGAGCCGAAGAAGGCGCGCGCGAGTCCGACCCACTGGCGCTGCCCGCCCGAGAGCCCACCTTGATGGCCAGCTTGTGTGTCATATCCGTGCGGCAGCCGGCCAATGGCATCATGCGCGCCAACGCGCCGCGCCGCATCAACTGCGGCCGCCGAATCCGAATCACTGAAGCGGCGGATATTGTCGAGCACGCTGCCATGCAGCAATTGCGTACCCTGCGGCAGATAGCCGATGCGAGGCCCCTCCCCGCGCGGATCAGCACCATCCAGCCGCGCCGCGCCGCACTCGACCGGCACAAGCCCGAGCAAGGCCCGCAGCAAGGTGGATTTGCCGACACCATTCGGCCCGCGCAGCCCCAGCACCTCACCAGGCGCCAGCACAAAGGAAAGATCGCGCACCAGGAGGCGCCCGCCATCGGGGATGCTCAACGTCAGGCCGCGCACAACCAGGCCGGCGGCGGCCTCGGGTTCGCGCGGTGGCAAAGGGGGCGGCGTGGTCTGGGTGATGAAGCCGCTCAGGCGGCGCCATGCAGCCGCGCCGAAGGCCCAGTCGCGCCAAGTGGATACAACGCGACTGACCGGCGCACTCGCCATTCCGGCCAGCATCATGGAGGCGAGGAGGCTGCCCGGCGAGGCATCCTGCCGCGCCACAAGCCAGGCGCCCACCGTCACCATCGCAATCTGCAGCAACAAGCCGACGAAATGCGCGATGCCCTGGATGGCGCGGGCGCGCCGCTGCGCCGCATCCGAGAGTTCCAGGGCAGCATGGGCCTCGGGCTGCCAGCGCCGCAGGATATTGGACAGCATGCCCAACCCTTCCACCATGTCGCGGCTGCGAAGGCGTCCGGTGAGGGCCGCCTGACTGCGCGCATAGGCGCCGTTGGCCGATGCCACCTGCTGGCGCGTGGTGCGGTCCGCCAGCGCGCCGAGCACGGCGAGCAAGGCGCATCCGACCAATCCCGTCCAACCATACAACGGGTGCAGCATGAACAGGAAGGCAAGGGCCGCCGGCACGGTCAGCAGATCGAGCACGTCGGAGGCCACGGCGCCTCCCAGCAGCCGCCGGACTTCCGCCGCATCTCCCAACGCCGCGAGCCCGCGCGTGCGATCACCCGCGAGCGCGCCGCGCACCGCGGCACCAAGCGCACCCTGTTGCAGCCTTTGGCCAGCGCTTTCTGTCGCGGTGGCCACCAGCAAGGCGCGCAAGTAGCGCAATATACCGCCGAGCATGATGACAAAAATAAACCCGAGCGCCAACGCAAGCAGCGTATCGTAATTGCCGCTTTGCAGCACACCATCAAAGACGTGCATCGTGAGCAAGGGCGACGCGAGCAGCGCGCCCTGCACCCCGACCGAAAGGGCTAGGCACAGCGCTGCCACCATCAGAGTGGCGCCCTGGACGTTGTGCTGCGACGCGCTCATGCCGCCGGCTTCGCATCGAGGGTGACGACGCGCGGTACAACGCCCGTGGGGCCAGCAAGGGCAGGCCGCAGCGTGCCGCCCGCACCCAGCACCAGGACGCGATCCGCAGCATCAACGATGAAGCGGCGATGCGAGCTGAGCACGACGCCAATGCCGCAAGCGCGCAGCCGTTCAAGCGTGCGCGCAACTTCAGCCTCGCCCTCCGCATCGAGCCAGGCGGTCGGTTCATCCAGCAGCACCAGTCGCGGCGTGCCATACACGGCGCGCGCCAGGGCCACGCGTTGGCGTTGGCCCATGGAGAGCCCCTGCTCGCCACTGACCGGCGTGGCGTAACCCAGCGGCAATCCAGCGATCATGCGGTCAACGCCACACAGCGCGGCAGCTCGCAGCACCGCCGGCAGGTCGGGCCGCGCGGCCAGCCGGGATATCGCTTCGGCAATGCTGCCCTCACCCAGATTTGGGTCCTGGGGCAGATAACCGACATGCCTTGCGAGGTCCGCATGATCCCATTGCCAGGTGGCATGCCCATCGAGGAAGACGCCGCCCGCCGTGGGGCGGTGCATCCCCAGCATGAGGCGCAGCAAGGTGGTCTTGCCACTGCCAGGCGGGCCGACCACGGCCACCACCTCCCCAGGTGCCACGACCATGTCCACCTCGCGCAGCAGCGGCCGGGGTGTGCCCGGATGGAGATAAGTCAGCCGGTCCAGGACGATGCGGCCCTGCGGGCAGGGAAAGCCGAAGCCCTGAGGTGCCTGGCCGGCCTGTTCTAGCGTTGCTTTGAGGCGCGCCCAGGCGGCATTGGCCTGGCCCCAATCCTGCGTGGAACCTCCCAACCGCGCAAAAGGCTCGATCACTCGGCCGGTGAGCAGCATGGCCGCCATCAGCCCGACGCCGAGATTCTCGCCACGCAGGGTCAACACGGCGCCCAGTAGCATCGCTCCCCCCGCTGCCATCCCTTGCAGCGCGGCACCTGATGCGCCCAACCGGCGCCCCATCTCCTGCGCGCTGCGCATCCGCGCGCCACCGCGCCGCAAATCAGCGAGCCACCTCCGTTCCAGGGCAGGACGCATGCCCATCGCTTCCACCGCCTCCGCACAGCGCATCGCGTCAGCAACCAGCCCGGAAGTGCGGGAGGACAGGGTATTGGACTCAGCGAGCGCTCCCCGCGCGCGGCGTTCTGCCGCGAGGCTCGCGAATGCAGCAAGCATGCAACTGATCAGCGCCAATGCGGCAAACCAGGGGTGCAACATCCAGAGCACAAGCAGCCCCAACGGCACCAACGCCACGTCCAGCAGAGCGGTGCACAAGGGCCCCGAGACGGCGCGGCGAACTTCTTCGACATCGCCGAGCAGCGTCGCGCTGGTGGAGGCAGCCTCACCCGAGTGGCCGGCCGCTGACAGAATTTTAGGCGCTGCCAACCCACGCGACAGGCGGTTGCCCGCGGTCAGCAGCGTCAAATCGCGCAGATGCTCCAGCAGAACCAGCAGCGCGGCAACCAGAACAAAGCCCGAAGCCAAGCCGATGGCGGTAGGGATGCTGCCCGTGGGCACCACCAGGCGATAGACCTCAAGCTTCAGGTAGATGGCCGCGAAGGTCAGCAGCGTTGCCGTGCCCCCGACGAGCACGACCAACTGCAGGGTCGCATGCACTTCGCGACGAATGACGTCGAGCGATCCAGCGACGGCCTCACGTGGGGCAGCAGGCGGCCGTGCCATGGCCCTAGCCTCCATAGCCCAAGCCTCGGCCGGCCAAGCGCGCGCCACCAAGCAGCGTTATCGCGAGTGTGGCCGCCATGCTCCCGAACGCCACTCCTGCAAGGACCATTTGCCAACGGTCCAGCCGGCTACGCACCGGCGGCCTGCCAGCCACGTCTCGGGACGCCAGGGTCTCATCCAGCCGCAGGCACCATAACTCGAGCGTCTCCACCCGTGCACGCAAGGCCCCCAACTCGCTGGCCTGCGCCGGCGTCGCACTCGCCAGCGCCTCAATCCGGTCGTGCAGGCTGAGGTGTGCATGGGAGAGGTCGCGCACAGAACGGGACAGGGCCTCGCCGTTCACACGCCCCGGCGACACTGCGGCCAGCGGCTGCCTGGCGCCGAGAATCGGCAACGGTGCCTCCACTCCGTCGGCCGAGCGTGCGACGATGAACAGTTCCGCACGGCGCTCGACAAGCTCTGGCGTCAGCGGAAGATCGAAGGCATGCCGCCCATCACCCACCCCTGCCCCCAGCAGATCGGCCCGCTCGCCATCGGCGCGCGTCGAGGCGATGATTTGCTGGCCGAGACGCAACTCGATCATCACCCGTTCATCCGCATGGGCCGGGTTCCAGGCCCAGCCGAAGATCCGGCCGCCGTTGACGTTGTCCACCAGCCCGTGGATTTCCGATGTGCGCGTTCCAGGCTTGATGTCGCTGATGGTTTCGGCTTCGGACATGGTCATGTTTCCATTTCTCAAGCCGCCCGTTCGGAAGCTAACGGGGGGGCCGCACGCCGCAGCAGGCGGCGGTAGAGATCGAGGTGGGCTGCGACCATCGCATCAAGGTCAGCGGGTGGTGCAATGGCGGCGGCGAGCCGCTCCCACAGGCCAGGCTCTTCCACGGCGCGGCGCAGCACGGCTGCCCAACCTTCGGCATCGCCGATCGGGGCATGCAGGCCATCAACTCCGTCACGTACCAGTTCGGCCATGCCGCCAGCATCGCTGCAAATGACCGGACGGCCGTGGCGGAATGCTTCCAGCACCACCAAAGGCGCGTTCTCGAACCAGATGGAGGGCACAACCACCCAGTCAGCAGCGGCCATTCGCCGCGGCAACTCATGCGCTTCGTAGATTCCATGGTGGCGCGCATCGGGTGCGGCAGCGACCGCCGCCTGGAACTCTTCGAGAAAGGCGCTCGACTGATGCGCGGTGCCGCCATGAAGCGCCAGGCCGTGCTCCACTCCCGCCGCACTGAGGCGCGCCGATGCGCCGAGCGCCACAAGGCTGCCTTTGAACCGGTTGACGTGGCCGAAGAACGCGAAGCGGTCGCGCCGGCCAGATTGCGACAGCGGACGTTGCTGTGCCCGGGGCAAATCACTGGCCACAGCGTTGGGCAGCACGGTAATACGCGCCGCATCCCAGCCCGCCGCGACGAAGCGGTCGCGCAGAAAGTGACTCGGCGCCACCAGCGCATCCACGACGGAGAGAGCGTCGCTCACCGAGAGGCGGCGCAGCATCAGATCGCTCGACGTGCGCTCCGGCAGGCAACGCCGGCAGGCATCCAGCGAGGGCGCGGCGCAAAGCCGGCCATCGGCTCGCAGCAATTGGCCCTCACGCGGGCAGATGGCGAAATAATCGTGCAGGGTGAGCACGATGCGTGCGCGGCGCGGCGCCAGTCGGCGCAGCAAGGCCAGGCTCTCCAACCCAAATTGCAGCGGGTGGTGAATGTGGATGATGTCGGGCCGCAAGCCATCCAGCAGGGGGCCCATGGTCATGGCCAGTCCATGGGTGTCGATCTGGCTGAGGAAG
>JBBRVI010000151.1:0-8577 GCA_038247025.1 Acetobacterales bacterium
GGGTCACAACATGGCACGCATGACCGGAAGCTTGTGGGTAGGGGTGGCGCTGCGGCGCATCCGAATTGGTGCTGACCCGGATGCGCCCTTGCGCGCCTTGGCCATCCCTGCCTCCTGGGGGGATGAAGCGGCGGCCGCGCTCGCGGGCCTGGCCCCGGGCGATGCCGCCATGACACTCCCCCGCGCTGCCGAGGCCTGGATTTCCCGCGCCCTGACCCGCGGCGAGAAGGCCGGGCTGATCACTCCGCGCGAGGCCCCACGACTTGCCGAGGGCTGGCGCGCCCTCCTCCTCACCCGACGCGGTGCGCCCGGTGCCGAGACTTGGCGGGGCGAAACCAGGCCCGAGCCGCGCTTCGTGCTCAATCTGCCAGCCTTCCTGGAACCCGAGGGCGGCTTCGATTTTGAAGGCTATGCAGAGGCCTGCGCGCTTGGCGTGGTGTTCCTCGATGCCATCTCCTCGGGCAAGGCCTTGAAGCTGCGCCTGGGCTTTGCCGATCTGGCGGGGCTGCTGGCCGGCCTGGGGCTGACCTATGACAGCGAGGGTGCGCGACAGGTCGCCGCCGGGATCGCAGCATTGACGCGCGGTGCCGCCGAAGCGCAAAGCGGACGCATGGCCGAGCGGCTTGGTGCGCGCGAACCCGTGGCGCTCATCTGGCCCGAGCCACCCGGCGTGACACCCCTGCCCGGCCTGGCCGCCGCTGCCCGCGCGGCGCTGGATGCGGCCGCCGCCTCGCCCGGGCTGCGGCATCTTGCGCTGGTGGCGCTGGCGCCGGCCGATGCCGCCGAAGCCCTGCTTGGCGCGGAGACGGCGGGCATCGCCCCCGCTCCCGGCGCCACCCGCGCTGTCAGCACCCCAGCTGGGGTGGTGGATGTGCCCACCCGCGCGGCAATGCACGCACCCCAGGGCCGTGTCGCGGCGCTGCTCGGCCCTGTGAGCCACGCGGCTCGGCGGCAGATGCAGCAGGCCGTTTCCCCCTTTCTGCACGCCGCCCCGCCGGTCCCCGTGGTGCTCCCCGCCGCACCCCGCCCCGCCCCTGCTTCTCGCCCGGCACTGCGCCGCCAGGCCGGGCAGACCGTGCATGTGACCGTCGGTGGGCATCGCGTGGCGCTGCGCACCGCCGAGGAAGCGGGCGCGCTGCGCGAGATCGCCTTCAGCCTCTCCAAGGAGGGTGCCGCCTATCGCAGCCTGATGGATGGTTTTGCCCAGGCGGTCTCCCTCGGCCTGGCGCGCGGGGTGCCACTGGCCGATTACGTGGACGCCTTCGCCTATACGCGCTTTGGCCCCGCCGGCGCCGTCGAGGGCGACCCCGACATTCCCCGCGCCACCTCCGTGCTGGACTGGGCCTTTCGGCGTCTCGCCATAGATTACCTGGGCGGCGCCTTGCCGCAACCGGAAGCCGAGGATGTGGCGCCCGATGCGGTGGCCCGCGCCGCCGAGCAATCCCCCTTGTTGCCGCTGGATTTGCCCGCGGTGGCC
The DNA here is from genome assembly GCA_038247025.1 of Acetobacterales bacterium. GTDB lineage: Bacteria > Pseudomonadota > Alphaproteobacteria > Acetobacterales > Acetobacteraceae > Roseococcus. Next base: position 1,478 of record JBBRVI010000151.1, read on the forward strand.
GAACGCCCGAAACGCAACCTCCGAGTGGTGGCCTGACATGTCGAAAATCGAAGCCCGCCTCGCCGAGTTGGGCCTGACCCTGCCGGAAGCGGGGGCGCCCATCGCGAATTACGTGCCCTTCACCGTCTCGGGGAAGATCATCTATGTTTCGGGCCAGGTGCCTCGGAAGGATGGGAAGATCCATCCCGTCGGGCATCTGGGGGCGGATGTCTCCATCGAGGACGCGAAGAAGGCGGCCGAGCAGTGTTTCCTGTCCATCATGGCCCACGCCAAGGTCGCGGCTGGCGGTGATCTGGACCGGATCGCGCGTGTTTTGCGCGTCACCGGCTATGTGAATTCCACCGCCGATTTCACCGATCAGCCCAGCGTCATCAACGGCGCTTCCGATTGCGCCGTGGCGGTGTTTGGGGAAGCGGGGCGGCATGCGCGCAGCGCCATCGGCGTGGGTTCACTGCCTGGGGGGGCGGCCGTGGAGGTCGAGGCGATTCTCGAACTGGTGTAACCGCTCCACAGGCCCATAATGCAAGGGATGGATTCCTCCGAACTCACCCTCTCGCTGCATCGCGCCATCGCGGACATCCCAGCGGCGGAGTGGGATCTTTGCGCCGGCGACAATCCCTTTGTCTCCCACGCCTTCCTCTCGGCGCTGGAGGATAGCGGCAGCGCCTCGGCAAAGACCGGCTGGCTGCCGCAGCATCTGGCCCTGCGGGATGCGGGGGGTGTGTTGATGGCCTGCGCGCCGGCCTATGCCAAGACGCACTCCTACGGCGAATATGTCTTCGACCATGGCTGGGCCCAGGCCTATGAGCAGGCGGGTGGGCGCTATTACCCCAAGTTGCAGGTGGCTGTGCCTTTCAGCCCAGTGCCAAGCCCACGCCTGCTTCGCCGGCCTGGTGTGCCGATGGCCGCCGTAGCGCAGGCGCTCGCGCAAGCGCAGAAGGCGCTGGGCTGCTCCTCCACGCATGTCACCTTTTGCACCGAGGAAGAATGGCTAGGCCTGGGCGAGGCTGGCTGGTTGCAACGCATCGGCGTGCAATTCCATTGGCAGAACCAGGGATACGCGAGCTTCGACGATTTCCTTGGTGCATTGTCCAGCCGCAAGCGCAAAACATTGAAGCGGGAGCGGCGCGCAGTGGTGGAAACTGGCCTTACGCTGCGCACATTGCGCGGCACTGAGATCACGCGCGAGCACTGGGCGGCGTTCCACGGCTTCTACCGCAACACTGTGGATGCCCGTTGGGGCAGCGCCTACATCAACAAGAGTTTCTGGGCCATGCTGGGCGACCGCCTGGGGGACCGTGTGGTGCTGATGTGGGCTGAGCGTGAGGGCAAGCCTGTAGCGGGCGCATTGAATCTTCTGGGGAACGAGGCGCTTTACGGCCGCAACTGGGGCTGCGACGAAGAGGTGCCCTTCCTGCATTTTGAGCTGTGCTATCTGCGCGCCATAGATTTCGCCATCCAGCACGGCGTCGGCCGCGTCGAGGCCGGCGCGCAGGGCGAGCACAAAATTCAGCGCGGCTATCTGCCGGCGCTGACCTATTCCGCGCATCTCATCAACCATCGCGGATTGTCGGATGCTGTGGCGCGCTTCCTGGAGCATGAGCGCCCGGCCATCCTGGGGCGCATGGAAGAACTGGCCACACTCTCGCCCTATCGGCGCGACGGCGAGGCGTGATCGCCTACAGCCAATTGGCGCTGGCCATGATCCTGGTTGGCGCGAATGTCGGCGTGGCCAAGCTGCTGGCCGAGGAACTGCCCATCGCGCTGATCGCCTTTCTGCGCTGTACCCTCGCCGTGCTGGTGCTGTGGCCACTGGCGCGCACGCTGGATGGGCAGGTGCGCGTGAGCAGGCCGGTGCTGGGCAACCTGCTGCTCCAGGCGATCTTTGGTACGGCCATCTACAATGCGGGGCTGCTGGCGGGGCTGCGCCACACCTCGGCGCTGGAGGGCGGCCTGGTGCTCGCCACCCTGCCTGCCGTGGTGGCGCTGGGCAGCTTTCTCTGGCTGCGCGAAAGGCTCTCGGCGCGGCAGTGGCTGGCCGCCGGGCTGGCGGGCTTCGGCATGGCCGCGATCACGCTGGCCCGGCTGGATGGCGGGGCGGTGGGTTCCGCGCTGGGGAACCTGCTGATCTTCGTGGCCGTCTGTGGCGAGGCGATTTATGTGCTGCTGGCCCGACGCGTGGCCGGTGCGGTGCCTGTCATCACCGCTTCGCTCTGGATGCAGGTGTTCTCGGCACTGGTGCTGCTGCCCTTCGCGGCCCCCGGCCTTGGCGCCATTGCGGCGCTGGTGGAGCCGCGTCTGCTGGCCCTTCTGGTGTTTCACTCGCTGACAGCGAGCGTGTTGTGCCTGCTGCTCTGGTATGCCGGGCTCAAGCGCGTGTCGGCGGGGGTCGCGGGGGTCTTCACCGTCTTCCTGCCGGCGAGTGCGGCAGTGACGGCGGTGCTGGTTCTCGGCGAGAGCTTCGGCCTGGTGCATGCGGCGGGCTTCGCACTCATGTTGGGCAGCTTGTTGCTCGCAACCTGGCCGCGGCGGGCTTGAGGCGGCAAGGGATCGCCTGGCCAAACACCAGAGCACCTGGCACGTTCGATCCGTGCAAACACTTTATCGTCGTGGCCCGCCATCATGAGGGCTTGGTTCGCCTGTAGCGGCGCCGAACTCCTGGCGCGGGACCCCGCGGACACCGTCGGGCGTCTCGCTTCCGCGCAGCAGGGGCGCGGTTTCTCCGGCAGCGCTGAGCAGGAGGACGCGTGGCAGCATCAGATCGCGACGCTGCGCGAGGCACTTACGCAGCATGACAGTGCTGCATGGACCGTCGCGCTGGAATTCGACCTGATGCGGCTGGAAAAGCGCATTGACGCGGTGCTGCTGACTGACCGCGCCATTCTCTGCATGGAGTTCAAGCTGAATGATCGCTCACCAGCGGCGCGGCGTGAGGCGGAGGATTACGCGCTCGATCTGCGTGATTTTCACGCGGGAAGCCGCGCGCATCCCATCATTCCCATCCTCGTCACCGGCGGCGCGCCTACCGGGCTGCCGCAGCCGAGCCTGCTGCTGGATGCCGTCTGGCCCGTGATCCACGCGACGGATGTGGAACTGGCGACGACCATCGGCTGGGTGCAGGCCCACGCGCAGTTCAAACCGCTTGATGGCGCGGCCTGGCTGGACGCGCCTTACCGACCTGTGCCGAACATCGTTGAAGCGGCGACCATGCTTTACGCCCGCAACGGCGTGGCCGAGATCGCGGCGGCCGGCGCCGACCGCGCGAGCCTGACCAGCACCACCGCCGCGATAACACGCGCCATCGAGACGGCGCGGCGTGAGGATGCGCGCATCGTGGTCTTCGTCACGGGCGTGCCCGGCGCGGGCAAGACTTTGTGCGGGTTGAACACGGTGTTCGGCGCGGCGCGGGCGGATGGCGCGGCCTTCCTCACCGGCAATGCGCCGCTGGTGGCCGTGCTGCGTGCGGCCCTCGCGCAGGACGCCGTGGCGCGGCGCGAATGCAAGAAGGATGAGGCCGAGCGCCGCGTGAAAGCGGCGTTGCAAAACGTGCATCGCTTTCTGGAGGAATGCGTCGAGGCACCAGCCCGCCTGCCGCCTGAGCGCGTCATCGTCTTCGACGAAGCGCAGCGCGCCTGGGATGAAGCCAAGGCGCGCGCCGGCAGCCGCAACCGTGCCTCCAAGCTGCGCATGAGCGAGCCCGCCCATACGCTGGAAATCATGTCCCGCCGGCCGGGTTGGGCCGTGGTGGTGGCGCTGATCGGCCAGGGGCAGGAGATCAACACGGGCGAGGCAGGGCTTGGCGAATGGGCGCGCGTGGTGCCGCAATTCGGCTGGCGGGCGCTTGCCGCACCTGGGGTGATGACGTCCACCCCGCAGGCCTGGCTGACGGAAGACGCCGATCTGGACCTCACCATCCCCATTCGCAGCCTGCGCACAGAGGCTTCCGCCGCCTGGGTGGACGCGGTGTTGACCGGCGATGCCGGTTTGGCGCGGCGCATCGCAGATGCCGTGCCGGCGTTTCCCTTCTACCTCACGCGGGAACTGGCAGCGCTGCGGGCCGGCCTGCGCCACTTCGCCCGTGGCGAGCGTCGGGCCGGGCTGCTGCGCTCCTCAGGGGCGAAGCGGCTGCGGGCCGAGGGCCTGGCTGCCGAGGTGGATGCGAAGGATGTACCGGACTGGTTCCTCCGCCGCTGGCCGAATATCCGCGCCTCGGATGCGCTGGAGGTCGCCGCCACGGAATATGCCTGTCAGGGGCTGGAGTTGGACGTGACGGGCCTGGCCTGGGGTGGCGATTATGTGCGTGAGCGTGGGCAATGGGCCGCAAGGCGCTTTGCTGGCCGGGCTTGGCAGCGCGACACAAAAGAGTTTCACTTTGTGCGCAACACCTATCGCGTTCTGCTCACCCGCGCGCGCGGCGAGACGATTATTTGGGTTCCAGCCGGCAGCGATCCGAGCGACGTTTTTTACGACCCGACCCGGTCCAGCCGGGCCTTCGACGCCATTTCCGATTTCCTCGTCTCCTGTGGCACGCGCCCGCTGCCGGAGATTGTTCCCGCCAGCGCGCCGGCCCAGGAGACGCTTTTTGAGCAATCGTAACGCTTCCTTAACCCATTCGCCGTCATCCATACCCAACACAGCCGTGCATGACGGCGCTTCAGGGCCAGCCTGGCCCTGCGGATGGACATCGGGAAAAGCCCATGAATCACAGAGCGCAGCCGCAGGACGCCACTGCTGAAACGATCATGGAAGCCCTGCCCGTCCTGGCCGAGGCGCCACCCACGGTGGACCCGGAATCGGCAGCCCTCCAACCCTTGGTAATCCGCACCTGCCTCGCACTTCAGGCCATGGCGAGCAGCCTTGAAGCCCTGGAGAGCGTCTTCGCCCGCATGGAGGCGCTGCAGCCCAAGGCGCACGAGCATTCCGACCTGGTGCATGGCACCCAGGAGACGGTGGCCCATGTCATCGCACTGCTGCGCCGCGAGGGTCCGCCCCTGTTGTTCCGCGCCCAGGCGCTGCGCCTTCGGCTGCGGCTGCATGGCTATTCGGCGGGTAGTTCAGCCGCCATCGCGCTGCGCACCCTGCACGCCGACCTGGACGGTCTTGCCAGCTTCAAGACCGAGCGCCCGGCGCGGGTGGTGGCGCATTGGGTGCCGCATCTGCGCCGCGCGCGTTCCAACACACTCATCATGCTTTCCGAGTTTGATCGCCATGCGCGGCAGATTGCCGCCCAGCTGAACGGCGCGTATCCACCCGCGCCGGTGGAGTACACCGCGCCGCTTTAGGCGGTAACAAGACTCTCAAAGATGAGCATGCGATGGCCGCGATGCTGAAACTCATCGGATTGGCGCATGCCGGCATCGCCCAACACCGCGCGTGAGGCGTGGTTGCTCTCGCGCGCCACGCCGATGATGCGTGGCAGGCCCACAGCATGGCCGAAATCCAGCGCAGCCTTGGTTGCTTCCCGCGCGTAGCCCTTGCCACGGCAATCGGGCCATAGCGCGAAGCGGACCGCCACGCCGCGCCCGTCGGGGCGCTCCATCAGCCCGGCAATGCCCAGGAAATCGCCGGTCTCGCGGAGAAAGACGCTCCAGGTGCCATAGCCACGGACCTGCCAGAAATCCATGTCGTCCTCCAGTTCCTCGCGCGTGCGTTCGGGCGAACGGGTGCCATGGAGCATGTAGCCGAAAACGGACTCGTCGGATTTCAGGCGGATCAGATCGGGCAGATGCTCCGTGCCCGGTGGCAGCAGGGAGAGCCGCGCCGTGGTGATGGTTCGGCGCGCACTCAGCAGCTGGGACACGGGTTCAGCCCTCCAGCCCGAGAATGCTCATCTCACGAGCGGGCGATATTTGATCCGGTGCGGCTGATCGGCCGCAGCACCCAGGCGGCGGCGCTTATCGGCCTCATAGGCCTGGAAATTGCCCTCGAACCATTCCACGTGGCTGTCGCCCTCAAAGGCCAGGATATGCGTGGCCAACCGATCGAGGAACCAGCGATCATGGCTGATGACCACGACGCAGCCGGCAAATTCCATCAGCGCCTCCTCAAGAGCACGCAGCGTGTCCACGTCCAGGTCGTTGGTCGGCTCATCCAGCAGCAGGACGTTGTGCGGAACCGAGAGCATCTTGGCCAAGTGTACGCGGTTGCGCTCACCGCCCGAAAGCACGCCCACCCGCTTCTGCTGGTCTGCACCCTTGAAGTTGAAGGAGGCGGTGTAGGCGCGCGACGCGATGGAACGCTTGCCGATGTTGATCATGTCGTCGCCGTTGGAGATTTCCTGCCAGACGGATTTCTTGTCATCCAGGCTGTCGCGCGACTGGTCCACATAGCCCAGTTGCACCGTCTCACCCACGCGAAGCGTGCCGGCATCGGGCGTTTCCACCCCGGTGATCATCCGAAACAGCGTGGTCTTGCCCGCGCCATTGGGGCCAATGACGCCGACGATGCCGCCTGGCGGCAGCTTGAATGTCAGATCGTCAATCAGCAGGCGGTTGCCGTAAGCCTTGCGCAGATCCTCCGCCTCGATGACGGTATTGCCCAGGCGCGGCGGCGGGGAGATGAGGATTTCGACCTCGCCCAACCCACGATCCTGGCTCTTTTCCAGCAATTCCTCATAGCGCGAAATGCGCGCCTTGCTCTTCGCCTGGCGGGCGGATGGGCTGCGGCCGATCCATTCCTGCTCGGCGGCCAGCGTGCGGATGCGGGCCGTATCCTCGCGGTTTTCCTGCTCCAGACGCTTGCGCTTCTGTTCGAGATACGCCGAGTAATTGCCCTGGTAGGGGAAGCCCCGACCGCGATCCACTTCCAGGATCCAGTTGGTCACATTGTCCAGGAAATAGCGGTCATGCGTCACCACCAGCACGGCACCGGGATAATCGCGCAGCGTATGTTCCAGCCAGGAGACGCTTTCGGCATCCAGGTGGTTGGTCGGCTCATCGAGCAGCAGCAACTCGGGCTTTTCCAGCAGCAGGCGGCAGAGCGCCACGCGGCGCCGCTCACCGCCCGAGAGGTTCTCCACCGAAGATTCGGCCGGCGGGCAGCGCAGCGCGTCGAGTGCGATATCCACGCGGCGGTCCAGTTCCCAGCCATCGGCGGCGTCA
>JBBRVI010000152.1:0-8570 GCA_038247025.1 Acetobacterales bacterium
CCCAGACCGGATTTCGTGTTGTAGGGCAGATCGCTTTCGCAAGTGCCCCTTGCAGGCAGCGATGGAGCGTTGCGGCTGGGGCGCGGTGTCGCAGCAGCGCCAAGTGGCCCTTGACGTCGTGTTTTGGCGTCCGCGCTGGAGGCATCGCGCGTCTCACTGGCCTTGATCGCGCCCGCGAAGCATGGGGCGGAAGTTCACGACAGGCGATGTGGTTCCCTCTGTCCTTGGAAAAACCCTGAGACGATTCGATCGTGTTATTGCCTTGCGCCCGCGGTGCAGCATGGGAGGGCATGTCCTGGCTTTACGGCGGGCCGGATTGCCCGGCACCATGACCCCGGATACGGAGGATTCGGCAGATGCAACTCACGCTGAACGGGCGCAATGCGCTGATCACGGGCGGCTCCAAGGGCCTCGGCCTTGCCATGGGGGTGGCCTTTGCCAAGGCAGGCGGTCATGTCGCGCTGGTGGCGCGCGGTCCGGAGGCTTTGGCAGCCGCCCGCGCCGAAATCCAGGCGGCCGCGCCCGCTGCCCGCGTCGCCGCCATTTCGGCCGATATCCGCAGCGCCGAGGGCTGTGCAGCCGCCACCGCTGCTGCCGTAGATGCCATCGGGTCCATTGATATCCTGGTGAACAATGCCGGCACCTCGCAGCGTGGGCCCTTCCTGGATATCACCGATGCGCTTTGGGAGGATGACCTCAATCTCAAGCTGATGGCGGCGATCCGCCTGTGCCGCGCCGTGCTGCCGGGCATGAAGGAACGCGGGTGGGGGCGCATCATCAATGTGCTCAACATCGGCGCGAAGGCGCCGCCCGCAACCTCGACGCCGACCAGCGTGAGCCGCGCGGCCGGCATGGCGCTGACAAAGGCCCTGGCCAATGAATATGCGCCGCACAATGTGCTGGTGAACGCGCTGCTCGTCGGCATCATCGAGAGTGACCAATGGGTGCGCCGCCACGCCTCCGACCACCGCAACATCAGCTGGGAGGATTGGAAGGAGGAGCAGGGCCGCTCCGTCCCTCTCGGGCGCATCGGCAAGGCGGAGGAATTCGCTGCCATGGCGCTGCTGCTGGCCAGTGAACAGGGCGGCTATATGACCGGGACGGCCATCAACGTGGATGGCGGTCGCTCGCCCGTCGTATGACGCCTTTTCGGGCCGGGCCTGCCTCATCACTGGGCAGCGTCGGCAGAGATCCTGCGGTTGCCCCGCATGTGGCTCATGGCATGGCACATGCATGGCGCGCTCCATCAAGGGGAGTGCCGCATGGCCAGATTGTTCGACCGTTCGCTATCCGTGGATGTCTGCGCCTGTGGCGTGAGCCACGGCCAAGGATTTGCATGCGCCGAGGAGGCTCCGCGCGATGGGACGGGTGAACTCGGCCAGGCAGTGAATGAGGCGGCCATCCGCGCCGTCTTCCCGCAGGTCGCCACGCGCCGCGCCATGCTCACCACCTTCGGCGCCGGCACGCTGCTGGCCGCCATTGAAGGCTTCCTGCCGTTGCAGAACGCCCGCGAAGCCATGGCGCAAGCCACGGGCGCGCCGGAGAAGCGCGACCTGAAGATCGGTTTCATCCCCATCACCTGCGCCACGCCCATCATCATGGCCGACCCGATGGGCTTCTATCGGCGCCACGGGTTGAACGTGGAGGTGATCCGCACGGCCGGCTGGGCGGTGATCCGCGACCGCTCGATCGCGCGCGAATTTGACGCGGCGCACATGCTGGCCCCCATGCCGGTGGCCATGTCGCTGGGTGTTGGCGTGGCAGCACCGATCCCCTGGGCGGTGGCGGCGGTGGAGAACATCAACGGCCAGGCCATCACGCTCGCCAACAAGCATCGCGACAAGCGCAACCCGGCCGAATGGCGTGGCTTCCGCTTCGCCGTCCCCTTCGATTTCTCCATCCACAACTACCTCCTGCGCGCCTATGTGGCCGAGGCGGGCATTGACCCTGACCGAGACATCCAGATCCGCTCCGTGCCGCCGCCCGAGATGGTGGCCAATCTGCGGGCCGACAATATTGACGGCTTCCTCGGCCCCGACCCGTTCAACCAGCGCGCGGTGTTTGACGGCGTGGGCTTCATCCATCTGCTCACGAAGGAGTTGTGGGACGGCCACCCCTGCTGCGCCTTCGCCGTGCCGCGCAGCATGATCCAGGAGACGCCCAACACCTTCGCCGCCCTGCTGCGCGCGATCGTGGAGGCCACCGTCCATTCCAATGCACAGGCCAATCGCCGTGAGGTGGCAGCGGCGATCAGTGGCCCCAACTACCTCAATCAGCCGCTGACCGTGGTGGAGCAAGTGCTGACCGGCACCTTCGCCGATGGCCTCGGGCAGGTGCGCCGCGTGCCGGATCGCATTGGCTTTGATCCCTTCCCCTGGCACTCCATGGCCATCTGGATTCTGACGCAGATGCGCCGCTGGGGGCAGCTCACGCGCGAGGTGGATTACCGCGCCGTCGCCGAACAGACCTTCCTCGCCCTGGATGCAGGGCGGGCGATGCGCGAACTCGGCATTCCTGTACCCGACACGACGATGCGCAGCGTGACAATCCTGGGCAAGACCTTCGACCCCACGCAGCCGGAAGCCTATCTGGCGAGCCAGACGATCCGCCGGAACTGAGATGAACGCCCAAGTTTCGGCCTGGCGGGCGGCGCTTTTGTCGCTGACGATCCTCGCCCTGTTTCTGGGCGCCTGGGAGATCGCCGTGATCCCGCCAGCCGCCACGGGGCCGGCGTTGGACCCGGAATACGCAGCGCTGCTGGGCCAGGCCGCAGCCCAAGGCCAGCAGACACCGATTCCGCCGCCCTCGGCCATCGCGGTTCGGCTGGTGGAATTGCTGAGCGACCCTTTCCACCAGCGCGGCACGAATGACCAGGGCATCGGCATTCAGATCGCGTGGTCACTGTGGCGCGTCATGGCGGGGTTTTTACTGGCGGCTGCGGTTGCAATTCCGCTGGGCTTCGTCATCGGCATGTCGCCGCTGCTGAACGCGGCGCTGAACCCCTTCATCCAGGTGCTGCGGCCGGTCTCGCCGCTCGCCTGGATGCCGCTGGCGCTCTACACCATCCAGGATTCCTCAATCAGTTCGATCTTCGTGATCTTCATCTGCTCGGTCTGGCCGATGCTGCTGAACACGGCCTTTGGCGTGGCCTCGGTGCGCCGCGAATGGCTGAACGTGGCCCGCACGCTGGAGGCGGGGCGTTGGCGCACGGCCATGCGCGTGATCCTGCCCGCGGCTGCACCCACCATCCTGACGGGGATGCGCATTTCCATCGGCATCGCCTGGTTGGTGATCGTGGCCGCTGAGATGCTCGTGGGCGGCACGGGCATTGGCTACTGGGTCTGGAACCAGTGGAACAACCTTTCCATCGCTGACATCGTGATCGCGATTCTGATGATCGGGCTGGTGGGGCTCGCGCTGGACCGGTTGCTCGGGCTGATTGCCTCGGCCGTGGCCTGGCAGGAATAGGGCCGTGGGCAACAAGATCGTCAGCGTCGAAGGCATTGCCCGGCGCTTCCCCGGGTTGACCGTGTTCCAGGATGTCTGGTTCGGGGTCGAGCGCGGGGAATTCGTCTGCCTCGTCGGCCATTCGGGCTGCGGGAAGACCACCATCCTCAACATCCTCGCCGGGCTCGATGAACCCAGCGGTGGCGTGGTGCTGGTGGATGGCCGCGAGATCACCGGCCCTTCGCTCGATCGCGCGGTGATCTTCCAGGGCCATGCGCTGATGCCCTGGCTGACGGCGGAGCAGAATGTCGCCTTCGCCGTCTCCTGCCGGAACCCCTCCTGGCCGAAGCACCGCGTTGGTGACGCGGCGCGCGAGGCGCTTTCCCGCGTGGGCCTGACCTCGGCGGCCGACCGCAAGCCCTCGCAGCTTTCGGGCGGGATGAAGCAGCGCGTGGGCATTGCGCGCGCTCTCTCGGTCGCGCCCAAACTGCTGCTGATGGACGAGCCGTTTTCGGCGCTGGATGCGCTCACGCGCGGCTCGCTTCAGGAGGAGGTTTCGCGCCTCGTCACCGATGCGGGGCAGACCGCCTTCATGATCACGCATGACGTGGATGAAGCGATCCTTCTCGCCGACCGTATCCTGCTGATGACCAATGGCCCTGAGGCGCGCGTGGCGGAGGTGGTGCACAATCATCTGCCGCGCCCGCGCACCCGCGCCGATCTGCACCACATGGCGGGCTACCACCCGCTGCGCGATCACATCATGGATTTCCTGATCACGCGCAGCCGCACCCTGGCCGGTGCCGCGCCCGCCGATTACGACGCCCGAAACCCGCCCGCCGTGCATCTCGGCGGCTGAAATCCCACGCAAAGGAAACCCGCGATGACTCGCGCCCAACTCACCGAAAAAATCCTCGACATCAAGCGCGAGAAGGCCTGGAGCTGGAAGCATATCTGCGAGGAGATCGGCGGCATGTCGCCGACCATGATCACCGGCGCGTTGCTCGGCCAGATGAAACTGGTCAAGCCGCTGGCCGCGAAAGCAGGAAAACTCTTCGGCCTCTCCGAGGTGGAGGAGCGCATGCTCAACGAGGTGCCCTATCGCGGCACGGCCATGCCGCCGACGGACCCGCTGATCTATCGCTTCTACGAGATGGTGATGGTGAATGGCCCGGCCTGGAAGGCGTTGATCGAGGAAGAATTCGGCGATGGCATCATGTCCGCCATTGATTTCGATTTCGAGTTTCAACGCGTGGCGAACCCCAAGGGCGACCGCGTGCAGATTGTGATGTCGGGGAAATTCCTGCCCTATAAATACTACGGCGCCGAGCAGGGCATCCCCGAGTACGGCTTCAAGGAAGACTGATCCTGCGCTATCCCTGGCGGATGGCACAGGAACTCACGGTCGGCATCGCCGGCCTCGGCGCGATCGGGCTGCATCTGGCCCGCGCGCTGGACCAGGGCGTGCAGGGATTGCGACTTGTCGCCGTCTCGGCGCGCGATCAGGAAAAGGCGGCCGCGAATCTCGCAGGCTTCCGCAGCAAGCCGGCGATCGTCTCGCTGGCCGCCCTCGCCGACCACGCGGATATCGTGGTGGAGGCCGCACCCGCCGCCGTCTTTGAGGAGGTGGCCACTGCCGCCATCGAGGCCGGTCGCATCTTCGTCCCCAGCAGCGTGGGCGCTCTGCTGCCACGCATGCATCTGGTGGAGCGCGCGAAGCAGACCGGCGCGCGCATCATCGTCCCCACCGGCGCGCTGCTCGGCCTGGACGCTGTGCGTGCCGCGGCCGAGGGCACTGTCTCCACCGTCACCATCGAAACCCGCAAGCCGCCGGGTGGCCTGGTGGGTGCGCCTTACCTGGCGCAGCACGGCATTGACGTGCTGGCCATCACCACCCCCACGCGCATCTTCCACGGCAATGCCTTCGACGCCGCGCAGGGCTTCCCGGCCAATGTGAATGTGGCCGCGGCCCTGGCTTTGGCCGGCATCGGCCCCGAGCGCACCATGGTGGAAATCTGGGCTGATCCGGGTGTGACGCGCAACATGCACACCATCCGCGTCGAGGCGGATGAGGTGCGGCTGACCATGACCATCGAGAACGTGCCCAGCGTGGAAAACCCGCGCACCGGCAGGATCACGCCACTCAGCATTCTCGCCTGCCTGCGCGGGATGACGAGCACGTTGAAGGTGGGAAGCTAAAGCACCACGCGCCCACCGGCACCCTTGCCGGCCATGATGCGCGCCATGTCATCGCGCACGCCAGGAATGCGGCGATAGAATTGATGGCTGGAATCCAACGTCTTGCCTGGCCCGTCATCAATGAGATTGGCGCAATCCACGAAGCGGAAGCGCTCTTTCGGGTAGCGGGTGAGGTCGGTCCGATCCACCGGCCCGCTGCGGCCCAGGCGCTGGGTGTTGTTCACCACCTGGCTCAGGCGAAGGATATCGTCGCCGGCCGAGTGATAGATGCTGACCCGCCCCGAAAGCTTGGCCAGCGGGGCAAGCCAGGCCGGCCCCACGCCGCCCTCCTCGAAGGGGGAATCGGCGGCGGCGCTGATTGCCTCGTCGAAAAGCGTGGTGCGGGGCAGGCCCATCGCGGCCCATTTCCCGAGCGCGTTCTCCATCACCCAATTGCCCATGCTGTGCGCCAGCAGAAAGACGCGCCCGCGGCGCCGGTGGACCTTGGTGATGGCCGGGCGCAGCCGGTCCAGGAAGCTCACAATATCCGCCGCCGAGGCCTTGGCCGCCGCCTGATCGGCGAAATACGCGTTGGCGAGCGGCGAGGCCGTGATGCCGATCAGCTTCAACGCCAGCGTCAGCGGCCCCATGAGCAGCCCGCCGATGATGTCATTGGGGTCCACCGTGATCCCGCGCGAAGGCCAGGAAAAGGAGACCACGCTGCAATCCGCCGCCGCCACACCGGAGGCCGCAAGGAATTCCCGGTTGAAGGCGGCGCGGGTGATGCTGTCGGTGAAGCTGTTGGCGAAGCCATGGAGGAAGATGAGCAGATTGCGGCCGCTGGTGAGGTCCTGCTGCACGGCATCGCCGAAATCATCCTCATTCACGCCCTGGATGCTGGCCAGCCGCCCGGATTGAAGCGTGGCGAGGTTGGTGCCTTCGACGAAGCCCATCGCATGGGTGACCTTGCCGGGCATGCCTGCGGGGCCCGCCTCGCCGGCATAGTCGCTGGCCTTGCTGCCATCGCCGGAGCGAATGCGGTTGGTGGCGAAGAAGACGGTTGTGTTCATGGCGACCTCCGAAACCAGGATCGCATATTCAGCGGAGGAATGCAGCACCCAGAATGGAGCCCGCGCCCAGAACCCAAAGCGGACTGCGCCGGCTGCGCCAGACGAAAACCGTGCCAGACACACACCGTGCTGACCGCGGCCAAAGGCGCCTCTGCCGTGCCGGCGGCCAGCAGCAGACCCGAAGCCGCGATCAGCCCGACCGCGATGGGCACCATGCCGCGCTCGAACACGCGCATCCCCAAGGCACCCGCGCCGCCGCGCAAAGCCATGGGCCAGGATGGAAGTCGGTCCACACATGGCCAGCATGGCGGCGAATATTCCCGTCACCCCCGCGACCTGCCAGCCAAACAGCCCCACCACCATCACATTCGGCCCCGGCAGAACCTGCCCGATGCCCTGCGTCTGCGCGTATTCCTGCTCGGTCAGCCAGCCGCGCTTTTCCACCAGCACATGCCGCGCCCAGGCATTCACGCCGCCAAAGGCCGTCAGCCCGATTTGCAGATAGGTGAGGAACAGCGCCATATTCGACGGCCGAATCACAGCAGCAGCAGCCCCAGCCCGCCCCCGCCCGCCAGCACCCAGAGCGGCGAATACCTGGTGCGCCAGACAAAGATGGTCGAGACGGCGATAATCACGAAGCTCAGGAGATTGGTGCCCGCCGCCCCCGCCATGATGACGCCCGAAGCCGCGATCAGCCCGACCGCCACAGGCACCAGCCCGAATTGCGCGGGCCGCAGCCAGGTGTTGCCGTGCAGGCGCTGCGTCAACCCCTGCATGTACCAGGCAAGGATGGCCGCCGGCACCAGCATCCCGATGGTGGCCATGGCCATCCCCGCAGGCCCCGCGACATGCCAGCCCATTACCGAAGCCGCGAGGATGTTCGGCCCCGGCGCCGCCTGGGCCAGCGCGAAAAGCTGGGTGAAGGTGGCGTCATCCATCCAGCCATGCACCTCCACCACCAGGCGGTGCATTTCCGGCAGGACGGCATTGGCCCCGCCGATGGCCAGCAGCGACAGCGTGCCAAAGGCCAGCAGGATGTTCAGCAGCAGCAGCATTACCCAACCGCCTTCCAGCTTCGCCGCAGCGAGAGCCAGATGCCCAGCGGCGCCAGCACCAGTACGATCAGCGGCAGCGGCAGGCGCAGCACGGCGGCACCCAGCACGGCCAGCAGGCCGACCAGAACCAGTTCCGGCGGGGGGCGAAGATTCTGGCCCATCTTGATCGCTGTGCCGATCACCATGCCCGCCGCCGCCGCGGCCACGCCCTGCATGAAGGGCGCAACCCCGGGCCGCGTGCCGTAAAAATCATAGAGCATGGACAGCATGACCAGAATGCAAAGCGGGCCGATATAGAGGCCAGCTGTCGCCAGCAGCGCCCCGGCCAGCCCATGAAACCGCCGGCCGATCATCACAGACGCATTGCCCACATTCGGGCCGGGCAGAATCTGGCCAAGCCCCAGCACCTCCGCGTAATCGCGCTCGGAGAGCCATTTGCGCTCCTCCACGATCACATGACGTGACCAAGGGCCAACGCCGCCAAAACCCAGCAGGCCGATCTTGGCGTAACCGAGAAAGAGTTCCAGCTTTCCCGGGACGTTATCCACGCGGCAGCAACTGCTCGGCCAGCGTCACCCAATAGCTGGCGCCGATGGGCAGAATGTCGTCGTTGAAGTCGTAAAGCGGATGATGCACGCCGGCCTCATGGCCCGTCTTGCCACCGCCCAGCATGAGATATGCGCCGGGCTTGGCGTTGAGCATGAAGGCGAAATCCTCGGCCCCCATGGTGGGCTTGGGCATGTAGGCCACGCGCGCCTCACCAGCCACGGCGAGTGCGGCGCGGCGGGCGAGTTGCGTGCTCTCGGCCTCGTTCACCGTC
>JBBRVI010000153.1:0-8549 GCA_038247025.1 Acetobacterales bacterium
GAAGGGCAGCGTCAGTCCCACCACCAGCACCGCCAGCACCAGCGCGCCCACGCCAAGCGAAGCCAGCATGCCCAGCGTCACCTGCAAGCCCAGCAGCACAATGGCCGCGCGCAGCAGGGGCCGCACGGCGTAGCTGATGCCAGGCTTCATGCTGGCCGGCCGGCCGATCACCACGCCGAGCCCCACGCCCAGCACCAGGGCCACCACCACCGCGTTGAGTGCGGCGATCCCCGTCATTTCGCGGATGGTGATGGAGAGGGCAGCGATGACCAGGCAGATGCTCAGCCCCGGTGCCAGGGAACGCAGCCGCTCATGGAGGGATTGGGCTGCGTTGGGGGCTGTGGTCGGGGCTGCCATGGAGGTCGAATCAGGGCCTGAACGTTACAACAAGAACGTCAACCCGGAGTGTGGCAGCGTCAAGCCGCCGCGCGCAGCGTCTTGGTCAGATGGAAGGCCTCGGCCAGCAGGGTCACGCTGCGGGCGCGGGCGGCGGCGTCATGGCAGGGGGTGAGGATGGCCACTTCCTGCACGCCCAATCCGCTGGTCAGTGCGGCCAGGCGGTCGCGCACCTCCTCGCCTGTGCCGATGATGGCGCGCTGCCGCATGCGGGCCACCCGCGCGGCTTCGGCTTCGGTATAGGGGTGGGCGGCGGCGTCCTCGGCGGTGGGGAAGGGAGGGAATTGGCCGCGATCCCGGAACAGGCGCCAGAGCGCGCGCGGGGCGAAAAGGCGCTCGGCCTCCTCCAATGTATCGGCGGCGAGTGCATAGACGGCGATGGCGGCGTTGGCCGGCTGGCCGCGCAAGTCGCGATAGCCTTGGCGGTAAAGCTCCAGTGCCTGGGAAGCGCCCTGCCCATCGGTGATGAAATGCGCGTAGCAATAGGGCAGGCCGAAATAGGCCGCGACCTGCGCGCCATAGTCGCTGCTGCCCAAAATCCAGACCTCCGGCGAGGTGGTGACTTCGGGGCTGGCGCGCACCTCGCGGAAGGGGTGGTTCTCGGGCAGGCCATCGCCAAGCCAGCCCAGCAGGTCCCGCAGCTGCGCGGGAAAGTGGTCGGCGGCACTCGCGGCATTGGGGTTCAGCGCAAAGGCGGTGCGCCCATCGCTGCCCGGCGCGCGGCCTAGGCCCAGGTCAATGCGGCCCGGCGCGATAGCCTCCAGCGCACGGAATTGCTCAGCCACTTTCAGCGCCGAATAATGCGGCAACATCACCCCCGCACTGCCCACACGAATCCGCCGCGTGGTGGCGGCGATGGCGCTGATCAAAATCTCGGGCGCGGAGCCGGCATGGCTTTGGCTGTTGTGGTGCTCGGCCAGCCAGTAGCGGGCATAGCCCAGCCGGTCGGCGAGCTGTGCCACTGCCAGGCTCTCCTGGATTGCGGCGGCCGCATCGCGCCCGGCGACAATGGTGGATTGATCAAGGATGGAGATGGCTGGCAGTTTCATCCGCACAGCTTAAGGGCGAGGGGGCCCCATATGGAAGAGAAGTTCATGCGCCGCGCGGTGGCGCTCTCCTGCCAGGGCGTGGCGGAGGGCGGCGGGCCGTTTGGCGCGGTGGTCGCGCGCGATGGCGTCATCATCGGCGAGGGGCGCAACAATGTCGTCCCCGGCGCCGACCCGACGCAGCATGCGGAGATCGTCGCCATCCGCGCCGCCTGTGCCGCACTGGGCACCCATGATCTGGCTGGCGCGGTGCTCTACACCAGCTGCGAGCCCTGCCCGATGTGCCTTTCCGCCACTTGGTGGGCGCGGATTTCCGAGGTGGTCTATGGCAATGATCGCGCCGATGCGGCGGCGATCGGCTTTGATGACGCGGCGATTTATGAGGAGGTGGCGCGCCCGCTGCATGCCCGCGCCCTGCCGATCCGTCGGCTGTTGCGCGAGGAAGCGATCACCGCCTTCCGGCTTTGGGAGGAAAAGGCGGACAAGGTGCCCTACTGAGGGCTCACTCCGTCCCGAAGCAGCGGTCGCCGGCATCGCCGAGGCCAGGGACGATATAGCCATGCTCGTTCAGGCGCTCATCCAGCGCACCGGCCAGGATCGCCACGTCAGGATGCGCCTTTTGCAGCGCGGCCACGCCCTCGGGGGCGGCGACCACGCAGGCGAAGCGCACCACCCTCGCACCCGCCTGCTTCACGCGATGAATGGCCTGCACGGCCGAGCCGCCCGTGGCCAGCATCGGGTCCAACACGAGGGCACCGCGCCGGGCCAGGTCCTTGGGAAGCCGCACCACATATTCGCTGGGCAGCAGCGTGTTTTCGTCACGCACCAGGCCCAGATGGCCGACGGGCGCATCGGGCAGCACCATGCGCGCGCCATCCAGCAGCCCCAGGCCCGCGCGCAGGATAGCGACCAGGCAGGGCTCCATCTGGGTGAGGATGGGCGCATCCATGCGGCAGACGGGCGTCTCGATGGTGGCCATGGTCTCGGGCAGGTCGCGCAGGGCTTCGCTGGCGAGGATGGCGCCGATCTCGGCCAGCACGCGGCGGAAGGTGGCGCTGTCCGTTTCGCGGCGACGGATGAAAGTGAGCTTCGCGCGCAGCAAGGCGTGGCGGGGCACATGGAAATTGGAAAGGGAGGAACTCATCGCGTGGGCTTAGCGGGCGGCGGCCGCGCTTTCAATCCGGGTCAGCTTCTGGGGGCGGTGGGGGCCAGCACGTCCACACCGTCGCGCCCATTGGGTGTGCGGCCAAGGGCGCGGATGTCAATGCGCGTTTCATTCAGGCCGCCAGCCACCAGTGCCGCCTTGACCGCGAGCGCACGCGCCAGCGTGAGACGACGATGGATGGAAACGTCATTCCCCTCGCTGGTTTCGGCCATGAGCGTGACTCGGCCGACCGTGGCGGATTGCAGTACGGCGGCGAGGCGGCCGAGGGCGGCGCGCTGCTCAGCCTCCAGCACGTCCCGCTCAGGCGAGAATGTCACCCGCCAGACGCCTGGTGGGATTGCCGTCACGCCACGCCCCAGCGTGACCGAGGGCAGCTGCGCAACAGGCTGGGCCGCGGCGGGCGCCGCGACGAAAAGACCAATGAGGCAGCGCCGGCCCGTCATCAGGCCGGCTCGGCTCGCCCTTTGGCCGCGGCGGCAATGCTCTCCGCGACGGCCTCACGCAGCTTGCCGTGCAGATGCGAATTGCCCGCGACCACATGGCCTTCGGGGTAGGGGTCCCCGCCATCGGGCGAGGTGACGGTGCCGCCGGCCTCACGCACCATGACCAGCCCGGCTGCGATATCCCATTTCTGGATGCCCAATTCCCAGTAGCCGTCATACCGCCCGGCCGCAGTCCAGGCGAGGTCCAGTGCGGCGGAGCCAAAGCGGCGGATGCCCGAAACCTGCGGCATCAGCCGCACCAGGGCGTGCGCGAATTCCGCCTTGCGCGGCGTGGCGGCAAAGGGGATGCCGGTGGCAAAGAGGGCCGTGTTCATTTCGCGCCGGCCGGAGACCCGCAGGCGCTTGTCGTTCAGGAAGGCGCCCATCCCCTTTTCGGCCCAGAAGAGCTCATCCACCACGGGGTTGTAGATGACGCCCGCGACGATTTCGGTCTTGTCCTCGGAGATGCGCTTTTCGATCCCGATGCTGATGGCCCAATGGGGGATGCCATGCAGGAAGTTGGTGGTGCCATCGAGGGGGTCCACCACCCAGCGCCATTCCCAGTCCTTGTCGCCGTGCTCGCCGCTTTCCTCCATGAGGAAGGCGAAGTTGGGGCGGGCCTTGGAGAGGTCCTCGCGCAGGGTTTGTTCGGCGCGCAGATCGGCCTGGCTGACGAAATCGCCGGGGCCTTTCATCGAGACCTGGAGTTGCTCGACCTCGCCGAAATCGCGCAGCAGGCGGCGGCCGGCCTTGCGGACGGCGGCGACCACGACGTTGAGGGCGGGGGAGAGGCGGGGGGACGAGCCCGACATTTGGGTTCCTCAAAAGGCAGGCCAGGGCGCTGCCCTGGACCCGCTGGGGCCGAGGGCCCCAGACCCCCTTTCAATCACGGTTTCCAAAGGCCCATGGCCTTTGGTGGGGTCCAGGAGCAAAGCCCCTGGTCTTCATCTAGTTCTTGGCCCGCTCGACATAGGACGCATCTTCCGTCCGCACCACAATCCGCTCCCCTGAGGTAATGAAGGGCGGCACCATCGTCTTCACGCCATTCACCAGCATTGCCGGCTTGTAGGATGAAGAGGCCGTCTGCCCCTTCACCACCGGATCGGCCTCGGCGATTTCGACCGTCACCAGCTCGGGCAGGTCCATCGCCACCGGATCGCCCTCGATGAGGCGCACATTGACCACCATGTTTTCCTGCAAGAACGGCAGCCGGTCGCCCAGGATCGTGCCAGGAACCTGCGTCTGGTCAAACGTCTCGGGGTCTATCAGCACGAGGTTGTCGCCATCGGCGTAGGAGTAGGTGAACTCCTTGTCCTCGGTGGTCAGCCGCTCGACGACGTCGGCGGTGCGCCAGCGCTGGTCCTTCTTGGACCCCGTCTTGATGTTGCGCATATCCACCTGGATGATCGCGTTGCCCTTGCCCGGGATCATGATGTTCTGCTTGATGATGGTGTAGCGCTGGCCTTCGAATTCGATGACCATCCCGGCACGCATCTGGTTGGCCTGCATCTTCGCCATGGGCGGGGACCTGCAATCTGTTTTGGGTTGATCTGAGGCGGCAGGCCTTACACGCGTGGGGGCGGATCGGCAAGGTTGGGGGGTTGCGAGGCGCGCGGCTTCTGGCTACCAACCCCGCCGGCGGCTGTTGTAGCTCAGTGGTAGAGCACTCCCTTGGTAAGGGAGAGGTCGAGAGTTCAATCCTCTCCAACAGCACCATTCCCCTCCGCCGAATCACCTGGTTGATTGCCGCGGTCAAATCCTGACGATCACGTGCAGGGAGGGGTTTGAAACGCGCCACACCGAAGGGCTGAACCCGGCGTGGCGCGTGTCGTTTTGCGGACGCTCAATCCTCGTCGGAGAAGCGATGCGCAAGTCCGGCCAGAACTGCCCCGATCATCGGCGCCACCCAGAACAGCCAAAGCTGCTGCAGCGCCACGCCACCCATGATGACGGCCGGGCCGGTGCTGCGCGCAGGGTTCACGGAGGTGTTGGTCACGGGAATGCTGATCAGGTGGATGAGCGTCAGCCCCAGGCCAATCGCGATCGGCGCAAAGCCCGCCGCCGCGCGCTTGGACGTCGCACCCAGGATGATCATGAGGAACATGAACGTCATCACCAATTCGGTGAGGAAGCCGATGCCCATGCTGTAGCGGCCGGGCGATGCTTCGCCATAGCCATTCGCGGCCAGGCCCTTGCTGATGTCCCAGCCCGGCGCACCGGAAGCGATGGCGTAAAGCACCAGGGATGCGACAATGGCACCACCAACCTGCGCGAGCATGTAGGGGATCGCCTCATCCGCGTTGAAGCGGCCCGCGCAGACGAGGCCAAGCGTGACAGCGGGATTGAGATGACAGCCCGAGACGTGGCCGATCGCAAAGGCCATCGTGAGAACAGTGAGGCCGAAGGCAAGTGAAACACCGACCAGGCCGATGCCCACCTCAGGAAAGGCGGCAGCCAGAACGGCACTGCCGCAGCCGCCCAGCACCAGCCAGAATGTTCCCAGAAACTCAAAACCCAGTCTTTGTGGCATTCACTGCCTCCTCAACACTTTTTTCCAACGGGGCATAAGCTATACGGCTTTCCCATGGGGAGAGAAGGGGGGCTTTCAAGCCTGGGTAAGCGAATCGGTTGATGGTTTCACTCTGTAATACGTTCAATACGGTTCACCCGCACGACTTCCCGCCACCGTACGATCTCGCTTTGTACATGCCCCGCGAAGCGCTCGGGCGGGCCGCCTTCGGGGCGGGCACCCAGATCGCGCAAGCGTGAGAGCACCGCCTCATCCGCCAGCGCCGTGTTGAGCAGTGAATTGAGGCGCGCAACGACAGCCATCGGCGTACCGCGCGGCGCCATATAGCCGAACCAGGGCTCGACCACGGCGTCGGGCATGCCGGCTTCCTCCAGGGTGGGCACGTCGGGCAGGGCGGCGTCGCGCGTCCGGCCGCTCACCACCAGGGGTCGGAGCAACCCACCACGGATGGAGCCGATCAGCGTGGGGGTGTTCTCGAACATCAATTGCGTGTCGCCAGCGATCACGGCCTGCATCCCCGGCGCACCGCCGCGGAAGGGAACATGCGTCATGGTCAGCCCCAGCCGCCCGTTGAGAAATTCCGGCAAAAGGTGGTTGGAACTGCCAAAGCCCGAGGAAGAATAATTCACCCGCAGCCCCTCGCGCCTCGCCCAGGCGGTGAATTCCTGGAAATTGCGCGCCGGGTGGTCGGGGCGCACCACCAGGGCGTTCATCACGCTGGCACTCCAGAAGACGGGCACCAGGTCGCGCTCGATGTCGAAGGGCATGCGGGCGTAGATTGCGGCGTTGATCGCGCAATTGCCGATGGTGCAGGCGCCCAGAGTATAGCCATCCGGCGCGGACTGGGCGGCGGCGGCCATGCCGATATTGCCATTGGCGCCCGAGCGATTCTCCACCACCCAACGATGCGGCAGGTCGCGGCTCGCGCGTTCGGCCAGAATGCGGGCGATGAGGTCGGTTGCACCGCCTGGCGGGAAGGGGAGGATGATCCTCACCGGCCTGTCGGGCTGCCATTCTTGCGCCGAGGCAGGCATGGCAAGGGCGCAGAACAGGGCCAGGATGATCAGGCGCATGGGCGTTTCTCCGGTTACGTTTTGGCCAGCCTGACGCGCCCTGTGCCAGAAGTCCATTGCCGCT
Source organism: Acetobacterales bacterium (assembly GCA_038247025.1). Taxonomy (GTDB): domain Bacteria; phylum Pseudomonadota; class Alphaproteobacteria; order Acetobacterales; family Acetobacteraceae; genus Roseococcus. Next base: position 6,757 of record JBBRVI010000153.1, read on the forward strand.
TGCCCCGCCAGGATCGCGCGGCTAGTCTGCGCCCATGGTGATGCAGACGGCATATCCAACGCTGTCCGACCCGGTGATTTTCCGGCCGCTTTCACTCATCCTGCTTCCGCTTCGACTTTCCCGCCCCTGGGTGTGACCTCAGGCCGCTTGCGGCTGGCGCAACTCAGGGGGCCCTGGCGGCAGGGGGGACCCTGGCAACCAGGGGCATTTACCGGAAAGCCTTCGAACCTCGCGAGACCACCATGAGCATCAATCATCCCTCCTTCGGCACGCTCGATGCGGGCCGCATCATCATCTTCGACACGACCTTGCGCGATGGCGAGCAATCGCCGGGCTTCTCGATGAACCTGGACGAAAAACTGCGCATGGCCGAAGCCCTGCATGAGCTTGGCGCGGATGTGCTGGAAGCCGGCTTCGCCATCGCCAGCCCCGGCGATTTCGAGAGCGTGCAATCCATCGCAGAGCGCTTTGCGAAGGATGGCCCGGTCATTGCCAGCCTCAGCCGGGCGAATGCCGCCGATATCCTGTCATCGGCGGAGGCGACCAAACCCGCCGCGCGCCCGCGCATCCATATCGTGCTCGCCACCTCCGATCTGCACATGCGCGTGAAGCTGCGCATGACGCGTGATGATGTGCTGGAGCGCATCACGGAGAGCGTCACCCTCGCGCGCAACCATGCGGCGGATGTGGAATGGTCGGCCGAGGATGGCTCGCGCTCGGACCTGGAGTTCCTTTGCCGCTGCGTGGAGGCGGCCATCAAGGCGGGTGCCAACACGATCAACATTCCCGACACGGTGGGCTATTCGCTGCCGGCCGATATGGGGCTGATCTTCTCCACGCTGATGAACAAGGTGCCCAACGCCGACCAGGTGATCTTCTCCGCCCACAACCACAATGATCTCGGCCTGGCTGTGGCCAATACGCTGGCCGCCATCCAGGCAGGTGCGCGACAGATCGAATGCACCATCAACGGCATCGGCGAGCGCGCGGGCAATGCGAGCCTGGAAGAGATCGCCATGGCGCTGCGCACGCGCCATGATGCGCTGGGCCTGCACACAGGCATCGAGAGCAAGCGCCTGCTGCGCACGTCCAAGCTGTTGGCCACCATCACCGGCTTCGATGTGCAGCCCAACAAGGCCATCGTCGGCCGCAACGCCTTCGCCCATGAAAGCGGCATTCATCAGGATGGCGTGCTGAAGGACGCCTCCACCTACGAGATCATGACGCCCGAATCCGTTGGCTGGACAACGAACAGCATCGTGCTCGGCAAGCATTCCGGCCGCGCGGCCTTCCGCGACCGGCTCAAGACGCTGGGCTATGTGGTGGGCGACAACCAATTGAACGACGCGTTCAAGCGCTTCAAGGATTTGGCCGACCGCAAGAAGGTGGTCTATGACGAGGACATAGCGGCCCTGGTGGATGACGAGGTCGGCCGCGGGCATGACCGCATCAAGCTGATCGGCCTCAACGTCTCCACCGGCATGGGCACGCGGCCCATGGCCAGCATCGTCCTCGACGTGGATGGGCAGCGCCGCGACGGCACGGCAGCGGGCGATGGCGGCGTGGACGCCACCTTCAACGCGCTGCGCCAAGCCTTTCCCCATGAGGTGGACCTCAAGCTCTTTGCGGTACAGGCCGTCACCGGCGGCACCGATGCCCAGGCGCGCGTGACCATCCGCCTGGAGGAGCATGGCAAGCTGGTGGACGGGCAGGGGGCGGATCTGGATACCATCGTCGCCTCCGCACGCGCCTATGTGCATGCGCTGAACAAGCTTCTGGTGAAGCGCGAACGC
>JBBRVI010000154.1:0-8520 GCA_038247025.1 Acetobacterales bacterium
CGACGATGATGAGAAGACTGGCCAAAAAGCGTCGGGGTGCCATAGGATAGTTTCCAGTTTAGAAAAAGGGCTACAGCATACTAGCAGGCACCGCACGTCCCGAAAATCAAGTTTCTGATATTTTTTGGATGAATCGCGATCCTAGCCGTACAGGCCGCCGTTGGTTTTGGCCTGTCCCCAGGAGTTGGCTATAACGATCCATGCCCGATGATCACCGCTCCAGCGAAGCCGCCCGTCAAACGGTCCTCGATGCCTTGCGCGCCTGTCTCGGGCCGTCGGGAATTCTCACTGACCCGGCCGATCTCGCCCCTCATCTGGCCGATTGGCGGGGGCTGTATCGGGGCCAGGCCATGGCGGTGCTCCGCCCCGCAACCACTGACGAGGTCTCGGCCTGCGTGAAGCTTTGCGCCATGCAAGGCATCGCCATCATCCCCCAGGGCGGCAATACCTCCATGGTGGGCGGTGCGACGCCGGAGGCGCGGCCGGGCCAGGTGGTGCTCAGCCTGGCGCGCATGAATCGGGTGCGTCAGGTGGACACCGCCGACATGACCATGACTGTCGAGGCCGGACTCGTTCTCTCCCGTGCTCAGCACATCGCGGCCGAGCATGGAGTGCTGTTCCCGCTCAGCCTTGGTGCGGAGGGTTCGGCCATGATCGGGGGGCTGCTCTCCACCAATGCGGGCGGCAATACCACGGTGCGCTACGGCAATGCGCGGGACCTGATGCTGGGGCTTGAGGTCGTTTTGCCAGATGGCAGCGTCATCCATGGCCTGCGCCGCCTGCGCAAGGACAACACCGGCTATGCATTGCGGCATTTGTTCGTGGGCGCCGAGGGCACGCTGGGCATCATCACCGCGGCGGTGTTGCGACTTTTCCCCGCTGCCCGCGAGACCGCAACCTGCCTTTGCGCCGTGCCGACGGAGGACGCAGCCCTGGCACTCTTTCGCCGCTTCCGCGCAGCCGATGAGGGCGCGGTCCGCGCTTTCGAATACATGTCGGGCCAGGGGATGCGCCTGGTGATGGAGAATATCGAAGGCGCTGCCATGCCTGTGGCCACCCCTTCCGATCATTATGTTCTGGTGGACCTCTCCGCCTCACGCGAGGGGGCAGGGCTGCACGGTTTGATGGAGCAGGTCCTGGAAGCCGCCATGGAGGCTGGCGAGGTTGTTGACGCGGCGCTGGCGCAATCCGAAGCGCAGCGCGCCGCAATATGGCGTCTGCGGGAGGAGCACCCTGAGGCGCAAAAACGCGCGGGGGCTTCCGTGAAGAATGACGTCTCGGTCCCCGTGTCAGCCGTGCCGGAACTGGTCCGCCGTGCTTCCGCCGCCTGCCAGGCCCTCATCCCCGGGAGCCGCCCCGTGCCGTTTGGCCACCTGGGCGACGGCAATATCCACATGAACCTGGCCCAGCCGCAGACCATGAGTGCCACGGATTTCCTCGCCCGCAGTCACGACATCATGGATTGTGTGAACGCTGTGGTGCGTGACCTCGATGGTTCGTTCAGCGCCGAGCACGGCATTGGCCGCCTGAAGACCGACATGATGGAGGAATGGCGTGGGGGCGCGGAACTCGCGGCCATGCGGGCGATCAAGGCGGCACTGGACCCGCAGGGGATCATGAACCCGTGCAAGGTCCTTCCCTGATGCGTGACCTTGCCAGCCTGGGCTGATATGACCGGTTCTGAATGAAGCGGATTGACCTCTACATCATGCGTCAGCTTGCTCTGACGCTCTTTGCCGTGACGGTGGGGTTGGCAGCACTTGTCTGGCTGACCCAATCCCTGCGATTCATCGAGTTGGTGCTGGACCGCGGACTGTCCATCTGGGTGTTTCTGGAACTGACCGGGCTGCTGCTGCCCAGCTTCTTTGGCGTGATCCTGCCCATCACCACCTTCGTCGTCACGCTTTTTACCTATGTGCGTCTGGCTTCCGACCGCGAGCTGGTGGTGATGCGGGCGGCCGGCCTGAGCCAATGGCAATTGTCCCGCCCTGCCCTCATGGTCGCGACCGGCGCGATGGGCCTCTGCTTCGTGCTCAATCTCTGGGTCACCCCTGCCTCGCATGAGGCCTTCCGTGAATGGCAGTTCGAGATCCGCAACCAGTTGGCCGGATTGTTGCTCCAGGAAGGCGTTTTCAGCTCCGTGGGCGAGGAATTGACCGTCTATGCGCGCGATCGCGATTCCGGGGGCATGCTTTACGGAATCCTCGTGCATGACGCGCGTGAGCGCGGCGCGCCGGTGACCATCCTCGCTGAAAGTGGTCGAATCCTCTCCACCCCCCAGGGGCCGCGCGTGACCCTGTTCAATGGCCAGCGCCAGCAGGTTGAGCGCGTGGCCTCCCCCGATGGCACGGTGAGCATGCGGCTCTCCGTCCTGACCTTCCAGGAGAACAGCCTGGACCTCGCCCGCGCCAATCGCAATGAGGGCCAGCGCTTCCGCAATGCGCAGGAGCGGGACCTGGGGGAATTGTTCAACCCCGAGGATGGTGTGTCCGTGCGCGACCGCCGCCGCTTCCTGGCCGAGGCGCATCTGCGGTTGAGTGGGCCATTCACGGCCATCACCTTCGCACTCCTGGCACTCGCCGTCGCGCTTACGGGGCAATTTCGCCGGTTTGGCGGGGGGGTCAATCTGATGATCGGCTGCCTGCTGATGGTGGGGCTGCTGGCCCTGGGGCTGAGCATCGGCAACCTGGCCTCGCGGCAATCTGCGCTGGTGCCGTTGATCTGGCTGCACGCATTGCTGCCTGGCGCGATCGCTGCCTGGGTCGTCTCCGGCGTTCCCGGCGTGCCCGACGGGCTGCGCGGATTTACCCGATGATCAACCGTTCGTGATCGCCCGCTGATGATTTTGGCCAGAACACTGACCTTCTACGTCGCCCGCCGTTTTTTTGCGGCAACGGCTGCGATGGTTTTGGCGCTGACGCTGCTGGTCTCGTTGTTCGACTTCATCGAGTTGCTGCGCCGCGCCGCGACGCGTCCTGATGCGACTTTCGCGCTGGTCGCCTCAATCGCTGGGCTGCGTATGCCGTTTGTAGGGCTGCAAATCATGCCCTTCGCCATCCTCCTGGGCGGTATCCTCGCCTTTTGGCGGCTGACCCGCTCCTCGGAACTGATCGTGGCGCGCGCGGCGGGGATTTCAGCCTGGGGCTTCCTGTCGGGTCCCATGGTGGTGGCGCTTGCGTTTGGCACCATCGGCATCACCGCCATTTCGCCGATTTCCTCGGCCATGCTGGCCCGTGCCGAGCGGCTGGATGCCTCCTTCCTGCGCGCGGGCGGCGGGGTCACTGCCCTGGCCGGCGGGCGGCTATGGTTGCGCCAGGGTGATCCGGGCATCGAGGCCAATGGCGTTGCCATCATATCCGGCCGGCCCGCGCGGCTGCTGGCCACGGACCGTCTCGCCGAATTCACCCTGGCCGACGTCACCATTTGGCGTATTTCAGCCAGGGACCGTGCGCTGGCCAGGATCGAGGCACCCACGGCCCGTCTTTTGCCCGGGCGCTGGGAATTGCAGGGGGCCATTGTGTTCGGGCCTGACCGGCTATCCGGCCCACCCACTGCCATGATCCTGCAGACGGACCTGACGCCTGATCGCATCGAGGACAGCTTCGCCTCGCCCGACACACTTTCGTTCTGGGCGCTGCCGGGCTTCATTGCCATTCTGGAGCAAGCCGGATTCTCCGCCTTGCGGCACCGGCTGCAATTCCAGTCCATGCTCAGTGCGCCTGTGCTGGCCATGACGATGGCGCTGTTGGCCGCTGGTTTTTCGATGCGCAACAGCCGCCGCGGTGGCGTGGCGCAGACCATTGCTGCGGGAGTCGCGGCGGGGTTCGGCCTGTTTGTGCTGGACCGCATCACGGGCGAGTTCGGCGAAAGCGGTACCTTGCCTGTATGGCTCGCCGCATGGGCGCCTACGGCCACGGGCCTGCTGCTGGCCCTGGCACTTTTGCTGCATCTGGAGGATGGATAGCTGCGATGCAGATGCCACCGTACACTTTCATCGCACGTTTTCGCCCATCGCTTTTGGCGCCTGGGACCCAATCGCGCTCCGTGCGGAGGCGAATGCGCGTCCGCGCAGCACGGCGGCTCAACCTGAAGCCGGGACCGCGGCTTTGGCGTTCGGCAGTTTTTGTGCTGGCGCTGGCGGGCCTGATTCCCTCAATCCTCTCTGCGCAAACCGAATTGTCGCCGCTGGGCGCTCCTGACCAGAGAGGGCCCCCCGGGGGCGCCTCTTCTGTCGGCTTCAATGATTCGCAGTTTTCGCGCGAGGGTCTTGGCGGGCTGACCACCGCACCACCGCGCCCCGTTTCGCCATCCGCTGACGCTCCCCCGGTTGTGGGCGGCAACACGAACGACCCGGTCACCTTCACCGCCGACGAGGTGGAATATGACCGCGAGCTGGAACGCGTGGTGGCGCGTGGGCGGGTCGAAGCCTGGCAGTCCGGCCGTTTCCTGCGCGCCGACAGCTTCACCTATGACCGCAACACCCGCATCGCCGTGGTTCGGGGCAACGTCCAGATCATCGAGGCCGATGGCCAGATCTTCTACGCGGAGGAAGCCGAACTCGGCGAGGGCTTCCGCGACGGGGTGCTGACCGAGGTGCGCGCACGCCTGGCGCAGAATGCACGCCTCGCCGGCAATGGCGCGCGCCGGACGGGTGGTGTGATCAATGAGATCAGCCGGCCGGTCTATTCCTCCTGCAACCTGTGCGAGGCGGACCCTACGCGCCCGCCGCTGTGGCAGATGCGCGCGCGGATGGCCACGCAGGACCGTCAATCCCAGCGTATCTCCTATCGTGATGCCACGATGCAGATCGGTGGTATTCCGCTGTTCTATTCGCCCTTCCTCTCCCACCCCGATCCGCAGACGCCGCGTGCTTCAGGGTTCCTCTTTCCGACCACCGGCTTTACGCGCTTTCTGGGTGGGTTCACCCAGACGCCATATTTCTGGGCCATAGATGACCAGTCGGACCTGTTGATCACGCCCACCGTGGGCACCTTGGCCAACCCGAATCTCGGCCTCGAATATCGCCGCGCCTTCAACAATGGTGAGCTGAGGGTACAGGCTTCCGCTGGCTATCTGACTGCCGAACAGGCAGAGCGCGCATCCTCAGGCGGCCGCGGCAATCCGGGGCTGAACGGGCATGTATTTGCACGCGGCCGCTTCGCCATCAACGAAAACTGGCGCGTCGGCTTCGACATCAACCGCGCATCGAGCGATGCTTATCTGCGTACATTCAGGTTTGAGTTCCGCCGCGTGCTGATCAGCACGGCATTTGCGGAGGGCTTCTGGGGGACGGAAAGCTACGCGCGGGTGGAGGCGCGCGCTTTTCAGGGTCTGCGCAGCACTGACAATCTCTCCACCATTCCGTTTGTTGCGCCTTTCGGGTTTTTCGAGCACGCACCGCGCAAGCAGATATTGGGCGGCTACCTCACCACCGATGTTGGCATTCTGGGCCTGACGCGGCCCAATGGGCAGTTCAGCCAGCGCATCGCCACCCGTGCCGCCTGGGAACGGCCGATGTATGGCCAGTTCGGAGATGTCTGGACGGCCCGCATCCAGGCAGATGGCACAGGGTATTACGCCGGGGACCAACAGCTGGCCACGCCCTTCGCGCTACCGGAGGCCAACGGCATCCATGCCAACGGCAACATCCGCGCGGCCATTGACTGGCGGTTGCCCCTGATTCGCGATGCTGGCCGGTGGGGCAGCCAGACCATCGAGCCACGCATCCAGCTGGTCACCGGTCCCAATATGGGCCGCCAGCAGCGCTTCCCGAACGAAGATGCACTGGACTTCGAGTTCACCGACGCCAATCTTTTTCAGCTCAATCGTTTCCCCGGCCGGGACCGGTTCGAGGGCACGACCCGCGCCGACCTGGCGCTGCGCGCGGGGTGGAACTTCCCCAATGGCGGACGCGTCGAGGGCCTCGTTGGCCGGTCCTTCCGTACCAACCAGGCCAACACTTTTCCGCAGGGTGTCGGGCTGGATGAGCGCGCCTCCGACTGGGTGACACGCGCCACCTTCTCGCCCGTATCCTGGATTGACCTGCTGGGTCGCGCGAGGTTTGACAGCGACACCGGCCAACACCGCGCCTCGGACGTCGTTGCGAGCTTCAACCTGGGGCGTGTGGGGCCGTTGAGCAACGTGTTCGTCAATGGCGGCTACCTTTTCAACACGCGGCTGCCGCAATTCTCCCTCACCACCGGACGCAACGAGTATGTCGTAGGCGGCGGCTTCCAATGGCGCACGGCCGCCGGGGGCGTTTGGCGTGCCGCGGGCTCCGTGCGCTACAATGTGGAGCTGGATCGCCCGGCGCTGGTGACCGGGACCTTTGGCTATGAGGATGAGTGCTTCATCATCGAAGGCCGTTTATTGCGCCGGTACGGGCGTGACCTCGCGACGAATCAAAACCTGGTCGGCAACACCGTTTTTCTCGTCCGCGTCGGCTTCAAGACCGTGGGCGATTACTTCTTCCGGGCGATCTGAGACGACCAGAATGCAATTGGCAGCAAACATCCTCCTGCCGGGGCTGTATTACGGCACGCGGCGATCTGCTTTATGAGAAGCTTCATCATGATCCCTCTGCAGCCATTCCGCGCCCCGATTCGTCCCGCAGCCGCTCTTTTCCAGGTTTGTGCGTTTCTGGCCGCGATCCTCGCCCCCGGCGGAATTGCCTTGGCCCAGCCACGCCCAGGTGCCGCGCAAGGCGAAGCGGCGCCTGCCACCACCGGGGCAACCACCGGGGCAACCACTGGGGCAACCACTGGGGCGCCCAACGGCACCGCCAACCGCATCCTCGCCGTCGTCAATGGCGAAGTGGTGACGCAATCCGAGATCACGTCCCGCTCCCGCCTCTTCGCGATGAACGCCGGGCTTGGCGTTACGCCTGAGACACTGGCGCGCCTTCGCCCACAGGTGTTGCGCCTTGCGGTGGATGAGCGCCTGCGGATCCAGGAAATCCAGCGCCGGCGCATCGGCGTCTCCGATCAGGACATCGCCGAGGCGATCGGCGATATCGAGCGCCGCAACAATTTGCCCGGCGGTGCCATGCGCGCGCAGTTGCGCAATGCCGGCATCCTGCCCAGCGTGTTGTTCGACCAGATCCGCGCGCAGATCGGTTGGGGGCGGCTGCTGCGCCAGGCACTGGGCCCGCTCGCCGAAATCTCCCCGCAGGAGGTCACGGATTACGTCGCCAATCGCCGCGCCCAGGAAGGCCGTGCCGAGTTCCAGGTCGGTGAAATCTACATCCCCGTGGATGACCCCGCCAACGAGGCAGAGGTGCGCCGCTTTGCCGATGAAGTAATCAGCCAGATCCGTCGTGGCTCCCCCTTTGCGGTGGTGGCAACGCAGTTCAGCCAGGCGCAAAGCGCTGTGCAGGGCGGTGATCTGGGTTGGATCACCATCAGCCAGCTCGACCCCGAGACGGCAGGCGTGATCGAGCGCATGCCCGTGGGCGCGGTCAGCAATCCCATTCGCGTGGCCGGAGGATTTCTGATGGTCACGCTGCGTGGCAAGCGCGAGGGGCCACGAGGGGACCAGATCTCCACCGTGCTGACCATTCGCCAGCTTTTCACGCCCTTCGACCGCCCGCTCGACCCGCAGGCACCGACCGAGCAGCAGCGCGCGGTGGTGGAGCGCGCGCAGCGCCTTGCTCAGACGCTGCGCAGCTGCGAGCAGGTGGACGCCCTGCCGCGCACCTCTGATCGCCCCGCGGACCCCGGGCCGGTGCGGCTGGAAAGCCTGAACCCGCCCGCGCTGCGCAGCATGCTGGCCTCGCTGGCCATCGGCCGGCCAAGCCAGCCGGTGATTGCGCCGGATGGCGTGCTGTTGCTCATGGTCTGCGCGCGCGAGCAGCGCAACACGAACGAACTCACCCCCGAGATCGCCCGCCAGCAAATCCTGCGCGACCGAGTGGAGCTGCTCGCCCGGCAATTGCAGAGGGATCTGCGCCGCCGCGCGGTGATCGAGATGCGTGTCTGAGGCTCTCACGCCACTTGCCGGGGTTGTTGGCAAGTTTGGGCTGGATGCCCGCAAGGCGCTGGGCCAGCATTTCCTGCTGGACGAGGTGCTTTGCGCCCGCATCACGCTGCTGCCGGGCGACCTGACGGGGCGCCACGTGCTGGAGGTTGGCCCCGGCCCGGGCGGGTTGACGCGGGCGCTGCTGGCCAAGCCCATCGCGCATCTCACCGCCGTCGAGCTGGACCAGCGGGCCTTGGCGGCATTGGCCGAGGTGGAGGCCGCCTATCCCGGCCGGCTGACGGTGCTGCGCCAGGATGCTCTGGCCTTTGACGGCGTGGCCGCGCTGCCCGCACCGCGCCAGGTGGTGGCCAACCTGCCCTATAATGTTGGCACGCCCTTGCTCATTGGCTGGCTGCGCGAGGCGGCGCAATGGGAACGCCTGACATTGATGTTCCAGGAAGAGGTGGCCTTCCGCATCACCGCCGCCCCCCAGAGCGAGCATTACGGGCGGCTGGCCGTGCTGGCCCAATGGGTGGCGGCGTGCAGCATTGGCCTGCGCCTTCC
>JBBRVI010000155.1:0-8520 GCA_038247025.1 Acetobacterales bacterium
GAACAAGGCCGCCGAGCAGGGCAAACTCCAGAATCACAAGCCGCTCTATTGCATCTATGTCGCGATCGGCCAGAAGCTCTCGAACGTCGCGCGGATCCACAAGATCCTCGAAGACGCCGGCGCGATGGAATACACCACCATCGTTTCCGCCTCGGCTTCGGACGCCGCGGCGATGCAATACCTCGCCCCCTACGCCGGTTGCGCCATCGCCGAATACTTCATGGATAAGGGTCAGGATTGTTTGATCGTGTTCGACGACCTCTCCAAACACGCCGTCGCCTATCGCCAGGTCTCGCTGATCCTGCGCCGCCCCTCCGGCCGCGAAGCCTATCCGGGTGACGTGTTCTACCTCCACTCGCGCCTACTGGAGCGCGCGGCGAAGATGGGCGATGAAGCCGGCAATGGTTCGTTGACCGCGCTGCCCGTCATCGAGACGCAGGCTGGTGACGTCTCCGCCTATATCCCGACCAATGTGATTTCCATCACCGATGGCCAGATCTTCCTGGAGACGGAGCTGTTCTTCAAGGGCATTCGCCCCGCCGTGAACGTCGGCCTCTCGGTGTCGCGCGTGGGTTCCGCCGCGCAGATCAAGGCGATGAAGCAGGTGGCCGGCAAGATCAAGCTGGAGCTGGCACAGTATCGCGAAATGGCGGCCTTCGCCCAGTTCTCTTCGGATCTGGACGCGTCCACCCAAGCCCTGCTGAACCGTGGCGCACGCCTGACGGAATTGCTCAAGCAGCCGCAGTTCAAGCCAGTTCCGGTTGAGGATCAGGTGATCGCGATTTTCGCCGGCACGCGCGGCTACCTGGACAAGCTTCCCCTGAACAAGGTGGGCGAATTCGAGAGCCGCCTGCTGAGCGAGATGAAGGCCAGCGCGCCGGAGATCGTGGCCAGCATCCGCAATGATCGCGAGATCAAGAAGGATGTTGAAGCCAAGCTCGTGGCCTTCCTTGACAGCTTCCTCAAGTCCTTCGGCTGAGCTTCGTCCATGGCCACTTTGAAGAGCCTCCGCCTGCGGATCAACAGCGTGAAATCCACGCGCAAGATCACACAGGCGATGAAGATGGTGGCCGCCGCGAAGCTGCGCCGCGCGCAAAGCCAGGCTGAGGCGGCCCGCCCCTATGCGGAGCGCATGGAGCGGATGCTGGCCTCGCTGGGGGCTTCTGTCGTGGGGAGTCCCGATGCGCCAAAGCTGCTGGTCGGTTCGGGTGGTGAGAAAGCCCACCTGCTCGTGGTGGTGACGGCCGAGCGCGGTCTGTGCGGCGGCTTCAACACCAATGTGGGCCGCTTCGCACGCGCGCAGGTTCGCGCGCTGGAGGCGGAGGGCAAGACCGTCAAGATTTTGGCGGTCGGCCGCAAGGGCGCTGCCTACCTCAAGCGCGAACTGGCCAGCCGCATCATTGGCGAGATCAGCTTCGCCGGAAAGAAGCGCATCGGCTTCGAGGACGCGTCCGAGGTCGCGGCCAAAATCACCGAGATGCTGGACGCGCAAGAATTTGACGTCTGCACGCTGGTCTATAACCGCTTCAAGAACGTGATCAGCCAGACGCCGGTGGGCCAGCAGCTGATTCCCGCGCCGCTGCCGGAAACTGCGCCGGATAGCGGCATGCAATATGAATTCGAGCCGACCGAGGAAGAGATCCTCGCGCGCCTCTTGCCGCAGAACCTGGCCATCCAGATCTATCGCTCATTGCTGGACAATGCCGCGGGTTTCTATGGCAGTCAGATGAACGCCATGGACAATGCCACGCGCAATGCCGGCGAGATGATCAACAAGCTCACGCTCAACTACAACCGTACGCGCCAGGCCAACATCACCCGGGAGCTGATCGAGATCATCTCCGGTGCTGAAGCCCTTTAAGAAGGATTTGCACCCATGAAGAATAATGTTGGTCAGGTGACGCAGGTGCTTGGCGCCGTGGTGGATGTGCAGTTCCCCGCCGAACTGCCCTCGATCATGAACGCGCTGACGTTGCAGATCGGCGAGCAGAAGCTTGTCCTCGAGGTGGCGCAGCATCTGGGTGAACGCACAGTTCGCTGCATCGCCATGGACACCACGGACGGCCTGGTGCGCGGAACGGAAGTGACCGATACGGGCAAGGGCATTTCCGTCCCCGTCGGCCCCGGTACGCTCGGGCGCATAATGAACGTCATCGGGGAGCCGATTGACGAGCGTGGTCCCGTTCCCGCCGCCATGTACTATCCCATCCACCGCGAAGCGCCCGCCTTCGATGAGCAGGCGACCAGCGCCGAAATTCTCGTCACTGGCATCAAGGTGATTGACCTCCTCGCCCCCTATCTCAAGGGCGGCAAGATTGGCCTGTTTGGCGGCGCTGGCGTCGGCAAGACCGTGACCATCCAGGAGCTCATCAACAACATCGCCAAGGGCCATGGTGGCGTGTCCGTCTTCGCCGGCGTGGGCGAGCGCACGCGTGAGGGCAATGACCTTTACCACGAGATGATTGATGCGGGCGTCATCAAGCTCAATGACGGCAACACCGAGGGCTCCAAGGTGGCGCTGGTCTATGGCCAGATGAACGAGCCGCCGGGTGCGCGCGCGCGCGTCGCACTTTCGGGCCTCTCCATGGCGGAATACTTCCGCGACGAGCAGGGCCAGGACGTGCTCTTCTTCATTGATAACATCTTTCGCTTCACCCAGGCTGGCGCCGAAGTGTCGGCCCTGCTGGGGCGCATTCCTTCCGCGGTGGGGTATCAGCCGACGCTATCCACCGATATGGGCGCTTTGCAGGAGCGCATCACCTCCACCAAGAAGGGCTCGATCACCTCCGTGCAGGCCATCTACGTGCCCGCCGACGATTTGACCGACCCCGCGCCAGCCACATCCTTCGCGCATCTGGACGCGACAACGGTGCTCAACCGCTCCATCGCGGAGCTGGGCATCTTTCCGGCCGTGGACCCGCTCGACTCCACCTCGCGCGGCATGGACCCGCGCGTGGTCGGCAAGGAGCATTACGACACGGCCCGCGAAGTGCAGAAGATCCTGCAGACCTACAAGTCCTTGCAGGACATCATCGCCATTCTGGGCATGGATGAGCTGTCTGAGGAGGACAAGCTGATTGTGGCGCGCGCGCGCAAGATCCAGCGCTTCCTCAGCCAGCCCTTCCATGTGGCCGAAGTCTTCACTGGCACGCCCGGCGTCTTCGTCAAGCTGGAAGACACCATCCGCAGCTTCGCAGCGATCTGCAATGGTGAGTACGACCACCTGCCGGAAGCGGCCTTCTACATGGTCGGCACGATTGAAGAGGCAGCAAAGAAGGCAGAAACACTCAAGCAAGCCGCTTGAGTTGTTGGTCCGTTCGCGTATGTTTGACGGGGATATTTGATGGCGACGTTTCAGCTTGAACTTGTTTCCCCGGAGAAGCTCCTGCTCTCGCGTGCGGTGGAAATGGTCGTCATTCCCGCTGCCGAGGGCGAGATGGGCGTGCTGCCCGGCCATTCGCCCATGATCGTCACCCTGCGTGGCGGCACCATCCGCGTGACTGATGGGGGCCGCGAAACCGACCGCCTTTTCGTCGCCGGCGGTTTTGCGGAAGTGACACCCGGTCGCGTCACGATCCTCGCCGATGAAGCCGTCCCGGTTGCGGAACTCTCCAAGGCCGAGGCGGAGCGCCGCATCGCCGGGGCCGAAGCCGCCTATGCACAGGCTGCGGCCGGCGAATCGGTTGAGAAGCGGGAGAGCGCAATGCTTCGACTGCTGGCGATGCGCTCCATGCGCGAATCCGCCGAAGCGGCTTGAAAAATCGGAATCCCCCCCGCAAGAATAGAGCGGGGACGCAGATGTCATGAAACACTGGACAATGGAGCAGGTGGCCTGGGATCGCTTCGACCCCTCGAAGGTTGAGCCTGAGGTCATCCCCCTCGTCAAAGCCGCCGCCATGGTTGAGCGCAACGGCGATGAGTACGCTGCCTATCTGAAATCCGTCTTTCATGATGACCCGGCCTTCCAGGCGGCAGCAGACAATTGGGCCGTCGAGGAAAACCAGCATGGCGACGCGCTCGGCCGTTGGGCCACGCTCGCTGATCCCTCCTTCGAGTACATGACTGCCTTCGCGCGATATCGTGCCGGCTACACCATTGACGTGAAGGCCGATGCCTCGGTCCGTGGCTCCCGCACCGGCGAACTCATTGCGCGCTGCATCGTCGAGACGGGGACTTCCAGCTACTACACGGCGCTGGGTGACGCTTCGGAGGAACCGGTGCTCAAGCAGGTCTGCCGCCTCATCGCCGCGGATGAATACCGGCATTTCAAGCTCTTCTACGACCATATGAAGCGCTATCTGGAGCGCGAGAACCTCTCCTTCCCCAGGCGCCTGCGCGTGGCATTCGGCCGCATCGGCGAGACGGAGGACGACGAACTGGCCTTCGCCTTCCATTGCAGCAACGACCCTCCGGGCATGGAATATGCCCATGATCGTTGTTCGGCTGGCTATATGGGCCGCGCGATGGGGTATTATCGCTATCCCCATATCGAACGCAGCATGGGGATGATTTTCAAATCCATCGGGTTGGAGCCGCGTGGCCGCATGTCGGACCTCGCGGCGCGGGCCTTCTGGCGCGTACTGTGCTGGCGACGCGACAGATATCGCCAAGTACTGGCGCGCGAGGCCCAGGCCCCCGCATACGCGCGCGCCGCGTGAGCCTGCCGCGCCGCCTTGCCTTTGGCCTGGCCGGCGCGGTGCTGGCCAGGCCGGGGTTCGCCCAGTCGTCCGGCTTGCGCGAATTGGCCCGGCGCCGCGGTATCAGCTTCGGCACGGCGGTGCAGGGGCAGATGTTGGAGAATGATCCCGCCCTCGCCGCCCTTGTCGCGCGTGAGGCCGACGTCATCGTCCCTGAATGGGCGGCGAAGTGGGATTCGCTGCAACCTGAGCGCGGCCGTTTCGACTTCGCTCCCCTCCATCAGGTGCTGCGCTTTGCCCAGGCCCACAAACAGCGTGTGCGAGGTCATGCGCTGGTCTGGCATGTGGCCATGCCGCCCTGGCTCGCACCCGCCCTTGCCGAGAGCCGGCCCGCGGCTGACGCCATCCTTGAAACTCATATCACCACCGTGCTGCGCGAAACGCGCGAGACCATCCGCGACTGGGATGTGGTGAACGAGATCATCTCCAACCCGCCCGGCAGCGACAATCCCGACCCGACCGAGGGCGACCTGCGCCCCACGCCCTGGCTCGCGGCCCTCGGCCCAGGCTATGTGGAACGCGCGCTCCGCCTCGCCCGCCAGGTGGACCCGACGCTGCGCCTGACCCTCAATGACTACGGTATCGAGGCTGATACGCCCTGGGCCGCTGTGAAGCGTGAGCGCCTGCTGCGCGTCGTGCGCGGCCTGCTGGACCGGCGTTGCCCCTTGGACGCCATCGGCATCCAGGCCCATCTGCAAATGCGCGAGCCCTTCCTGGCCGAACCCTTCATCACCTTCCTGCGCTCCTTGCGTACGCTGGGCCTGGCCATCCTCATCACCGAACTCGATGTGCGCGAGCCCGATATCCTGGCGCCGACCATGGCCTTGCGGGATGCGGCGGTCGCGGATTTCGCCGGCGCCTTTGTCAACGCCGCCATCGAGGGTGGGGCGCGCACCTTCCTCACCTGGGGCCTGACCGACCGCGATTCCTGGCTGGTGCTGGAGCCCGGCGTGGCCCGGCGCGACGGCCAGACGCATCGCGGCCACCCCTACGACGCCGCGCTGCAGCCCAAGGCCATGCGGGCACGGCTGGCGCAGATTTTCAGCGCATGACGCCGGGTTGCGGCAAGCCCTGCGCCTGGGCATAGCCGGCGGCCCATGCCGATCTCCATTCTTCTGACGCATCTGCTGATGGTCCTGCCGCTGGTCGCATTTTCGGCGCTGATGGTGTGGGCGATGATCCGCTGGCCAATCCTCGATGTGCCCAACGCACGCAGCGCCCACAACGTCGTCACGCCGCGCGGCGGGGGTGTGGGGCCCGTGCTCGCCTTCATCCTTGGCATTATCGCTTTGTATCAAATCGCCGACCTGGCCCGCATCGCCGAGCGGCAGTTCATTGGCGTCATCCTCGCAGCTATTGCCATCGCGACCGTGGGGTTGCTGGACGACATCAGGAATCTCTCGGCGCGCTTGCGCCTGATCTGCCAATTCGCCGCAGCCCTGGTGGTGGTGGTGTCGGGCGTGACACTTACCCGGATCTCGGTGCCTGGGCTGGGGCCGGTGGAGCTGGGCGTCTTTGGCACGATGCTCACCATCTTCTGGATCATGGGTTGCACCAACGCCGTGAATTTCATGGATGGTCTGGATGGGTTGGTCGCGGGGACGATCATCATTGCCTGCGCCGCTCTCGCGGGCATCGGAGCATGGCTTGGCGGCGATTTCGTGTATGCGGCGGCGCTGTTCCTGTTGGCGGGGTTCCTGGGATTCCTGCCCTTCAACCTCCACCCCGCCCGCATCTTCATGGGCGATGTGGGCAGCCAGTTCGCCGGCTTCATGCTGGCCGTGCTGGCCATCGCCGCCGCGCGCTTCGAGCACATCCAGGTCAGCTTCCTCATTGTGCCGCTGCTGCTCTTTGGGCTGCTGTTCGACGCCGGCTTCACCCTGCTGCGCCGCGCCCTGATGCGCCAGCGCGTGGGGGCAGCGCACCGGACCCATCTGTACCAGATGGCGCAGCGGGCCGGCGTGCCCACGCGCGCAGTGGCGGCGACGCATTGGGGCTTTGCGCTGTTTCACGCTTTGCTGGCCGTGGTGTTCCTGAATGTCTCCGCTGACTGGAAGCCGTTGGTGGGGCTTCCGGCGTTGGCCGTTCAACTTGGCTGGGCCGCCTTCGTGTTTCAACGCATGCGGCGTGCGGGGCTTTCCTGGAAAGAAGAAGCAAGGGGCGATGCCCCTTGATCCCGCCAAAGGCCGCCCACGTCTAAAGAGGGAGTCCTTTGGAAACCACTCATTACAGCGCTTGCAGGCGGTCGTATTGGGCGCGGGTCCAGCCTACGTTTTCGTTGTGCAGGGGCACGCAGGCGGCGCGGAAAGCGGCGCGGTCGGGCTCTTGCACCGTTTTGCCCTGGGTGCGGAACCAGGCGGCCAATTCCTGCTCCTGACTGCGGATGGCCTGGCCGCAGCGATCCGCTGCTTGGGCCAGGACCTCGCGGAACACCACGCGATCCGCTTCCGACAAACGGCGCATCGTGGCACTTCCGATGATGGTCAAAAGGCTGTCGGTGATGTGGCCGGTCAGGGAAATATGCGTCTGCACCTCATAAAACTTCTTGGCCTGGATGGTGGGGAGGGGGTTCTCCTGCCCATCCACCGTGCCGTTCTGCAGTGCCAAATACACCTCGGCGAAGGCGATGGGCGTGGCATTGGCGCCGACCGCACGCGCGAACATCAGGAAGGAGGGCGCCTGGGGCACGCGCAGCTTCAACCCCCGCATATCGGCCGGCGTCATGACGCTGCGATTGGCCGTGACCATCCGGTCGCCGTAATAGGTGAGGGCGACGGCGTGGTGGTTGGTCTGCCGGTCATACCCGGCGATCATTTCGCGGTGCAGGTCCGAGCCCCGATAGGCCTGGAAATGCGCGTAGTCCCGAAGGGCATAGGGCGCGTGGCTGATGGCGATGGGGCGGAAGCTGGCCCCGGCAAAGGCCACGCCGGTATAGATCATGTCCACCGTGCCCAGGGTGAGGCCCTGGTTGATCTGCGGCTCATTGCCCAATGCCGAGGCGGCGAAGACCTCGATGTTCCAGCGCCCGCTGGTGCGTTGCTGGATCTGCGCCGCGGCCCAGACGGCTTCGGTGTGGTAGGGCTCGGCCACTTCATAGACATGCGCCCAGCGCAAGCGCGTACCTTGGGCCAGGGCGGCGTTGGAAACGAAAGGGGCGGCCAAAGCGGCCAGGCCGAGCGAGCGGCGGTTCAACATGGAGAATTCCTCGTTTTGTTTTTCTGGGAGGGATGCTGCCGGAAATCAGGCGACTTCCGCAACCCGGAATCCGTGGGCAGCATGATGGCGCGGTGGCCCTTGGGGAATCGCCGGAGACCCATGGGCCGGAGCATCTGCTGACGCGCCGCGCCGTCTCGCCCGAGGTGGGGCAGAAGCTGGTTGGTGGTGGGAGGATTACACGGCGCGCGAGGGGGCGGAGATGAACGCCAACCCCTCACCGGGGAACAAGGCGGGCGGGCTGACGACGATCCTGGAAAAATCCCTCGGCGCCATGGCCAAGGCGGGGACGACCAATCTGGTGGATGTGGTGCGCTATGCCGAGGAGGTGCGCGCGCACGGCTTCGTGTTCATGGACACGCCCGGTTATGACCCGGTGGGGGCGACGGGGCAGGTGGCGGGTGGGGCAAACCTGATGTGCTTCACCACGGGGCGAGGGAGCGTGTTTGGCTGCAAGCCCGCGCCCTCACTGAAGCTGGCGACCAATACGGCCATGTTCCAGCATATGGAGGAGGATATGGACATCAATTGCGGGACGGTGCTGGACGGGAGTGAGAGCGTTTTGGCGTGCGGGGAACGGATTTTCCAGCATATGCTGGCGACGGCCAGC
>JBBRVI010000156.1:0-8518 GCA_038247025.1 Acetobacterales bacterium
ACGCACATTCCTGGTGGGCCGTCTGGGCGCCGCCGCGCACGCCCGATGCCATCGCCGCGCTCATCGCAGCCGAGGTCGAGGCCATCATCGGGGAGGAAGCGGTGCGTGCGCGGCTGACGGGCCTGGGGATCGTGCCCCTGTTCCAGGCCGGCGCGGCGCTGGATGCCTTTATCGCGCAGGATTTCCAGAAAGCGCAGGGGCTGCTGCGCCTCGCACGCGTCGAGCCCGAATAGGCCGTCAGGTTGCGGCCAGCAAAGGGCGGTGCGTGGCGCAGAACGCGTCCACCGCCGCCACATAACGGTCGCACTCGGCCTGGCCCACGGGCAGGCTGAGCGCCACCATGCCGCGCCGCGCGATGTAGATGCCCGCCGCCATGACATCGAGGAAAAACAGCTCGCGCAGCCCTTCTTCCATCGGGTTCTGCGCGTAGGGGCGCAGCACCTCGCCCTGGCGGAAATGCGGCTGGATCATGCTGCCGATGCCGGTGAACTGCATCGCCACGCGGTGCCGCTGGCAGGCTGCGTTCAGCGCGTCCCGCAGCGCTTCGCCGCGCGCACGCAGCCCCTCCGCCGCCGCATCGTCGAAGATTTCCCCCATGGCGACCACGCCGGCCGCCATGCTGAGCACATTGTTGTTGAAGGTACCCCCATGCGGCAGCGCCTTGGGGTGCGCCGGGTCATAGAGGGACATGATATCCGCCCGCCCACCAAAGGCGCCGAACGACATCCCGCCGGCCACGTATTTGCCGAGCGTGGTGAGGTCCGGCGTGATGGCGTGCAGTTTCTGTAATCCGCCCGAGCTGTGGCGGCTGGTCATCACCTCGTCGAAGGTGAGAATGATGCCATGCGCGGTGGCTTCCTCACGCAGCATCAGCAGGAATTCACGGCTGGCGGGGATGCATCCGCCGCTGCCCATCATCGGCTCCAGCAGGATGCAGGCGAGGTGGTCCTTGTGTGCGCGGATCAGTTCGCGAGTTGCCTCGATGTCGTTGTAGGGCGCGAGCGTGACGGCGAAGGGCGCATTCACCGCACTGCCGCCGCCCGCGAAGGTCAGCATGCCGCCATGATAGCCGCCATCCATCGCCAGCAGGCCTTCGCGCCCGGTGAAGGCGCGCGCGGCGGAGAGGGCCAGAAGATTGGCCTCTGTGCCGCTATTGGCAAAGCGCACAAGCTCCACCGAGGGGAAGCGCGCGCAAAGGATGCCGGCGAAGACTGATTCCCGCTCGCCCGCCGCCGCCAGGTTCAGGCCACGGCCTATGGCGCCCTCTATCGCCTTGATGATCCGCGCCTCGGAATGCCCGAACAGCCCGGCGGTGTATTCGCCGCAGAGGTCCAGGTAATCATGCCCGTCAATATCGTGCAGGAAGCAGCCCTCGCCGCGCTCCATGGCCGTCGGAAAGGGCGAGTAATACAGGGTGGAACGCGTATTGCCGCCCGGCATCACCTGCCGCGCGCGCTCATAGGCGGCGGCGCTTTTTGGCCGGGCCGCCACATAGGCCTCCCGTGCTTCAGCGAGTGCCACGACCAGGTCAATGTTGCGCGGGGCGGCGGGGGCGTCGAGCATGTGGGCTCCTTCGTGTCGCGGATCAGTTGATCTTGATCACCAGCTTGCCAAAATTTTCGCCCTTGAGGAGTCCCATAAAAGCGCGCGGTGCGTCTTCCAGCCCCTCCACCACATCCTCGCGCCACTTCAACTGGCCGCTGCGGATCAGCCCCAGCATCACGGCGCGGAACTGGCCGTAGCGCTGCCACCCGCTGTCGCTGACGATGAAGCCCTGGATGCGCAGGCGCTTGCGCACAATCGGGCCCAGATTGGGCCCCTGCGGCGCGCCCGCGGCATCGGCACCGGGCGCGATGTTGTATTGCGAGATCATCCCGCACATCACCATCCGCCCGAAATCACGCAAGCGGGGGAACACCGCGGCCTGCACATGACCGCCGACATTCTCCCAATAGACGTCCACCCCCTTGGGGCAGGCCGCGTCCAACTGCGTGTCGAGGTTTGCGCGATGATCCAGGCAGGCGTCAAAGCCCAGCTCATCCTTCACGAAGGCGCATTTGGCCGCCCCACCCGCAATGCCGATCACCCGGCAGCCGCGTGCCTTGGCGATCTGTCCCGCCACCTGGCCCACTGCCCCCGAAGCGGCACTGATCACCACCGTCTCGCCCGGCTTTGGCTCGCCAATATCTTCAAGCCCCACCCAGGCGGTCAGGCCGGGCATGCCCAGCACGCCCAGATTGGCCGAGAGCGGCGCCTCATTCACATCCACGCGGCGCAGGCGGCCGCCATCCACGACGCAGAAGCGCTGCCAGCCCTGGCCACCCATCACCGTATCGCCGGGCGCGAAGCTGGGGTCGTCGGAAGCCACGACCTCGCCCACGGTCGCACCTTCCATGACGGCGCCGAGGTCCACGGGTTTGGCATAGCTTTTCGCGTCGCTCATCCGCCCGCGCATGTAGGGGTCGAGGCTGAGGAAGCGGTTGCGCAGCAGCACCTGGCCGCGGCCGGGGAGCGGCACGGGGCGCTCGACAATCTCGAAATCCTCGGCCAGGGGCTCGCCCTGGGGGCGACGGCGGAGCAGCACCTGGAGGTTGTTCTCGCTCATGGCGCGCAGCCTTCCTCGATCAACAGGGCGCGGACCAGGGATTCGGTCACGCCGCTTTCGGTGAATACATCGCCGGGCATCCGTAGGAGCACGAAGCGCAGCGCGCCGTCACGCGCCTTCTTGTCGGCGCGCATCCGCGCGAGCAGCCGCTCGGCGGAGAAGCCGCGCGTCAATTGCGCGACGCGGTTTGGCAGGCCAATCTCGCGCAGGTGTTCGCGCACGCGGCCGGGCATTTCCTGCGAGCAAAGGCCAAGCCGGGCGGAAAGCTCGGCGGCGAGGCCGAGGCCGATCGCCACTGCCTCGCCGTGCAGCAACTCGCCGCCATAGCCGCTCTCGGCCTCCAGCGCATGGCCGAAGGTGTGGCCGAGATTCAGCAACGCGCGCCCGCCTTCGGGCTTGGTTTCGAACTCATCCTCCACCACCACGGCGGATTTCAGCTTGCAGCTTTCCAGCACCGCATGCGCGAGTGCCATGGCATCGCCCTGCATGGCGCGCGGGCCTTCGCTTTCGCACCAATCCCAAAGCGAGCCTTGCAGAAGCCCGTGCTTGGCGACCTCGGCCCAGCCTGCGCGCAACTCGCGCAACGGCAGGGTGCGCAGCGTGGCGGTATCGGCCAGCACGAGTTTCGGTTGATAAAAGGCGCCCACCAGGTTCTTGCCGTGGCCCGTATTGATGCCGGTCTTGCCACCGACCGAGCTGTCCACCTGGGCCAATAGCGTGGTCGGGCATTGCACGAAGTCCAGGCCGCGCAGCACGGAGGCTGCGGCAAAACCCGCCAGATCGCCCACCACGCCGCCGCCCAGCGCGATCACGGCCAGGCGCCGGTCAGCCTTGGCGGAGAGAATGCCATCCACCAGCCGCTCGAATTGCGCGAAGCATTTGCTGGCCTCGCCCGGCGGCACCAGGAGTTCGGCGGCGATGGTGAAGCCGCCATCGGCCAGGGATTCGCGCAGGGTGGGCAGATGCAGAGGCGCCACCGCCTGGTCGCTCACGATCACCACGCGGCGGCCTTCCAGCCGCTGCGCCAGTTCCGCGCCGGCGCGCTTGAGCACACCCTCGCCAATCACGATGTCATAGGCGTTGCGCGAAAGTTCCACGCGCAGTCGTTGCGGCGGGCGGTGCGCGGCGAAGGCTTCGGCGACGCGGCGCGTTGTCACATCGGGGTGTTCATCATTGCAGAGCAACGTCACATCGGCCTGCGCATAGGCGGGGTGGCGGGCGGCCATCAGGCGCTCCAGCACGTCGCGGGGGTCCTGGCCGATGAACATGGGACGATGGTCACGCCCGGCCACGCGACGCATCAGTGTGGAGATGCGGCATTTCAGCCAGA
Source organism: Acetobacterales bacterium (assembly GCA_038247025.1). Classification (GTDB taxonomy): domain Bacteria; phylum Pseudomonadota; class Alphaproteobacteria; order Acetobacterales; family Acetobacteraceae; genus Roseococcus. The sequence goes on from JBBRVI010000156.1 coordinate 3,936, forward strand.
TGGTGGTCGCACCCGCCTCGCGGATCGCCGCGCGTGAGCGAGGCTCCACGTAGGCGCCGCCGCCCGTGGCCAGCACGATGGGGCCGTCCGATTGCAGCAGCCGGGCAATGACGCGCCGCTCACCCTGCCGGAAATGCGCCTCGCCATAGCGGGCGAAGATCTCGCTGATGGGGATGTTGGCGGCCTGCTCGATCTCGGTGTCGGCGTCGCGGAAGGGCAGCCCCCAGCGCGCCGCGAGGCGCCGGCCAATGGACGATTTTCCCGCCCCTGGCATGCCGACCAGCACGATGCTGCGCGATGGAGGAGCCTGAAGGGAATCGGGCTGGGCGAGGTTGCGTGACACTGTTTGCAACGCTAGCACAATCCCCTTGCCGCGCGAGGGGACGAGAAGCCCGCCATGTTCCGCCGTCCAGTGCTGACCCTACTGATGCTCCTCCTCACCGCGGCCGCGTTGGGGTTGCTCGCCCTCGGCGCATTTCCCCCGGCGGTGACCACCGCGCCGGTGGAGCGCACCCTGCCGAATGACCGCTTCCAGGTGCGGTGACCCGGGAGCTTGAATCCTTCCTGGAAATGATGTCGGCCGAGCGCGGGGCCGCACCCAACACGCTTGCCGCCTATCGCGCCGATCTGGAGGGGGCGCTCGGTTTCCTCGGCGCGGGGGCCGCCCAGGCGGGGCCAGGGGAATTGCGCGCCTGGCTGGCCACGCTGGCGGCGTTTTCCGCGCGCACCCAGGCGCGACGGCTTTCCTCGCTGCGGCAATTTTATCGCTTTCTGGCCCGCGAGGGCATCCGCGCCGATGATCCGACCGAATTGCTGGACAGCCCCAAAGCCCCCGCCTCACTGCCCAAGGCGCTGACCGAGGCGCAGATGGCGCAATTGCTGGACGGTGCTGCAAAGCTGCCCGCCGCACAGGCGCCCATCGCCACCGCCGCGATCGAACTTCTCTACGCCTCGGGTCTGCGCGTGACGGAGTTGGTGACGCTGCCCGCCGGGATGCTGCGCGCAGAGGAGCCACTGGTCACCGTCATGGGCAAGGGGCGCAAGGAGCGCCTGGTTCCCATCTCTCGCCGTGCGCGCGAGGCGGCGCAGGCGGCGCAGGAGGGGCTGGTTGCGCGCGGCAGGGGCAGGCTTGCCGCAAGGAGATATCTTTTGCCCTCACGCGGGGCCGGGGGGCATTTGACCCGTCAAAGCGTCGGGCTGCTGCTCAAACAGGCGGCGGTGGCGGGAGGGCTCGATCCGGCAAAGGTCAGCCCGCATGTGCTGCGGCACTCCTTCGCGACGCATCTGCTCTCACGGGGGGCGGATTTGCGGGCCTTGCAGACGCTGCTAGGCCACGCCGACATCGCCACAACCCAGATCTACACGCGCGTCATGGAAGAAAGGCTGCGCGCCGTGGTGGAGGAACACCATCCGTTGGCGCGCGGATAGCCGTGTTCGGTGGCCAGGGCGGCGCGTATCAGCCTTGCGCGTTGCGCACCAACTGCCGCAGCCGGGCCGCAGCTTCGAAGCCCTTCAGCGAATCGCGCCACATCGCCTCGGCCACGCGCTGGTGGACGGAAACCGCTTCCTCGGCGGCCGTGATTCCAGCCACGCCCGTCGCGGCGGAAGGGGGCGCATCGGCAGCGATAGGCGAGGTGATGACATGCGCTCGCTCCCGCCCGCGCAACACCATGAAGGGGGCGGCGGGCTGGACCCCGGTGGCGAGGCCCAGTTGCAGGCCGATCGGCACGGTTTCCATGATCACCGCCATGGCCTCGGCCTCCTGCGCGGCGGCAATGCGCGCACGGCTGCGTGACGCTTCGGGGATGCTCAGGCCAGCGGCGACGCCATCCTGCAGGAAGCCGATCACGGCGGCTTCACCCAGCACGGCGATCACGCTGGGCCGCTTTTGCGTATAAAGCCGCTTGCGCGCCGCAAGTGCGCCCAGTCCTTGCTCGATGAGGGAAATCGCCACGTTGCGGTCAGGGCCTGCGGGGACGGCCTGGGTCCAGGCCTCGGCCAATGCGCCGTCCATGCTTTCGTCGGTGATCTGCCAGCAAAAGGCACCACCCACGAGGAGAATCTGGTCCGCCTGCTCCTCAAGGCCGCGCAGCCGCTCCTGAAAGGCGGCGGGGCGGGCGAAGTATTCGATGCCGATCCCCAGAAGCGACAAGGGCGAGACCTTGAGCAACTCCGCTAGGCGGCGAATCGTCTCAAGCTTGATCACCTCGCCTTTTTCGTATCGGTAAAGGGCAGCGCGCGAGACACCGAGTCGCGCGGCGATTTCCTCAGCCCGCATGCCCGATTCCATGCGGTAGGCACGGAGCTGTTGGCCGATGTCAGCGAATTTCATGGCGATCTGCTTTCAAACTCGGCATTATACAACCGTAAGTCGGTAAGGGTTTCAAGATACAACCTTTGAGAACGAGATCAAGGGTCATCTTCGAAGATTTGGCTCAAAAATCGCGACTCGCCAAGCCTGATTCCCTCGGCTCGCTTTTGCGCCTAGACTGCCCCATGGATTCCTCGCTGCATTCCGCTCTCACGGCCTGGCGCCGCCACCTCCACGCCCATCCGGGCTTGACCCTCGATGAGGGCGAAACCGCCGCTTTCGTCGTGGAAAAGCTCAAATTCCTGGGTGTGACCGAAATCGAGACCGGCATTGGCGGCCATGGGGTGGTGGCCACGCTGCGGCGGCAAAGCCTGCGAACCGGCGGCAATCGCAGTGTTGGCCTGCGCGCCGACATGGATGCGCTCCCCATCCAGGAGCTGGACGAAACCCTGCCGCATCGCAGCCAGAAGCCTGGCGTGATGCATGCCTGCGGGCATGACGGCCACACGACCGCTTTGCTTGGCGCGGCCGCACTTCTGCTGGCCGATGACAGCTGGTCCGGCACAATACGCCTGGTGTTCCAGCCAGCCGAAGAGGGTGGTGGCGGCGCGCGGCACATGATCCGGGATGGGCTGTTTCAGCGCTTCCCGATGGACCGGATCTTTGGCTGGCACAATTGGCCTGGGCTGGAGACGGGGCATATCGCCATCCATGAGCGTGCCGTGATGGCCGCAGGCGCGCGCTTCGAGATCAGCTTCGACGGTCATGCCGGCCATGCCGCCCTGCCCCATAAGACACGCGACCCCATGTTGGGCGTCGGCCATGCCATCGTGGCGCTGCAATCCGTCGTGGCGCGCGGGGTGGACCCGCTGCAATCCGCCGTGGTGAGTGTCACGATCGCGCAGGCCGGGTCCGCCTCCAACCAGATCGCCAACAGGGCCACGCTGCTCGGCACCGCGCGCTGGCTGGACGACTCCGTGGGCGAGATCATCGAGGCGCGCATGCGCGAGATCGCCCATGGCATTGCCGCGGCCTATGGGCTGACGGCCAAAATCGCCTTCCGCCGCGGCGTTCCCGTCACCGCCAACCACCCCGCCGAGCGTGAGACCGCCGCCGCCGCCGCCAGCGTCACCACCATCCGCCGCGACCTGCCGCCGGCCATGACAGGCGAGGATTTTTCCTGGCTCCTGGCGGAAGTGCCCGGCGCTTTCGTCTGGATCGGCAATGGCCCAGCCGATGGCGGGCGCGAATTGCACCACCCCGCCTATGATTTCAATGACGACGTGCTGCCCGCGGCCTCCGGCTTTCTCGCCGCCGTCGCGAAGCGCGCCCTGGGAGAAGAACGATGACCGACATCGCACCCTTGAGGCACTTCATCCAGGCCATGACACGCCTTGCCGATCAAGATCCCCCCGAGGAGCGCTGGCTCGCCGAGGGCGAAGCGCTGCTGTCGGACCTCATCGCCCGCGACGACTGGCTGCCCGAGGCACTGGCCGAACCCGGCCCCACCTATCGGCAATACCTTCTGCATTGCGATCCACTGGAGCGGTTCTCGGTGGTGAGTTTCGTCTGGGGCATCGGCCAGCGCACGCCGATCCACAACCACAAGGTGTGGGGCCTGGTAGGCATGCTGCGCGGCGCGGAGGTAAGCATCACCATGCACCCCGACCCGGGGTCGCCCATGCGCGAGGGCCAGACGGATCACCTCGCGCCAGGCCAGGTGGTCGGCGTGGGGTCGGGCGAGGAGGATGTGCACTGGGTGCAAAACGCCATCCCGGACCGACCCTCCATCTCCATTCATGTCTATGGGGGGAATATCGGCGCCATCGAGCGGCATGTGTTCGATGCACAAACCAGCATGAAGAAGCGCTTTGTTTCGGGCTACACCAATGTGGTGGTTCCCAATCTGTGGGACCGCTCGGCCGAGATGGCCTGATCCCGACAAGGCAACTTTCCAGCGGCGCAGCGGTTCAGGGGCTACCTGCTCAGGTTCAGACCTGCGCGTGGTGGACATCCCCCTACGCCCGCGCCTTCGCGTGATTCCGCGGAGGCAAGGGTCAGCCTCAAGGTCGCTTGAATGCCCCCCCGTTCTTCTCTGGCTCTGCTCCTCCTGCTTGCCGGCCTGTCGCCCGCGATGGCGGAGGAGGGGCGCAAGGCCGATCCTCGCGGCAGCTTCTCGCTCAGCTATGACAATGACCTCTTCGCCGGCACCGACCGCTATTACACGAGCGGCATCCAGTTCGACTGGCGCTCCGCCTCCGAGAACCCGCCT
>JBBRVI010000157.1:0-8464 GCA_038247025.1 Acetobacterales bacterium
CTTCAGCCAGGGCTGGATGCTGGGCAGCTATATCCTGGGGTTCGCCGAAGGCTGGCTGGCCTTCGCCTTCGCCATGCTGACCGGCGTCTTCACCGTCGCGGCCTATGCGCTGATCGGCGCCTGCTGGCTCGTCTGGCGGGGTGAGGGCGATCTGCAACTCCTGGCCGCGCGTTGGGGGCGCTGGGCACTCTACATCAGCTGGGCAGGCGTCCTGGCCGTCAGCGCAGCGACCCCTTTCGCCAGCCCACGCATTTTCGAGCGCTGGTTTGGCCTGCCGCAAATCTTCGGCCTGGCGCCGATCCCGCTGGCCACCGGCGCGCTGTTCCTGTTGCTGCACATCTTCCTGCGCCGTTTCCCCCGCGCCGATCACACGCTGGACTGGGTGCCCTTTGCCTCCACCGCCGCCATCTTTGTGCTGTGCTTCCAGGGGCTGGCCTACAGCTTCTGGCCCTATGTGGTGCCCGAACGCCTGACCATCTTTGAAGCCGCCAGCGCGCCGGAATCATTGATCATCATCCTGGTTGGCGCACTGGCTGTGCTGCCGATGATCGGGGTCTACACCTTCTTCATTTGGCGCATCTTCGGCGGCAAGGCGCGGGCGCTGACCTACTACTGAGACGGCGGTGGCTTACGCCTCTGCTCCGGCTAGAATCCATTGCAGGGGGGCTACGGCGAGTGCAGCAAAGACGCGCAGCAGCGGGAGTTGCGCCTCGGAATAATGCCCGGCCACGTTCAGGAGGTTCAGCGCGCCCAGCGTATGCCCATTCCAGCGGATGGGCATGTTCACGCAGGATTCGCAGCCCAGTGAGAGGATCAGCTCATAATCCGGAAAGGCGCGGATGATGTCGGCCCGGTCCCGACAGAAACGCGGCTCGCCCAGGGTGACGACCTGTCGGAAATACTCGCTGTCGCGCATCAGGGGCTTGTAGCCGCCAACCGGATATTCAGCGGGGCGGCTGGAATGAAAGCGGCGGTTCAACCCGCGCGCCTCATCCAGCACGAGCACGGTGAACAGCCGATGGCCGATCATGCTCGCCAGCGCCGCATCCATGGCCGCCAGGCCGACCTGCGGCTGGCCGGGCAAACTCAGCGCGCGGGAGAGACCCTCCAGCGTCATCGCCGCAGGCTGGAAGCGCGTTTCCAGGTCAGCACCAGCACATCCCGGCTGGAGGGAAGCGCGGCATCCCGCGGCTGGACAGGGGTGACCCCATGCATCACCCGCGCATCATCCAGGATGGTGAGGTCCAGCAAGCCATACAGCGTGAAGCGGGCCAGTTCGGCGCCGGTTGGTTCCGTCACCAGGGTTTCCCCGCCCTGAAGGTTGGTGCGGGCCAGCATGGCGATCAGCACCACATCCACGCCGTCATGATGCACGCCCTCGGGCGTGGGCAGGCCGGGCGCATGGGCGACCGCCTCGACGCGAAACTGGTGCATTTCGACGAACCATGCCGTGCCGGGATGCAGCGCATCCGCCACGCCACGGCCCAGTTCCAGCAGGCCCAGGCTGGCGGGGTTGCGCGCCACCGCATCCTCGACGGGCGCAAACCAGCGATCCACGCCACCATTGAGCTTGTTGTGCACCGAGGCCTGGAAATGCGGCCGGTGCAGGCCGCGCCGGTGCCGCGCCTCACCCGGCATGGCCAGGAAATTGGCCAGGCGCCGGCGGCGATAGCGCCCGCCATCGGCCATGAAGCCATCCGTCGCCAGCCGCTGCCAGCTTGCCGCGAAATCCGAGAGCGCGGCATCCGTCACGGGGATCAACCCGCGCGTCTCCTCCGGCCGGCGGCGGGCGAAGCCGTGCGCCGCAACCTCATCGGCCAGGATCATCACACGTCCCCGATCGGCGCGGCTTCGGTCATGCCGGCCAGCACTTCCGCCACATGGCGCACGCGGATGGCGCTGCCCTCACGCTTCAGCCGCCCGGCCAGGTTGAGCAGGCAGCCGAGATCGCCGGCCAGCAGCGTATCAGCGCCCGTGGCCGTGATGTCGCGCGTCTTGTCGCTGACCATGCGCGTCGAAATCTCGGGGTACTTCACGCAGAAGGTGCCGCCGAAGCCGCAGCAGATTTCGGGCTCGGCCAATTCCTTGATGTCCAGGCCCTGCACCGTCTCCAGCAGGCGGCGCGGCTGCGCCTTGATGCCGAGTTCGCGCAGGCCCGCGCAGCTGTCATGATAAGCGATGCTGCCGGGATAGCTGGCCTCCACCCGCCCGACCTTCAGCACATCCGTGAGGAACGAAACAAGCTCATGCGTCTTGGCCGCCAGCGCTTCGGCGCGGCCGCGCTCGGTGGGGTCGCTATCGGCGAAAAGGCTTGGGTAATGATGCGAGATCATCCCCGCGCAGGAGCCTGACGGTGCCACCACATAATCATAGGCCAGGAAGGCCGCGATCACCTGGCGGGCGATCTCCTGCGCGCTTTTGCGGTCACCGGAGTTGAAGCCCGGCTGGCCGCAGCAGGTCTGGCTTTGCGGCACCACCACCTCGCAGCCTGCGTCTTCCAGCAGCTTGATGGCGGCGAAGCCCACCGAAGGGCGGTAGAGGTCCACCAGGCAGGTGACGAACAGGGCAACGCGGGGCTTGGACATGATGTAACGCTACCTTTGTTTTGCCCGCGCGGGAATTCGGCAGGCGCGATTCTGGCAGGAACGGTTCTGGCATGCGGGGATTGGCGCTTCGGTCATGGTCCTTGGTCCAGGCCGCCGCGCAGCGCTTGGCCTTCCGCGCCATGCGGGTCAATCAGCCCCTCGCGAAGAAAGAGGTCCATCAGCACAAGGTTCACATTGAACTTGATGCTCTCCGTCTCGCGCAGCGCTTCCAGCAGGCGCGGCGCGGGCCAGAGTTCGAACCGCTCCACCTCATCGTCATTCGGGGTGGGGGTGAAGCTCTCGGGCAGCTCCAGGTCAAAGACATGCAGTACATCGCGTCGCAGGCCTTCGTCATTGGTGAGAATGTATGAAATGCGGCCGGTTAGCCGCGCCCGTGCCGCGAGTTCGGGGGGGAGCGAGGCCTCCTCGCCGGCCTCCTTCAGCAGGGTTTCCAGCGCGTCCAGCCCGGCGGGGATGCCGCCGGCCACCAGATTGTCCAGCTCGCCGGGTGCCACCGCCTTGTCGCGGGCGCGTACCGCCACCCAGACATGCAGGCCGTCCGCGCGGCGCACCAAGCCGTTGAGATGAACACCCTGTCCGATCACACCGAATTGCGGGACCAGCCCGCGATCCAGGGTACCCAGGACAGACCCTTCCGCCGTGGCGCGGATGTCGAAAAGCTCGCCACGCACGCGCCCGAAGCCCTGCTTCGCCAGAAGCCGCCCGGCGGCGGCCAGGGCATCGCTGCGCTGTCCGGCGCTGCGCAGCCGGCCGGCCATGGCCACGCCGCGCCCCTCGAAATGGAAGTCGCGCGGCATGAAGACCAGCGCGCGGGCCAGCTCGGCCGAGACCCAGCCCACATGCTGCGTGCCGAAATGGAAGGGCAGGAGATGCGCGGGCGAGGCGAGGTTGTTGCAGGCGGCAATGTGACGGGCGAGGGGCTTGCTCATATCCGCCATGTGGCAGTGACGGCCCAAGCCGTGAAGGGCGCCCGCTTCCAAAACCGCCTGCGCCCAAAACCGCCCAGTCCCAAAACCGCCCAATCTCAAAACCGCCCAATCTCAAAACCGCCCAATCTCAAAACCGCCCAATCTCAAAACCGCCCAATCTCAAAACCGCCCAATCTCAAAACCGCCCAGTCTCAAAACCGCCCTGCTCCCCAAACCGCCTGTTCCCAAAACTGTGGGGCCGCGCCACATGGTGTCCATGAGCGCGAATACTGAAAATCACGGCCGGACCCTTCTCACCATCCTTCCCTACCTCTGGCCCAAGGGTGAGCGGGAGCTGAAGATCCGCGTGGTGCTGGCGGTGCTCTGCCTGATCGCGGCCAAGGCGGCCAATGTGCTGGTGCCCATCATCTATGCCCGCGCGGTGGACGCCTTGGCACCCAAGGCCGGCGTGGGCGCCATGCTGGCCATCCCCATCGCGCTGGTCATCGGCTACGGGCTGCTGCGGGTGATGAGCAGCGCGCTGGCGGAGCTGCGTAACGCCGTCTTCGCCAAGGTGCAGGCCCGAGCGGCGCGCCGCGTGGCGATGAGCGTATTCATCCACATGCACGCCCTGTCCATGCGCTTCCACATGGACCGCTCCACGGGCGGTCTTTCGCGCGTGATTGAGCGTGGTACGCGCGGCATCGCCATCGTGCTGAACTTCATGCTGTTCAACATCCTGCCGACGATCGTGGAGATCTTCCTGGTCGCGGCGATCCTCTGGTGGTTTTTCGCGCTCTCCTTCGCGGTCACCATCATGGCAACGATTGGCGGCTATATCCTCTTCACGGTGATCTTCACCAATTGGCGCCTCGCCTTCCGCCGCTTGATGAACGACACGGATCAGGAGGCCAATACCAAGGCGGTGGACAGCCTTCTGAACTACGAGACGGTAAAATATTTCAATAATGAGCGCCACGAGGCGCGGCGCTACGATGATAGCCTGACCCGCTACGAGGGCGCCTATGTGCGCTCAGAAACCACGCTGAACGTGCTCAACGCTGGCCAGGCCGCGATCATGGCCACGGGGCTGACGGTGATGATGCTGCTGGCCGGCCAGGGCATCTCGGGCGGGACGATGAGTGTCGGCGATTTCGTCATGGTGAACGCCTATCTCATCCAGCTCTACCTGCCGCTGAACATCCTGGGTTTCGCCTATCGCGAGATCAAGCAGGGGCTGACGGACATGGAAGCCATGTTCACCCTGCTCAACGTCCCTCAGGAAGTGGCCGATGCACCGAATGCCCCCGCACTCGCCGTGACCGCGGGCGCTGTGTCCTTCCGCGACGTGCGCTTCTCCTACCGGCCGGACCGCGAAATCCTCAAGGGTGTGAGTTTCGAGGTGCCGCCGGGGCGCATGCTGGCCATTGTTGGCCCCACGGGTGCCGGCAAATCCACCATCTCGCGCCTTTTGTTCCGCTTCTATGACGCGACGGGCGGCGCAGTGCTGATTGACGGGCAGGATGTGCGCAGCGTGACGCAGGATAGTCTGCGCCGCGCCATCGGCGTGGTGCCGCAGGATACGGTGCTGTTCAACGACACCATCGGCTACAACATCGCCTATGGCCGGCCCGATGCCTCGGAGGAGGTGGTGGTTCAGGCCGCGAAGCTCGCCCAGGTGCATGACTTCGTGCTCAAGCTGCCCGAGGGCTACAAGACGCGCGTGGGCGAGCGCGGTCTGAAGCTCTCAGGCGGCGAGAAGCAGCGCGTGGCCATCGCGCGCACCATTCTGAAGGACCCGCGCATCCTCATCCTGGACGAGGCGACCAGCGCGCTCGACACCCGCACCGAGCAGGAAATCCAGGCATCACTGCGCGATGTCTCGCGCGGGCGGACCACGCTGGTCATCGCGCATCGCCTCTCGACCGTCGTGGAGGCCGATGAGATCATCGTGCTGGAAGATGGCCAAATCGCCGAGCGTGGCACGCATGCCGCGCTGATCGCCGAGGACGGCCTCTACGCCGAGATGTGGCGCCGCCAGTCAGAGGCGGTGGCCGCAGCCGAGGCCGCGGCGATCGCCCAGGCGCAGGCAGAATTCGGCAGTGGCGTGCGGGCGCGTCAGGTGGGCGAGAGCGTGGGGATGACGAAGCCTTTAAGCTGATTACCCTTTCATTGGCGCGACATGCGACCCATCTGCCTGAGACGTTTGGAGTTTATCGAATGCAAGCCGTAGAAGGGGACGCCCCTGGAGATCTGAGCCACGCCGGCTCGGTCGTGGACAAGGCCATCGAGTACATGCTGGAGCAGCAGATTTCGCCGATATCGGCGGCCTCGGCGCTGTTGGGAGGGGCCTTGGGCCTGCTCGCTCGCTCCATGGAGGACCGCGCCATCGCGGGCGTGCTGCGCCAGGCGCTGGCCAGTGTGGAAGCCGGGGAACTGCGTCAGTTGCCCAGCCTGCCGAAGGGCTGAACTTGACTCGACGCCTGGGCTGCCACATACGCGGCGCTCAGTGATCAACATGGGTCTGGGTTCTGCCCGGGCGCAGCTTATTTTCAGGAACACCACCATGGCTCGCCGCTGCGGCATCACCGGCAAGAGCGTTCTGACGGGCAACAACGTCAGCCACGCGAATAACAAGACGCGCCGGCGTTTTCTTCCCAACCTGCAGGAAACATCCTTTTACTCGGACGTCCTTGCGGTCTCGATCCAGCTTCGGCTGACAACGAATGGCATCCGCACGATTGAACACAATGGCGGCATTGACGCCTTCCTGTTGACCACCAAGCCGCGCAACCTGCCGCCCGAAGCGCTGGTGCTGAAGCGCAGAATTGTGCGCGCGCAGGCCAAGAGAGCCGCAGCTTGACCACATCGCGAATCGATCAGTGTGACAGGTTAAGCCGGATTTCCGGCGTCTGACGTCTCGCAGGCTGGATGCAATCACCGGCTATTATCTGTTAGATTTCAGTGCCTTGGCTAAGGTTCATCGCGTTGAACTAGAGTTGCGGCAGATTTTTTGGATTCTTTCGCCCCGCGTTAGTGTCTCGTTAAGCAGGGGGCGGTCATGGTCCGGCCATGACCCCTGACCCACTCTCCTCCTTCCTGATTTTGCTGACGCTTGCAGCCATTGTGGCCGCCGCTGCCGCCACCATGCGCGCTGCGCGGCTCGCCGCGGAGGCCGCGACCCAACGCAACTTGGCGGACGCGCGAATGCGCAGCTTTGGGCTCCTCTCGCGTGATTTGAACAGCATGGGACTCGCACTTCTGGGGCGAGCCCAGGCCCTGGGGGACGAAACTGGCCGCGCCTTCGAGGCAGAGGCGCGCCACATTCTCTCCCTCGCAGATGCGGCGGCCGAAGAAGGCGCCACGAACGGACCCATGCGCCACCTCACTGAGGAGCGGTTCCCCCTGGCTCCCATCCTGCGCGAGGCTGTGGCCATCGCAGGCGCCCAGCTTGGCCCGGGCAAGCGCCACTGGCGAATCGCGCCCGCCATCGAGAATCTGGCCGTGATAGGTGACCGCCGTGCGCTTCGCGGCGCCTTCGTTCAGGTGCTGGGCCGAGCGGCCCGCGCAACCAGCGAGGGCGATGTGATCGACATCCGCGCAGATCTGCGCCCACATGCCGCCTCCATCATCATTGAGGATGAAGGGGTGGGCCTCGCCATCGAGGACCTCTCCCCCATCGCGCATGATGGTGCGTCCGACCGCACGCGCGGGCTGGGCTTCGGCCTCTCACTCGCGCGAGCCTTGATGCGCGCGCATGGGGGCGAATTGGTGATCGAGGCCGCGCCCGGCATTGGTGCGCGAGCCTTTCTCTCCCTGCCACCGGAGCGAATGGCAGCCACTGCAATCTGAGGCGTCCGGCGCGGCCTCAGGCCGCCTTGCCCACCAAGTGGTAATCGCGCGCGAAATAAAGCAAGGCGGCCTCGATTCCCTCAGCCGTGCGAATGCCCTCGATCTCGGCGAAGAACACCAGATGCGTGCCCTTTTCCACCACATCGGTGATGCGCGCGTCGAAGGCGACGAGAGCACCCTCCAGCACCGGAGCGCCGGTGACGAGTTTGCTCCAGACACCGGTTTCAAAGCGCGCGGGGCCGTCCACGCCGGTATAGCCGGCAAAGATGGTCGAAAGCTCCTGCTGCGTGCCGCAAAGCGTATTCACGCAGAGGACGCCGTTCTCGCGGAAGGCGTCGCACGAAGACACGTTGCGATTGATGCAAACGAGCAAGGTGGGTGGGCTGTCGGTCACGCTGCACACGGCGCTGGCGGTGAAGCCGCCGAGCCCGGCTGTGCCATCGGTGGTCACGATATTCACAGCCGCCGGAAGCCGCGCCATGGCGTCGCGGAATTCCTTGCGTTCAATCGGCATGGTGTCTCCTATCCACAGGCCGCAAAGCGAATACGCTCCACCATTGCTGAAATGCGGCTCTGTGTATCGTCCACATCCGTCCCGATGGCAATTTCCTGAATGGCCGGCGGATCTCCACCGAAGGCCGCGCGCCAATCGGCGGCGACATCCACTCGCTCCTCGAACCAGCGCCCGGCAGGGGCTTGCGCAGGACGAAGGATGCGCACCTTGCCCAGCCCTCCCATCCAGGGGCTGTAGAAGGTTGCCGGTTCCTGCCCAGTGCCTCCCCAGACGTACATCAGTGCGCTGCGTGGCAGAGTGTGGCTCCCCGCGCGCGCTTGCGCAATGGCATGCTGCGTCCGCTGCCAGACAGTGGATCGCGTCGGCCAGCCCTGGAAGCCGACTGTCACCGATATGGCGCGGTCATCGCCGCCGCGTCTGGTCAAATCCGTAGCGGGCGGTGCCGCCTCCACTCGCCAGCGCCAAGTCAGGCAGGCGGGCACTCCCTCGACCCGGCGCCAGACGAAGCTGCCCGTGCCCTGCGCTTCGATGGCCATTCCGTCAGCCAGTCCGCGGAATCTCGCGGGCCGGATGCCGTCATATTC
>JBBRVI010000158.1:0-8435 GCA_038247025.1 Acetobacterales bacterium
GCCGAAATTCAGGCCGAACGCGCCGCCGACCTCGCCTTTGACCGGGTGAACCGCGTCGAGGACGCGCTGGCCGGTGGCGCCAACCTCGCCGAAGCCGCCAGGCGCTATTCGCTCGGCTATATCGAGACGCGGATGGACGCCATGGGCCGCGCGCCCGATGGCAGGGAGGTGGTTTTGCCCATAGCGGCGGCGGTTCGCGCGGCGGTCCTGCGCGCCATCTTCGCCGCGGAGCGCGGCGCCGCACCGCGCCTGCAAGAAGGCGAATGGGGTTTCCTGGCCGTCGAAATCCGCGATATCGCGCCCCCCGCGCTCCGCCCGCTGGAGACAGTGCGCGCGCAAGTGGAGGCCGGCTTCATCGCCGCCGCTCGCCGCCGCTGGCAGGAGGAGCGCGCCGCCGCCTTGCTGGCCGCCACCCGCCAGGGCCAAACGGTGGCGGGCCAAACGCTGGCGGGCCAAACGCTGGCGGGCCAAACGCTGGCCGCCGCGGCCGAGATCGCCGGCATCGCTGCCGAGGAACTCGGCCCCTTTGGCCGTGAAGCCGGCGGCGGCAACCCCATGCCGCGCGATCTGCTTGGCCCGGTCTTCGAATTGCGCGGGATGGCTGCGACCATGATCGAACGGCCCCAGGCTTTCGCGCTGGTACAGCTTCTCTCCGTCACGGCTGCCGATGTCTCGAGCCAGGCAGAAGCGCTGGGCGCACTCAGGGCTGAGACCGGCCAGGCCATGGCCGAGGACCTGGAAGCCCAGTACCAATCGGCCCTTCGCGCCCGGGCCAATGTGCGCATCAACCCCCGACTGGTCGAACAATTGGCCGGCAACTGAGATGAGCGGAACCGACTTCGCGACATTCCGTGCAGTCCTGGCTTCAGGCCAATCGCAACTGCTCTGGCGAGAGAGCGTCGCTGATCTGGAGACGCCGGTCGGCAGCTTCCTCAAACTCGCCGATGGCCGCGCGCATTCCTTCCTGCTGGAGAGTGTCGAGGGCGGTGCGGCGCGCGGCCGCTTCTCGGCCATCGGCATGGCGCCAGACCTGATCTGGCGCTGCCGCCAGGGTGTCGCCGAATGCAACAGTCAGGCCCTGGCTGCGCCCCATGGCTTCGAGCCCGAGGAAGCGCCGCCGCTGGAAGCGTTGGCGCAGCGCATCGCCGCCATCCGCATGCAGTTGCCGCCCGGCTTGCCGCCCATCTGCGCGGGGCTTTTTGGCTATCTGGGCTATGACATGGTGCGCCAGATGGAGCGCCTGCCCGACACCAACCCCGATGTCCTGGGCATTCCCGAGGCGGTGATGATCCGCCCCACCCTCGTCGCGGTCTTCGACCATGTGCGCGATGCGCTCACCCTCGTCACGCCGGTCTGGGCGGATTGCGGGCTGGATGCCGAGGCCGCATGGGCGCTGGCACAATCACGCCTCGATGAGGCGGAGGCAGCGCTGGACCGCCCCCTGCCCCGCCCTGCACCCCCCGCCCGCCTGCCCGCGCCGCCTGCGCCGCATTCCAACTTCACGCCCGAAGCGTATATGGCCGCCGTGGAGCGCGCCCGCGAATACATCCGCGCGGGTGATGCGTTCCAGATCGTACCCTCGCAGCGCTTCTCGGCCCCCTTTGCCCTGCCGCCCTTCTCGCTCTACCGGGCGCTGCGCCGCATCAATCCCGCGCCCTACCTGACATTTTTTGACTTCGGCGGCTTTGCTTCCGTCGGCGCATCGCCCGAAATCCTGGTGAGCGTGAAGGAGGGCGAGGTGACCATCCGCCCGCTCGCCGGCACCCGCCGCCGCGGCGCCACGCCCGAGGAGGATATCGCCCTGGAAGCCGAACTCCTGGCCGATCCGAAGGAGCGCGCCGAGCACCTCATGCTGCTCGATCTCGGGCGCAATGATGTGGGGCGCGTGGCCGCGATCGGCACGGTGAAGGTGACGGCGCAGTTTCGCATCGAGCGCTATTCACAGGTGATGCACATCGCCTCCGAAGTGCGTGGGCGGCTGCGTGCGGGGCTGACGGCGCTGGATGCGCTGCAGGCCGGCTTCCCGGCGGGCACGCTCTCGGGCGCGCCCAAGGTGCGCGCGATGGAAATCATCGAGGAGCTGGAGCCCTCGCGGCGCGGGCTCTATGCAGGCGGCCTTGGTTATTTTGGTGTGGACGGCAATATGGATATCTGTATCGCGCTGCGCACCGCGCTCGTGAAGGACGGCACGCTGCATGTGCAGGCCGGCGCTGGCGTGGTGGCCGATAGCGACCCGCGCGCCGAGCATGAGGAATGCATCCAGAAGGCCAAGGCGCTGTTTCGCGCCGCCGAGGAAGCGGTGCGTTTCGCGGCGGGCGGCCGTCGTTGAGCGTGTTTTCGCGGCGCTCGCTGCTCGCCGCACCGGCCCTGCTGTTCAGCCGCCCTGTCCGGGCGCTGGGCGCAGCGCTTCCCGGGCTTTGCGCTGGCTGTGCTCTCCATGCGCGGCGGACGCAACGAGGTGACGGCGCGTGAAGTTGCCGCTGCACTTCCCTCCGCCCGCGTGCAGGCCACAACGACGAGCCATGCTGACATGCCCCGCGCCCATGGCGGACCCCTGCTGATGGACATGACCGCGCGCGTCCTGTGACGAATGCGCTGCGACATCCTGCCTCTTTCTCGGCTTGACCGGAGAGGTCCGCCGACGGCAGGTTCATTTGATGCTCCTTCTCATCGACAACTACGACAGCTTCACCTTCAACCTCTTCCACTTCCTGGGCGATCTGGGCGTGGAGCCAATTGTCCGCCGCAATGACGCACTGAGCGTGCAGGACGTATTCGCCATGCGGCCCGATGCGGTGGTGCTCTCGCCTGGCCCCTGCACGCCCAATGAGGCCGGCATCTGCCTGCCACTCATTGCCGCCTGCGCCGAAGCCAAGCTGCCGCTGCTGGGCGTGTGCCTCGGGCATCAGGCCATTGGCCAGAATTTCGGCGGCAAGGTGATCCGCGCGCCCGAGCCGGTGCATGGCAAGGTCTGGGACGTGCTGCATGAAGGCCAGAGCGTTTTCGCCGGCCTGCCCTCGCCCTTCCGGGCCACGCGCTACCACTCGCTCATCGTCGAGCGCAGCAGCCTTCCGGCCGAACTCGTGATCACGGCCGAGACGCAGGACGGACTGATCATGGGCCTCTCACACCGGGACCTGCCCATCCATGGTGTGCAGTTCCATCCGGAGAGCATCGCCTCCGAGCATGGTCACGCGCTGCTGCGCAATTTCCTGGCGGTGGCGAAGATCGCCGCCTGATCAGGCCGTGGCGGCCGCCAGGATCGCACCATCGGGCGACTGCAGCAGCACTGCCATGCGTTCGCCTGCCCCTTTCGCGGCCTGCTGCCGCAAGGCCGCCCCATCCCATGCGCCAAGCGGCGTGATGCTGCGGACGACATTGCCATAGGCCAGGGTCCGGCCACCATTCTCCCCGCTGCGGATCGTCGTGGTGTGGCGCGGATCAAAGCCGATCAGCACCAGATTTCCCGAGCCCCTCCCGGCCCCCACTTCGATGGTAACCGCTGATTCATGCGCGATAATGCTCAACCCGGTCGCAGTCACGGGACTGGCTTGCCGCAATTCGGCCAGGACGGCGGGGCGGTCGGAGCCAATGGCATCGCGGCGGCCCTGCACCACCATTTGCGGCGTATAGACTTGGCCTGGATAGCGCCCTTCGCGCAGAAGGCCGGCATAGCGGCGCTGCCGCTCGGTCGCTGCCGGCAGGGAGAAGCGGTCGCGCCAGCCCAGTCGGTCCCAGTAGGTAACGTGGTAGGAGAGGGCCAGTACATCGGGCCGGTTGCGGATCAAATCCAGCAGCAGCGCATCGGCGGGCGGGCAGGAATTGCAGGATTGCGAGGTAAAGAGCTCGACGACCAAGGCCTGCGGGCCGGCCACGGCCTGGCGCGGACCAATGATGGCCGCAGCGGAAAGCCCGGCGATGACAAGACGGCGTCGCATGGGTTCACCCTCCTCCGGCACCCTAATGGGTGCGGTTCCAGCTCTCTCTTCGCTGGGGTGATGCGGGAGGTTAGCGCCGCACGGCCAGCGCCAGGCCGAAAGTCACGGTAGCCAGCCCGGCAATCTGGATGGGCAGTGGCCATTCGCCGGCTAGAGGAATCCCTATGAGCACGGTGCTCACCGGCACCAGCCCCGGAAAGAGCGAGGCCCGCGCCGAGCCGAGAAGCGCCACGGAAAGGCTGAAAGCCCAGATGGCCACCACGCCCGAGAGGACGCCCTGTGCCAGGAGTTGCAAGGCCAGCGTCGTGGGCGGCAGAGCGGCCAGGCGTTCGAAGCCGACAAACAATGTGAAGGCCGGCAGCACAAGCAAGGCCGAAAGCACTGAGACCACAGCGGTGGCAAGCCAAGCCTCCACCTTCCAGCGGCGCAGCAGCAAGGCGAAACCCGCCCAGAGCAGCCCCGCCCCCACGAACATCAGATCGCCGCGCCATGCACCGGCGATTGCGGCCCCGCCACCACCGGCCACGAGAACGAGGCCGATCAGCATCAACGGCACACCGACCGCCTGGCCAAGGCCCGGCCGCTCGCCCAGCACGAGCCAGGCTAAGGTTGCGCCCATCACAGTGACGGTGGCCGGCTGCAAAACGGCGCCGTGGGCCAGCGGCGCGAATTCATAACCCCCCGCGGCGAGCAGAATGAAGGCAGGCCCCGCGAAAGCCGTGAGTGCCAGCCCCCGCCACCAGCCCAGCCCCCCCAAATCAACAATTCCCCGATGCAACAGCAGCGGGAGCATGAGCAGCCCGGCGGGGGCAAATCGCAACACCGCGAAATCCGCCGCGTGCAGACCATCGCCCGTGACACCGGCGCGCGACATGGCGAGATAGACGGCCCAGCAGAAGACGGCCACCAGCCCCGCCGCCACGCCCCGCCAGGGCAGGCCGGTCAAAGCGCGTAGCCTCTCAGACCAGCGTGCCGAGACAGGGGTTGCAGAGTGGGCATTGCTGGCCTCGATGATCCACCAGAAGACGCCAGCCCGAACCGGCGGCAGGTGCCACCTCCCCACCGCCGAGGCAAGCGACGGGGTTGGCTGGAAATGGCGCTCCGGCGGCGAGTTGCTCGCTCATCATGCCGCCAACTCCAGGGCGGGGGTTTGGCGGGCCAAGCCGTCGAAAAGATCCAGCATCCGGCCTCGCCAGGCTTCGATGGGGTCATCGGCTTCCAGCAGGCGCAAAGGGCTGACCACACGTGCCCACATGAAGCTGCCGAAGACGATGTAATCGGCATAATCGGGGAGTGCGCCGCCCAGAAAGGCCTGCTGACCGAGTGTACGGCGCAGCGGTGCCAGCAAGCCCCGGAACTCCGGCAGCCGTGCCTCGCGCCCCGCCGTCACCTGATCGAGCGGCATGCCGAACCGCTTTTCGCGGCTTTCCGAGAAATAAATCCGGGCAGTCTCACCCAGCAGCGGCAGGATGTCGGAGACGATCAGCCTGACCACACACGCGCTCAGCACATGATCGGTCCATGCGGCGATGAAGCGATAGGTCTCGGGCGGTCCCTGAAAGAGGGCGGGTGCGTCGGGATAAAGCTGATCCAGATGGAGCGCGATATCCCAGGAATCGGTCAGGATTGCTTCGCCATCCACCAGGATGGGAACGGTCTTGCCGCCCAGTGCCGCAAGCGTCGCATTTTCGGTGAAGCGCCATGGCACCACCTCGGCATCGAGACCCTTATGGGCGAGTGCCATGCGACTGCGCCAGCAAGAGGGGCTGAAACGGCGCGCGGGATCGGTGCCGCAAAGTTCGAGAAGCTGGAGTGGCATGGGGACCTCTGGATCAGACACACAGCCTGCCCCAGACGCGGAAGCCCCGCCAGTCAGGCGGAGTCAGGCCATTTCGCAGAGTCAGGCCATTTCGCGGATCAGCTTCGCGCGCAGCGCTCGGGCGATGTCACGCCGGCTTTCGGCCGCGATCACGAAGGCGCCGGGCCCGCCCATTACGTCACGGCGGTAATGCTCCTCCAGCGTCTCGCCGCCACGCGTTACCTGACCCGAGACGGCGATGGCCAGCGCGTTCACCACCATTCCCCGCCGCACCACGATGTCGCGCGCGATGGGTGCCGGGCGGAGGCTGCGCATATCCGGCCCATCGCCGGAGACATCAATGACGAGCTGCTCGGCCGTAAAGGGGCCTTCGCGCAGCAGGTGGCTGGCATGATGGATCGCGTCCCCGATGGCATTGTAGCTTTGCTGCGTGCGGGGAGCGGCCATCAGCGCTTCGGCCAGGGCCTGGGCGGAGGCGAGGTCACTCACCTTCTTCCATTCCACGATGGTCTGCGAACCGCCGGGGCTGCCCCATTCGATCATCGCGATGCCCATCGCGCCGCGCGCCTTGCTGCGAATGGCAGCCACCACCTGCGGGTGGGTGATGGCCTCGCCATAGCCTTCGCGTTGCAGGCGGAACTCCTCCTCGCCTATGGAGCCCGAGGCGTCCATCGCCAGCACCAGCAGCATGTCGAGCGGTTCCTGCGCCGCGGCTGGGGTCGCCCCAGCAAAGGCGGGCGCGGCGAGAATGGCGCGGCGTGAAACGCTCATGCGGTGCAACCTTCCAAAATCGGGTGACTTGGAAGCGTCGTCCAATCCGCCATGCGATTGCAACCTGAAAACTATCCCGCGACGCACCCTGCCGGCCGGCGCGGATCGGCCCCCGCTGCCACCAAGCCGCGCGACGGCAGGGAAAGCACAGCCTCCACGCTGCCGGCGAGCCAGGTGATCTCGGGCCAATCCTGGATTTCATGCCCGCGCGCGGCCAGGTCATCGCGCACCGCCTGAGGGATGCGCGCTTCCACGGCCAGGCGCTTGGGGAAGGCCTCGAAGGGCGCGAAGGAGCTGGGCGCGGCGTAGGTGGCCACGCGCGGCGCTTCGACCGCATCCTGCAACTCCATGCCGAACTGGAATACGTTCAGCACCACTTGCAGCATGGCCTGGATCTGCACGTCGCCGCCAGGCGTGCCGAAGGGCATCACGCCGCCCTCCTTTGTCACGAGAATGGCCGGATTGGGCGTCAGCCGCGGCCGCTTGCCTGGCGCCACGCCCGAGGGATGCGCGGGGTCCGGCCGGGACTGGCAGCCGCGATTGGAGGGGATGAGCCCCAGCCCCGGCACCACGGGCGAGTTCCACGAACCGTCGGAGGGCGTGGCGCTGAAGGCATTCCCCGCGCGATCCACGACGCCGACATAGCTCGTATCCGCCTCCACCATGGGCAGCGCGCGCTTCGCCACATTCTGCGGGTGTGGCTGCGCGCCCAGCAACTCCTCCGGCAGGGAAGGATGAGCCCGCGCGATGTCGAGGCCGACCAAGCGCGCGGCCAGATGAGCCTCGCCCAGCAGGGCATCCACCGGCACGTCGCGGAACAGTGGATCGCCGAAATGATGCTCGCGATCGGCCAGCGCCATCTTCAGGCATTCCACCAGAATGTGCAGGTAATCGGCGCTGTTATGCGCGTATTGGGCGATGCCCGCGCGCTCCACCAGCAGCAGCGCCTCGACCAGCGCGGGCCCCTGGCACCAGGGGCCACAGGCGAGGATTTCGTGGCCGCGCCAGGGGCGGCGGACCACCGGCTCGATCCGGCTGCGGAAATTCGCCAGGTCCTCGGCCGAGAGCCAGCCGCCCTCGGCGGCCTGATGCGCCACGATGGCGCGCGCGATATCGCCCCGGTAGAAGGCTGCCCGTGCCGCGGCGAGCCCGGCCAGGCGCCCGCCCCTCGCGGCCGAAGCCTCATCAGCCATATATTGCAGACTGCGCGCGAGATCGCTTTGGATAAAGCGTTGCCCCACCTCGGGGATGCGCCCGCCGGGGAGGAAAATGGCGGCATTGCTCGGCCAGCGCGCATATTCGTCGCGATGGGTACGAATGCTCTCGCGCAGCAGCGGGAAGACCGCGAAGCCATCGCGCGCGAAGCGGATGGCGTGGCGCGCGATCTCGGCGAATTCCATGGTGCCGTGGCGTTCCAGCGCGGTGATCCAGGCATCGGGCGCGGCCGGCACCACGGTTCGGCGCACGCCATCGGGGATTTTCCCGCCATGCTCGCGCAGGAACACATCGGGCGGCGTGGCGGCGGGCCAATGGCCCAGGCCGGCGATACTCTCGGTGGTGCCATCCGACAGCCGGATCAGGATGGGCGCCACGCCCGCGACATTCACCAGATCGGGCAGCAAAACGCCCAGCGCCATGCCGGCCGCGCAGCCTGCATCAATCGCATTGCCGCCGGCCTCCAGCACGGAGAAACCCGCACTCGCCGCGAGGTAGTGCCCAGCCGAGACGGCGTGGTGCGGTCCATAGATCGTCTGGGTCATGGCGGGTTCCTCCTGTGCGACGGCAGGCTCCTGCTTGCGTAGCGCCGCGTCAACAAGGAGGCTGGCCGCAAAGAAGGAGGCGACCATGACCGAACAACCTGTCCTGCTGAATATTGATGGGCGCGGCATCGCGACCGCCACGCTCAA
>JBBRVI010000159.1:0-8393 GCA_038247025.1 Acetobacterales bacterium
ATGAGTTGGTGACCGCAGTGGTTGTCTGGCGCAACGGCCAGCGTGCCTGGCACCATCTTTCCAAGCCTCACCTCACAATGCGGGATTTCTCGGAAACTTTCCTGGACGACTACCTGGCGCGTGAAGGAGCTCACGTGACGCGGAGCGTGGGTGCCTATCGGCTGGAAGGCTTGGGCATTCAGCTCATGCGCGACATTCGGGGCGAGCATACGGCGATTCTCGGGCTGCCGCTGCTGCCTTTGCTCGCATATCTCCGGGACTCAGGGGTGATCGGGTCCTGACGGCCCGATCACCAGTTCCGCCAGTTAGGCGGCTTCCCCCTTGACTGGCAGACCGTCGGCGCGGCGCGCGGCGCGTTTGCGGTCATTGGGGTCGAGATGGCGCTTGCGAAGGCGCACCGCACTCGGCGTCACTTCCACCAACTCATCATCCTCGATGTAGGCGATGGCCTGCTCCAGGCTGAGCTTGCGCGGCGGGATGAGCAGCAGCGCGTCATCCTTTCCAGCGGCACGGATGTTGGTCAGCTTCTTTTCCTTGACCGGGTTCACTTCCAGATCATCGCCGCGCGAGTTCTCGCCCATGATGAGCCCGATATAAACCTTGGCGCCCGGATCCACGAACAGCGTCCCGCGCTCCTGCAGGGCGAACAACGCGTATTGCGTCGTCTCGCCATCCACATTGGAGATCAGGGAGCCGTTGCGCCGGCCTTCCATCACGCCCGCCCAGGACTGATAGCCATGGAACAGGCGGTTCATGATGCCCGTGCCGCGAGTGTCGGTCAGGAATTCCGAGTGATAGCCGATCAGGCCGCGCGAAGGCATGATGAAGGTCAGGCGCGTCTTGCCGGCGCCCGAAGGGCGCATGTCCTGCATCTGTGCCTTGCGGATGGAAAGTTTCTCCACGACCACGCCGGTAAAAGCGTCGTCCACATCCACGAGGACCTCTTCGAACGGCTCCTCGCGCACGCCGGTCTCGGGATTTTCACGCATCAGTACCCGGGGGCGGCCGATGGTGAGTTCGAAGCCTTCCCGGCGCATCTGCTCGATCAGCACGCCCAACTGCAGCTCGCCGCGTCCAGCCACTTCAAAGGCGTCGCTTTCTTCGCTGGCGCGGATGCGAATGGCCACATTGCCCTCGGACTCGCGTTCCAGCCGGTCACGAATCTGCCGCGACGTGACCTTCTTGCCTTCACGGCCGCCCAGCGGGCCATCATTCACGCGGAAGGTCATGGCGAGGGTTGGCGGATCAACCGGCACGGCGGGCAGCGGCTCCATCTGCTCGGGCGAGCAAATGGTGTCAGGGATGGTGGTGTCGGACAGGCCGGCGATGGCGATGATGTCACCAGCCTGCGCCTCTTCCACCGGAACGCGCTCCAGGCCGCGGAAGGTCAGCAGCTTGGTGAGGCGCCCGGTCTCGACCTGCGTGCCGTCAGAGCGCAGGACCTTGACGGGCATGTTCATCCGGGCGGTGCCCTGCTCGATGCGCCCGGTCAGGATGCGACCCAGAAAGTTGTCGTATTCCAGAATGGATGCGTTCATCGCGAAGGGAGCGTCCGGCTTGACCGTTGGTGCGGGCACATGGCGCACGATCAGGTTGAACATCGCATCCAGGTTCTTCCGAGGACCATCCATCGATTCATCGGCCCAGCCCTGCCGGCCGGAGGCGAAGAGCATTGGAAAGTCCAGCTGCTCGTCATTCGCGCCAAGATTGGCGAAGAGGTCGAAGATCTCGTCATGCACTTCGTGGGGCCGTGCGTCCTGGCGATCCACCTTGTTGACGAGCACGATGGGGCGGATGCCGCGCGCCAGGGCCTTGGTCAGGACGAACTTGGTTTGCGGCAACACGCCCTCGGCGGCGTCCACGAGCAGCACGCAGCCATCCACCATGGAGAGGATCCGCTCGACTTCGCCGCCAAAATCGGCGTGGCCTGGCGTGTCCACGATGTTCAGCTTCACGCCCTGCCATTCAACGGCGGTGCATTTGGCCAAAATCGTGATCCCGCGCTCGCGCTCCAGGTCGTTGCGATCCATTGCACGTTCAGCGACCTGCTGATTCTCGCGAAAAGTGCCAGCCTGCTTGAGCAGCTGGTCCACCAGGGTGGTCTTGCCATGGTCAACGTGTGCGATGATGGCGAGGTTACGCATGGGCATGGGATTGGGCTTCCAGGCAGGGGTGAGGCGGGCGTGATGAAGGCCCGGGCAGTCAGTACCTGGGCGGGATGGCGATCAGATGTTCGTTGGTGCAGGCCAGACATAGGCGGCCACGGCTGAAATTGCCAGCGAAGATGCTATGGAAGTTGCGCGGGGTCGCGAACCACCCATTCCCCTGGGGGCTTAAGGCTTGGTAAATCATCGCGATCTTCATCGTTTAGGCCGCTTGGTACTCTGCAAGGCCGCCCCAACGGGCGCCAGGATCTGCGTCATCTTTTGTCTGCTTGGAGCAAGCGGGGCCTGGGCGCAGTCGGGCAATTGCGTCACCGGCGGCCTTTTGCGGGTGGATGCGGCCTTCGCCCGTGAGGGTGCCGGCGGGACCTTCAATTATCTTGCCCAGCTTTCCAACAGCTCAACCCGGCCAGTGACCTTCCGGATCAGCTTCCGCATGACCAGCACCCAAGTGAATCCGCAGATCCTCGGCCGCAGCTTCACGCTGCCGCCGAATGGCAGTGGCATCTATCTTGTCGCCAGCGGGACCAGAATTTCCACAGCCCAACGGATCGGCGGCGGGCTTCTACTCAGCTGCTGAGGGGCAGCGGCATCACCGCGCCTTGACGGGGCGGTTGCCATGGCTATCCGCCGGCACACCGCGTGCAAGCGACATGTGGCTGTGGACGGCAACCCAGCGTTCCGCTTCCCCGGCCACAAAAATCAGCGTGGTCCGACCCGGCCGATCGAAACTCTTGCCATCGGGTGCGTAACCGGTGGAGGTGAAGGGCGCGATGGCTACGGCCATATTCCCGTCCGCGCTGGCCAGGACGCGCGTCACATCCAGGCGGAAGGCGAAGCAGCTCGTCTTGGGCCAGACGGATTCCCACTGCCTGTCGCGGAAGGGTTCCAGCCCTTCGACGATGGGCTGTACCGTGCCGAAAGCGATGATGCGTGGATGCCAGAAAGGATAGGCGCTGCGGTAATCCACCTCTCGCACAGTCGCGGAAAACCGGGACAACCAGTCGAGGATGGCGTCCCGGATGACCGGTGGCGCCTCTGGCAGATCGGGCGTCACCGCGGCTGGCGCGCCGGGCCACGGATTGGTTGGTCTAGGGCGGTCAATGCGGCTTCGATCTCGCGCTGCGCGGCGGGGCGGTCATTGCGGAACAGGGCGGCGCGCGCGGCCGAGATGTGGCCGATCGGACCGTCCTGCACGGCCGTACCGGCGCGCGCGGGCAGAGTGCTGCGCGTCAGCAGGCGGGACTCGGCGCGTTCCAGGAACTCGTTGGCCTGTCCCGCGCGGCCGGCACGCAGGGCAGTCGAGGCGCCGCGAAGCTGGCCGGCAGCGTCATCCACACTCGCAGCATCGGCATCGGCGGCATCCCTCCGCTGCGCCTGCACACCGGGCGGTACTTCAGGATTGGCCCGCTGGCGCTGCAATTCGCGGATGGAGTCTCCCTGCGGTGCGTTGGCTTGCGCGAAAGCGTTCGATGGCGGGTGTCGCTCATCATGATGGGCCAAGGCAGGGCCGGCGAGGAGAAAACAACCGAGCAGCAGGGCGGATCGCATGCGGATTGGCCTTTCTAGGAGACAAGGATCTTGAGGTCCGCCTGCGGGCGGGCACCGTAATGGCTGATGACCTCCGCCGCGGCGATGCTGCCCCAACGCCCAGCCTCCGCCAAGGGCAGGCCGCGTGTCCAGGCGGCGAGGAACCCCGCCGCATAGGCATCGCCGGCACCGGTTGTGTCCACCACCTGGGTCGGTTGGGCCGTCACCACATGTCGCGCCGCGCCCGAGAGAATCACCGAGCCGTGCTCGCTGCGGGTCAGGGCCGCGATCTCCACATCCTGGGCTACGTGCAGGGCCGCGGCCTCGAAATCATCCGTCTCGTAAAGTGCGAGGATTTCCGCTTCATTGGCGAAGAGAATATCGCATTCCTCCGCCACGAACGCGCGGAAGGCATCGCGATGCCGCCCCACGCAGAACGGATCGGACAGGGTGAGAGCCACTTTGCGCCCTGCCGCATGGGCCGCCTTCGCGGCTGCGCGGAAAGCGGCCTGCGCCTCCGGCGGGTCAAACAGGTAGCCTTCGAGGTACACCACCTTCGCGCGGGCGACCTCGGCGGGGTCCACATCCTCGGGGCCGAAGGTGACGCAGGCGCCCAGGAAGGTGTTCATCGTCCGCTGACCGTCGGGCGTCACCAGGATCAGGCAGCGCGCGGTGGGCGCGCCATCAGCCAGGGCGGCTGTGGGGAAATGCACGCCGGCCGCCTTGATGTCATGCGCGAAGACCTGTCCGAGCTGATCTGCGGCGACCTTGCCGAGGAAACCCACCTTCGCCCCCAGGGCGGCAGCGACGGCACAGGTATTGGCGGCCGAACCGCCCGAGCTTTCCACACCCGCCGGCATGGCGGCATAGAGCGCTTCGGCCTGGGAGGTGCTGATGAGCTGCATGCCGCCTTTGGGCAGGCCGCGCGCGATGAGAAAGGCTTCATCCGTTGGGGCAAGAACGTCCACGATGGCATTGCCAATGCCGAGGATATCGAGGGAGGGCATGTCCATTCCGGAGGCTTTCCTGGTGCGGCGTAGGGCGCAGGGGTACCCGCCAATCGGCCGAAATGCAAAGTGAGGGCGGAATCTTGGTGCCCGGGCGTTGCCGGAGGACGGCCAGGCGCTATAAAGCCCTTTGCCTCGCATGTTGAAGGAACGCTCGTATGTCCATCTTCGGTCGCAAGAAAGAAGATTCCGCTGACGCCGCGCCGGAAGGGGCGAACCTACCCGCACAACGCGATGCCGAGCTGACGATGCCGACCTATCGCGCGCCGGCCGCGAACAGCGCCCCCATGGGAATGCCGCCCAAGCCGGGCAACGCGCCGGTCCGCCCTGGCATTCCCGCGCCGTCTGCCATGGCAGCCCGCGGCCCGGCCACCGGGAACACGACCGAGCGCCGCACGCTGATCGTTGGCCGCGGCATCAGCCTGCAAGGCACGGTGGCCGATGCCGAACGCCTGGTCGTTGAGGGTACGGTGGAGAGCCAAATGATCCAGGCCGCCGAACTTTCAGTGGCCCAGACGGGCGTGTTCCGCGGTGAAGTCCAGGTCGAGGACGCCGAAATCGCCGGGCTTTTCGATGGCACGGTGACGGCGCGCGGCAGCCTCACGATTCGCTCCACCGGCAAAGTGAAGGGGATGGCGCGCTACAAGAAGCTTACCGTCGAGGAAGGCGGGCAGATCGTTGGCAGCATGGAAATGCTGCAAGGCGAAGGCTGACGTCTTTCATCGGCCTGCCCGGCGCGGTGGGCGCCTTTTACCACAGGACGTTCGCGGCATGCCGCGCTGGCCTCTTTTTCTGCTGTTGACCGCCTGCGCCAGCGGACCGGAGCTTGAAGTCGAGGCCGCACGTGCCGCGCTGTCCGCGCATCGCGCGAGCCTTGAGGCGCTTGGTGCATCCCGCACGATACGGGCCGCCCGCCCGGGCGCCACCGTTCAGCCGCCAGGCCAAACCTCCAGCCTGATCGGCGCCTCGCCCGAGGCAGTGCGCGCAGCGCTGGGTGAGCCGCTGCTGCGCCGCGCGGAGGGGCCTGCGCAGGTGTGGCTCTATTCGGGCGGCGGATGCCAGGTGGATATCGTTCTCTACCCCGCCGAATCAGGGCCGCGCGTGGCGCATGTCCAGGCCCGCGCAGGTGGGCTCGCCCAGCGGACCGAGGCTTCCTGCCTTCGCGACATCGCAACCCAGGGAGCCGCCCGCCCGGAGAGAGCGCCCTTGCCGCCCTCCGCTTCGCCGGTCCCTTCCGCCGAAACCGACGTCTGACGCCTTGTGGTGATGCCCTATGTTGACGCTTTTGTGCCCGCCTTCGGTTTGCTGGCACTGGGGGCTTTGCTCAAGCGTTCCCTGCTGCCCGATGACGCGGTCTGGGCGGGCATCGAGAAGCTGATCTTCTGGGTGTTGCTGCCCGCATTGCTGGTCGCCGCGATCGGTTCTGTCAGCCTCGGCGAGTTGCCGGTGCTGGGGATGATGTCGGCAATCTGGGCGGCGCTGGCCATCGGCACGCTTGCGGCGCTCGGCATTGCATGGGGCTTCGGGCAGCCGCATCGGGCCATGACGAGCGTCTTGATGGGGGGCATTCGTTTCAACAACCTGATCGGCTTTGCCGTGGCGGGCGCGCTGTTCGGGCTGCCTGGCATCGCGCTCGGTGCGGTGGCGACGGGGCTGATCGTCCCCTTCGTGCAATTCGTGACCAACACCGCCTTTGCGGCAGGAGGGGATCGGCGCTTCGCGCCAATTGCCGTGCTGCGCCTGGCTTTCCTGAACCCGCTGATGCTGGCGTGTGTGGTGGGGTTTCTCGTGGCCTGGGCGGGCGGATTGCCGCCGGGGGTCAAACCGTTGATGGAAGCGCTCGGCCGGGGGGCAGTGGCTTTGGGGTTGCTGGCGGTGGGGGCCGCGCTGTCCATTGGTGCCATGGCGGATCGTGTGGCGCTGCAGCTCGCCACCACTGTGCTCAAGCTGATCCTGATGCCGGCGCTCACGTTGGTGTTCTGCCTTTGGCTCGCGCTCGATCCCCTGTCCACGGCCATGGCGGTGCTGTTCATGGCACTGCCCACGGCCGCCACCTCCTATGTGATGGCCCGCGCCATGGGCGGCGACGCGGCCCTCATGGCGGCCATCACCTCGACACAGCATTTTTTTGCGGTGCTGAGCCTGCCGCTTTGGCTGTTGCTGGTGAAGCGCTTGACCGGCCTGGGTTGACCCGCGCGCTCTCGGAAACCGGATCTTCATTCCTTCCCAGTTAGGGAGGGGTTCGAAGAAAGAGGTTCCAATGTCTATCATGTCCAGCCCATCCCAGAGCGCCTCCATCGCCCCGCCGCGAGAGCCAGTACGCAAGGACCCCGCCCTGCTGCACGCCCATGCCGCCATGGCCTCCATGCTGGCGCAGGGCCTTTCACCCACGCCGGCCAACTATCTGGTCTGGTTCAGCTATCACAGCGGTGCGGCCTCCGGACTGCGCCCGGTGCTGGAGGTCGAGATCCAGGTATCGGCCACCGCCGGCCAGCGAATTTCGCAAACCCGCATGGATAACCTCTACGCGCAATTCTTCGCCGTCGAGCGTGAAGCCATTTCCCTGCAGCAGATGGCCGCGCGGCTTGAAGGCGCGGTGAATGAGGCAGTCACCCTGGTCAATGGCGCGCGCAAGGACGCAATCAACTATGGCGGCACGCTGGATCAGGCAGCGGACCGGCTGGCGAGCGAGCCGACTTCCCTGACCAACCTGCTGCACCGACTGGTGGAGGAAACCCGCGAAGTGTCCCGCCGCAGCGAGGCCGCTGCCCGCAACCTCGCTGAAACCTCCCGAAAGACGCAGGCGCTGCAAAGCGAACTCACCGAGGCGCGTCAACAGGCCAGCACCGACGCGCTGACTGGCCTGGCCAATCGCCGTCAACTGGATGAGACCCTGCACGAAGCGCTGGGCGAAGCCGCGCCGGTGGCAGTGATCATGCTGGACCTGGATCATTTCAAGGCCGTCAATGACACCCACGGCCACCCTGCCGGGGACCAGGTACTGCGCTATCTGGCGGAGATTCTGACCGAATCTGTGAGCGACCGCGATCTGGCGGCGCGCTTCGGCGGGGAAGAATTTACCTTGCTTCTCCGTCAGGGAACCCTGCGCGAGGCCATGCAGGTGGCGGAGCGAGTCCGCGCACGCATTGCGGATGCCTCAGTGCTGGTCCGGCAGACGGGCAGCCGCATCACCGTCACCGCCTCCCTGGGCGTCGCCAGGGCCCTGCCGGGAGAAACTGCCGCGCATCTGATCGCACGGGCCGATGCCGCGCTTTACCAAGCCAAGCGCGGGGGGCGAAACCGCGTCTGTACTGACCCGCCGCAGCCACTGGCTGAAAGCGTCTGGAACTGAACAAGCCTTTTTGAAAGCAGGGCTCTCTTGGAAGCCGCGCCGACCGGCCGCATGATGCAGCAGCGCCGCTTTTCGGAGAGAGAACCCCATGCCCCATTTGCTTCGCCGTGAA
Organism: Acetobacterales bacterium; assembly: GCA_038247025.1. Taxonomy (GTDB): domain Bacteria; phylum Pseudomonadota; class Alphaproteobacteria; order Acetobacterales; family Acetobacteraceae; genus Roseococcus. The sequence goes on from JBBRVI010000159.1 coordinate 8,164, forward strand.
ATTGCCCGTGCCGTGCTCGGCCTGGGCGCCGCCCTGCCGCTTGCGGCGCGTGCCCAGACCTTCCCGGATCGCGCGCTGCGCTGGATCGTAGGTTACCCGCCAGGCGGCGCCTCGGACGTCTTCGCACGGCTGATCGGCGCGCAGATGGGCCAGCGGCTGGGGCAGAGCGTGGTGGTGGAAAACCGGCCTGGCGGTGGCGCGGTGCTGGCCAGTGAAATCGTCGCGCGCTC
>JBBRVI010000160.1:0-8332 GCA_038247025.1 Acetobacterales bacterium
ATGCAATAGATCTCATCCGCGCCCGAGGCGTGCAGGGCGTAGAGCGTCTGCGGATAGATCCCCTCCGCATCGCGTGGCGGCGCAGCACCGATCACATGGCTCACACCAGCAACCCGTGCGGTCGCGACCGACATGATGGCCGCCGAAATCAGCGGATACTTGCCGCCGGGAATGTAGCAGCCGGCCTTGGCCACAGGGATCAGCTTCTGGCCGAGCACGATGCCTGGTTCGATCTCAGTCTCGAATTCCTGCATGGAGGCCCGCTGCGCCTTGGCGAATTCGGTGACCCGTGCATGGGCGTAGGCGAAATCCTCCTTGAAGGTTTCCGGCAGGTTGCGGGCCACGCGGCGGATCTGATCCTCGCTGACTCGGAACTCCGGCGCCTCCCAGCGGTCGAATTCGCGTGCGTAGCGGCGGACCGCGTCATCACCTTGGCTTGCGATGTCGTCGAGGATGGAGCGGACCCTGTCCTCCAGCGCGCGGCGATCCGCCGGCAACTGTGGCTTGGCCTGCTTCAGGTAAGTGCGTGCCAATCGAATTTCCCCACCCGCGTCTTTTTCGTTGGAGATACACTAGGTACCGCTTGAACCTCGCGTCAACGGCGACTTCGTGGAGCGCGAGGCTGACCTCGGCCGCCGGGACATATTCCGTTGGTTTGGGCAAGAAAATGCTGATACGCCCACGGCCTTGCCGCGGCAGGACTTGGTGCAGGTCGCGGCACTGGTGAACCAACGATGTGATTCGCCGATCCGGGGGGGGGTGAGTTCATCGCCGCAAGACCGCCGCGGGCTAGTGTAAGCGCTTGTGAAGGGGCCTCCCGGTGGCTGGTTACCGGGCATCGAGGCGCCTCTCCGACCCGGCCATCCGGCGCTTGCTACTGCATCTGGTGGATCAGGCGGAGGTGATGGACTCGGCCTCCGTTCTGTCGCGTACCACGCGGCGTGGGGGATGGAGCGTTTTCGGCGTGCATGCGCTGGGTGTAGATCTGCGCTCACCGCCGACCAACTCCGTGATCGGCTTCAACTGTACCGGCTTACCAATGGGGGGCTCTCATTGCGTCGAGGCGCTGACGTCGCTTTTTGCTGAATTCGCGGCGGCCCCCACGCTTCAGGCACGCCAGGCCATCGCCTCTTTACGCTGGGCAGCATCGAGGAAAGGATAGAGGCGCTGAAGGATCGCGAGCGGAAGGAGGTGGCGCGCTGGGCGATCCTCGCCAAGGCCCCGACGCCAGCCTCGTCGCCGACACAGGCGGCCAATTGAACGCGGTCCATCGCTTCGCGGCGGGTCAATTTTGCTCTGCGCATCAGGCCGCGGCCCGAGGCTTTCCCCTCCGGTGGACCCCGCTATGCACATCAAATGTCCCGCATCTGAGAAATCCATGGCCAGGCGGCAGGACGCGACCCGCACCGAGCGAATGGGAGGCGGAGTGTTGCGGCTGCCGCCAACAAAGCGAGGTACACCGCCGCTAAACACCGCACGCACTGCGGGAATATCACCATGCGTGAGGGCTGTCAGGGGATCATCCCAGGCACCGCCGGCGCAGGCATCCAGCAGAATTGAATCCGTATCCCGCCCCTCAGCCAGCAAGCGCGTATTCAGCCCATAGACCCGCGCATTGCTGCCCGTGGCGATCCAGACACCCGAGCGCACCAACTCGTGCAGATTCTCCGGCGTCAGGCCCGGCTCCAGGATGACCGAGCCCGCGCGCAATCGCCATTCCGGCGGGCCGGTAATCCGCCCGCGGCAACCTTCGGGCGGCCGGGAACATGCGCCTCGGAAGCGCTGATTGCGGTGGTGACGCCGCCATGCAGATAGCTTTCCAGGAAACCCACTGTGCGTTGGCGCGGCTTATGGTCTTCCCGCAAAGCCATCAACCCGGGTTCCTCGCCCAGCATAGTCGCCGCCCCTGGCCGCCCCTGATCAGCGGCCGCCTCCGGCTGGGCGCGAGGGCCCAACCGGAGGTGGCACGGCTGCGGCTCAGAACGGGTGAACGCGCGGCCAGGCGGTGTTGGCTTTGGTGATGTTGCCCGGGACGTCGCGCAGCCACATCTGATGCGCAGCTTCATGCACCTGCAGGTAGAGCCTGCCATCAACGATGCGCCAGAACTCGGGATTGCCCGGCGCCTTACGATTCTCTGTCGCCGCCCAGGAGCAGAAGCCGTCATACTGCGGCGCGAAGCGAGCGGGATCGGCCGCGAAGAGGTCACGCGTGGCCTCGGAGCGGAAATACCAGATGGCGCCGTTGAAGAAGGAATTGAAGCGAGGGATGCCGCGCTCCGGCGTGCCGCTGAAGAAGCTCGTCGCGTCGAAGCCGCTGATGGCCACGGCAAGCTGGTTGCCGGCGACGGCTGGTGTGGAGTGTCCGGCAAGGCTGACCGCGGCGACGACGCCGCCAAGGAGGGAAAGCGCGCCCAAGCGGCGACGCGACGTGATAATGGACATGGATGGAGTTCCTTTCATGTTGGCTCCATCAAGACCTACGAACAGCAAGCGGGGACGGTTATGGGGCAGCGAAAATACTTTCTTCCAGCCCTGTCAGCCAACTTCGCTCAAAGCGTACCGGCGGCAAGGCCGCAACAATGATCCTCTCTCTCAGCCGCAGACAGCGCTCATCCGGAGCGCGTCTGCGCCGTCATGCGGCCCGCGATCGCGGCCCCGCGCAAGGCGCCACGGTAGTGGGGGCCGCCTATGACTGGGCGCTGAGCGATGCCGGCACATAGCATAATCGGGCGCTTGTAATTATGTACAACCGGGCATAATTAGGCTTCATGGTCAGCCGGAGCAGCCCGCGCCCCCCAACCACACCGGGCCGCCCACGCGGCTTCGACGAGACCAGGGCGCTCGAGCTTGCGATGGACGTTTTCTGGACCAAGGGCTACCCGGGCACGAGCTACCCCGATTTGGAAGCAGCCACCGGCCTGCACCGCCAAAGCCTGCGTTATGCGTTCGGCGAGAAGGCCGGTCTCTTCCGTCGCGCCGTGGAGCACTATGCTGGCGCCAAACTGGATGTCGTGGTCGCGCTGCTGCGCCGTCCGGGCACCGCGTTGGGAAACATCCGGGCTGTGTTGGACCTCTGGGCGTTCGACGCGCGCGTGACAGGCCGCGGCTGCCTCATGGTGAATAGCCTGGCCGAGTTCGGCGAGGCGCTGGGCGCAGCCGGGCCAGGCCTCGCCGCGGCCAATCGGCGGCTGCTCAACAGCTTCTCCGACGCCTTCCATGCCGCGCAGGCCGAGGGTGCTGTGCGCGCCGATCTGGACCCTGCAATTCTGGCTGCGCAGGCCATCGGGCTTGGGGACGGCCTCATGCTGCACGCTCGCGCCGGGGGTCTCGGTCCCGATCCCGCCGCAATCCTGCAAGCTTTCCTTTGCATGGCACGCGCCCCTCCGCCGCCCGACGGCTGAGCACGGCTGCGCGCATTTCCGTGGCGCGTTTATGCCCATTCATTCATCATATCGGGAGACCGAAGTATGACCGCATGGCTCTATCTGGCCCTCGCTGCCGTGTTCGAAGTGACGTTTGCGATGAGTATGAAGTACTCCGAAGGCTTCACACGTCTCCTGCCTAGCGTGGTCACCGTCGTCGCCGTGGTATGCGGCATCACCTTCCTCACCCTCGCCATGCGGACGCTACCGGTCTCGGTTGCCTATCCCATCTGGACGGCGGTTGGCACGCTGGGGACGGTGGCGCTGGGCTACCTGTTCCTGGGCGAGGCGCTCACCCCGTTGAAGATCGCCTCAGTCCTCCTGATCGTCCTCGGCGTCGCCGGCCTGAAATTTGGCGCGGCATAATGGGCGGGGTTCCTGCCACCGAAGACTCAGACCACCAGCGGGCGGAGCTATTTGATGGCAACTGCGCAAGCAGGCGGCTCGCGCTGCTGACGCCGTCGGAACCGGCCGTCCGGGTCGAGTTCCTCTCGTCCCAGGACCACAACCCGTGCGGCTCTATATGTGGACGCTCTACTGGCCGCGCCGCGGCCGGTCAGGGCGCAGCAAAGCCGCGGCGCATCACCCGTGGCCCGAGCAGAGCGGCAAGCATGGCGACGACCAGCACAGACATCCCGTGCCATACGAGGACCATGATGGCCGTATCCATATCGTGGACGATGCTGAGCCCGACACTGGCGAGCGCCGCAGCGGACAACCCGCCGAGTGCCGCCACCGGCCCCGCGCGCAGCCATGCCGCATGGCGGGCGAGCCAGAGCATCGCGACAGTAAGCGGCACGCCGAGCCCCGCGATGAACGCGAGGCACGACATGCTCATGCTGATCCGCCACGCGTCCGGCCCCAGCAGCGCCAAATCCTGAAGGCATCCCGCGCCCATGGTCGCAATCCAGGCGACAGCCGCCACGACAGGGAGCAGCGCCCAACGCCCGCTTCGTTCCGGCAGGGCCAGTTGAAAGGCCGCGAAAGCTGCCAGGATCCCGGTGAAGGTCGCCGCGAAGATCTGCGGCAGGTCAGCGCCCCAGGTGAGGCGTTCCGCCAAGTCGTCGCGCGGGCCTGAGACCAGAACCGCGAGGGCGATGACGACCGCCACAATGGCGAGCCAGGCGGCGGTTGCCGCCGCAGGATGCGAGACCCGCTGCACTGGGCGCAGATTGGCGGCAAGCTGGCGGATGAGGTCTTCACTTCGCAACGTCATGTCAGTGTGCCGGGCCAAAGCGTCGCCGCAGTGCATGCATCGCGCGATGGGTTGCAACCTTAAGGGCGCTCACGCTCATGCCGCAACGCAGGCTTGCCTCAGCCAGCGACAAATCCTGGATCTTTGTCAGGCCGAGCGCCGTGCGCTGGGCTAGCGGCAAAGCCTCGATCGCGCTGCGCAACTTCGCCGCGGCACGCTGGGCGTCCAGTTCGGTCTCCACGCCACGCTCGCCCGAGGTGATCTCCCCTGCCTCGTCTACCGGCGCCTCGCGGCGCGCCCTGCGGCTGCGCGACCGGATCCGATCCAATGCCCGACGCTCGGCGATGGCGACCAACCAGGGACGCAAGGGCCTGGCCGGATCGTAGCTGCCACGCGCCCGGTGGATCGTCAGCAGCGTGTCCTGCACGGCATCATCGGCCTCGGTCGCGTCGCGCAGGCGCGCTCGACAAACCGCCAGCAGCAACGGAAGGCATTCGCGCAGCAGCGCTGCATACGAGCGTGCGTCGCCGGCTTGCGCGGCCACCATCAACCTGGACCAACGCAGGTCGCGCGCGTCGCGCCCCTCGGCGAGGGTGGTATCCCGCAAGGTCAGGGGCGCCTGTGCCTCCAAGCAGATCGTTGCTCGCCCATCTGACATCCGCCAACCTCCCCAAGCATGATCACCTGCCCGCAGCCGCACCGGATCATGCGCGGCCCAATTGAACCCCGTACGCCGGGGCAACCTCCGAGGTTACGCACGCCGTCGCGATTGGCGCGCGGCCCCGCAGATATCCGCGCGATCCTGCGCCAGAACCAGTTCCATCCGTGGCGCCAAGCCGCCCAAGCTTTGCGCTTATTCGTCGCGCTGCAGGCGAGGAACGCTGCGTCCCTGCAAGCTGGTCGAGCAGCAGCTGGCACGCCATTTCGACCAGCACCGAACGCCGAGTCTGTCGGGTCCATCAAATCGGCAGCAGGCCTGGTCCGTCGAACCTCGCGGCAACCCCGCGTAACCTTTCCTTCAGCGGTTGCGTAGTAGGCGTCAGTGCAACAACAGGAGATCACAAAATGTCTATGACCACCATTCGCCTTGAGCGGCGTAGCCTCGCAGCCCTGCTTGCAGGCGTTGCGGTCATCACTGGCAGCCCTGCGCAAGCTGCTTCGTCCGCCATCTTCACGCCGAGCTCGGGCCTCGCGCTCGACGGATACGACACGGTCGCCTTCTTCACGCAGGGCCGCCCGGTGCGCGGCGATGCTCGTTTCGAGACGCTCTGGCAAGGTGCGCGCTGGCGCTTCTCGACCCAGGATCACCTGACCCGGTTCATCGCTGAGCCGGCGCGCTTCGCCCCGCAATATGGTGGCTATTGCGCTTGGGCGGTTGGCGCGCGGAACGCGCTGGCGCCGGGTGATGCCCGGTTCTGGCGGATCGTTGATGGCAAGCTTTACGTGAACTTCGATGCCGGCGTGCAAGCCCAGTGGGTGCGCGACATTCCAGGCTTCATCCTCGCCGCCGACCGCAACTGGCCCGCGATCCTGACGCGCTGAGCCGGTTGGCAACCAGCGAGCGAGGATCTCTGCGTGACGAACGCGTCTGGCCTGCGCGCTCTGCTCGTCCTGCTGCTCGCTCTGATCGTTCTGACTTGGAAAACTTATCGCTCCTCCGCATCTGAGCACGGGTCTGCATGAGGCGTTCTTGGCAAGAACGCCTCGCAGACATTTTCACCGGCTGTGACCCGTCGCAGAACAGCGGGCCGAGGGAATTGCTGACGCAACGGTGCGGACTCCTTCACCCCGGCCCGGCAAACGGTTCGACCTATCGGCCGGGACGCAATCGGTGGAAGTGTTGAGCTGAGGGTGCAAGCCCACTGCGGAGCAATACGCCAGGGTCCGGGCGAATTGAGCACTACGCAATCGTCTGGTCATAAGCCGCGCACGTCATTCAGCGCCCAGTCATAGCCAAAGCCCCGGATCGTTGCGGCGGCGCGGATGGCGGCCGCCTTGGCCGGCGCGGCGTGGCGCAGCAGATGCGGCACCACCCCGCCATCGGTGGCGAAATCCTCGGAAAACCAGTTATAGATCGAGGAGAGCCGCAGCCCCTCCGGCCTCACCGCCACGCCCCGCTCATGCGCGATGAAACTGGCGGCGGCGGCGTCCAGCGCGGGCTCCAGCATGGACCTGTCGAGTGCCTCGGCCGGCATGTCCGGGCAGCCGAGGGAGGCGCAATTCAGCACGTAGTGCACCCGCGGATCGCGCCAGATAGGCCGCAGGATGCGATGCTCGATATCATTCAGCGTCACCGCCTCGCCAGCAATCGTCACCAGATGCGCGTCCCAGGGCCCGCGCAGCAGCAGCCCGCCCGAGAAGTTGAGGTCACGGATGCTGCGCAGCGGATAGCCGCCGAGCACGGTGCGCACCGTCAGGCCATTATAGAGGTTGACCCAATAGGCGAATTGCTCCGCCTGGTTCAGCTGCGCGACCGGGGCGCCGGCGAGGCTGCTGAGCCAGGCCTCCAGCAGGGCGCGATCTGCCGGGGTGACGGCGGCATAGTCCATCCGGGCGATCCCATCGGTCCCGACCCGCCGGTAGCGCTGAAGGAACCCAGTCCAGGCACCATGGTCGAGCCGCGTAGTGGCGGCCGGGTCATGCGCCACCCAGCGCTCCCACAGTCGGGCGCGGGGAGCGAGCCAGGCTTCAAAAGCCTGGGCGTGGGCGGGTGGGGCGGTGAGGGATGCGACCAGGGCGCTGGCCCCGATGGGTAGGGTTCGACGGTGCATGGCTTTCGTCTCCGTTGCGGCAAGTCAGGTCAGGCCAATCGGGTCAGGCCAAGCCGAGCAGGGCGCGCTTCAGCGCCTCGGTCGGCGGAACGGGGCCGAGCCAGGTGGCCAAAAGGTCGTGCGCCGCCGCCGCCCCCGGCAACCAGCCATCCTGCCGGCGGGGGCCGGCCAGTCGGACGCCGGCGGCGCTGGCGGCATATTCCTCCCCGGCTCCGGGCTCGGCCGCCTGCGCCCAGCTCAGCAGCGCGGCGGGCGCCGGCTGGGCGGTGTTCTCGGCATAGGCCAGCCGCCAAGCCTGCAGCACGGTGGCGCGCGGCACCACTCGTTCCTGCCGCACCAGGATCAGCCAAGGCCCGGCGGCTGCCAGGATGGCGGCCGGGTCGCGCATTGACCGCGGCAAATAGAGGGCGGCACGATACACCGATATGCCGAGATAGCGCCGTGCGCCCTCACCATTTCGCAGCAGAGCCGTGCCTGCATGGTCCAGCGTTGGCGGGAAGCCGGAAGCGTGAGCAATCCCGGGGACCAGGGCAGGCAGCCAGCGACGGGCTATCATGCCGGCCGCCGCGCTGCGAGCAGAGCGAGTCCGGCCAGCACCAGATCTTCGGCCGGGGTCCATGGTTGCAACGGCCGCGCCCAATAGACGCCGAAGCAACCGCAATTGGCCAGCGCGATGCCGCGCCAGAGCGTAATGATAAGCACCACGGCAAAGCCGAGGCTGATGACCAGCGCCGCCAATGCCGCTGGCCGGCTGGTGGCGCGCCGGGCGAGCCCGGTCGCCACCGCCAGCTCGGCCAGTGCCAGCGTCAGCCCGATTGGCGCCAAGAGGGGCGGGGGGAACAGCAGATAGCCACCGAGGACGTCAGCGAAACCCTGGATATCCAGCAGCTTGGCCAGTGCCGTAACAGCGAAGACCGTGAGCAGCAGCAGCCGCGCAGCATTCG
>JBBRVI010000161.1:0-8280 GCA_038247025.1 Acetobacterales bacterium
AGCAGGGGCTGCGGCTATTCGTGGATGGTCTGCTGGAATTCGGCGACCTGGGCGAAGAGGAGCGCGCCGAGATCTCCGCCCGCTGCGCTGCCCATGGCCGTTCCCTGCAGGATACGCTGGCTGAGGCGGGGCAGATGCTTTCCGGCCTGGCGGGCGCGGCCGGCCTGGTGGTGGCCCCCAAGGGCGAGGCGCCGCTGCGCCATATCGAATTCGTCCCGCTCGGCCCGGGGCGTGCCTTGGTGGTGCTGGTGCAGGGCGATGGGCGGGTGGAAAACCGCGTGATCGAGGTGCCGCCCGGCCTGCCGCCATCTTCGCTGGTGCAGGCAGGCAATTACCTAAATGCGCGGCTTTCCGACCGCACGCTGGATGAAACCCGCGCCAGTGTCACCGAGGAAATCGCCGCCAATCGCTCGGCCCTGGATGGGCTGACGCAGCATGTGGTGGCGGCTGGCATGGCCACCTGGGCGGGAGGCGGCAGTGGTTCGCTCATCCTGCGCGGTCAGGCGCGGCTGCTGGAAAACATGGAGAATATGGCGCGCGTCCATGAAATCCAGGCACTGTTCGAGCGGCTTGAAGCGCAGGAAACCACGCTCAAGCTGCTGGAACTGGCCCAGCGCGGCGAGGGCGTGCAGATCTTCATCGGCGCGGAAAGCGGGTTGTTCACCACGGCAGGTCTCTCCGTTGTGGTCGCGCCCTTCCGCAATGCGCAGGAAAAGATCGTGGGTGCGATCGGCGTGATCGGGCCGTCGCGGATCAATTATGGCCGTGTGATTCCGGTGGTGGACTACACCGCGCGCGTCATTGGCCGCCTGCTGGGTTGATCCATCGTCATCGCGCGCCTACGTGGACGCCATGAACGAGCCTCAAAATCCCCCCTCGGCCGAGACAGCGCCGGAAATCCTGGACGCGCCGCCCGGCCCGGACCCCACTCCCGAGGAACGCGCGGCCGCCCTCGAAACCGAATTGGCCGAGATGAAGGACCGCTGGCTCCGTGCCGAGGCAGAAGTCCAGAATGTCCGCCATCGCGGCCGTGACGAGGCCGAGAAAGCACGCAATTACGCGGTGCAGAAATTTGCAACCGATATGGCGGAAGTGGCGGAAAACCTGCGCCGCGGCATTGACCTGCTGCCCAAGCCCACCGAGGACGAGCCCGAGATCATCGCCAAGATGCGCGGTGGCTTCGAAGGCGTGGAGCGTTTCCTCCTGCAACGTCTCGAAGTCCATGGTGTGCACCGCAAGCCCGCCGAAGGCGAGGCCTTCGACCCTGAGCTGCACCAGGCAATGAGCGAAGTGCCGGCCCCCGAAGGGGTGGAGCCGGGCATTGTGGTCCAGGCCTGGACCAGCGCCTGGACGCTGAACGGACGGCTGCTGAAGCCGGCCATGGTCGTGGTTGCCGCGAAGGGCTGAACCTCTCCGCGCGACAACCTGTCAGCCGCCGGATCAGGGTGTTTGGCGGGCCTGCATCTGCTGAAGTTGACCACGCATCGCGTTCAGCAAGGCGGCAACCTGGTTTCCGCCGCGCTGCACCACGGCACTGTATTCGCTGCGCTGAGTGAGGCGCAGCGACGTGCCTTCCGCCACCAAATCCACGACACGCGGCTGCCCATTGATCTCCGCGACTCGCCAGTCGAGGTTGAAAGCGGCGGAGCCCGGACGCTCGACGATGGTGGTGACGAGCACGTCATCCTCGGTTCGCTGCTGACTGCGGCCGATCGAAAAGCGAATGCCCTGGAAGTCGCCGAAACGCGCTGCCAGGTTGCGGATCAGCGTGTCCTCAAACAGGCGGAGGTATTCCCGCTGCTCGGCGGGGCTGGCCACGCGCCACCACCGGCCCAGGACGAAGCGCCCCGTGCCTTCGATATCCACCGCCTGGCGGAGGATGGAGGCCACGCGCTCGCGACGCTGAGCGACGTCGAGGGTGGTGCTGTTCAGCGTATCCACCATTTCACTGCCGGTGCTCTCGATGAAAGCTTTGGCCCGGGTTGCATCAACTTGCGCCAACGCCGTTCCGCTGTTGCCGGGCAGCGTCAAGGCGATTGCCGACAAAAGCAGAGCGCGGCGGCCGGGAGGTTTGAGGGGCCCGGGGGTTTTCCATTGCATCGTGGGAATGGCTCAGCGCTGGGGTTGCTGTGGGGGGGGTACGGGTACGCCAACTCCGACGCCAAAGCCGGTTCCCCCCGCAGCCTCTGGAGCTACTGCCCCGGAATTGCGAATTTGGGCGGCCCGCCGCTGGCGGTAGGCGCTGCGCAGCGTGGCATACGGATCGAGCGAGGTGGAGTTGACCAGATCGAGGGCATCCAGAACACCCTCACGCGTGTCGAGAATGGTCAGCCCGGCGCGAACCCCGCGAAGGATCTCCACCACGTCACCTTGGCCGAACCAGAACCACGGACTTGCGACGGTATCAACGCCCAAGCCCAGAAGGTCACGCGGGTTCGAGGGGCCCAGCAGCGGCAGAAAGAGAAAGGGGCCTTCCCCCACGCCCCAGGTGGCGAGGGTCTGGCCGAAATCCTCGCCATGACCGCGAATCCCGAATTGCCATTCGGCGACGTCCACCAATCCGCCAATGCCCAGCGTGGAGTTGATCAGAAAACGCGCACTCGTGCGCCCCGCACGGTCAATTTCGCCCTGCAGCAGATCATTCATGAGGATGGTGGGCGCCCGCAGATTGCCGAGAGCGTTGCGAATGCCCTCACGCACCGGCGGCGGCACCAGGGTGCGATAGGCGACTGCGGCAGGGCGCAGGAGGACAGTATCAACGGCTTCGTTCACCGCATAGGCGCCGCGGTTCAGCGGTTCCAGAGGATCATTATTCGCCTGGAATTCGGCCAGGGCCTCGGGTTCGGAGGCGGGCGGCCGTGTGGCGCAACCCGCCAAGCCGAGGACGAGAAGGGCCGCAGCCAGGACAGGAGCGAGACGGATGGGCAAGAGCGGACCTTTCGGGTTGAATCCGGGGCCACGGCGCTCGTGACGAAGAACTCGCCGCTACCAAGCACAACACGCCCCTCTTGGGCAAGTTGCTCGGATGTTATGAAGAGAGTTGGGTTTTGAAGAAGTAGGGCCTGCGTTTCCCTCTTGCGAAAAGCAGTTTGGAACGCCACACCCAAGCTCATGGACACGAACCCGCACAACACCCTTGAACGTTGGCTGACCGGGCCGCGCGTGAGCACCCTGCCCTCGCCCAACAGCCTGCCACCGCCGAAACTCTCCTTCGAGTTCTTTCCGCCCAAGAACGATAAGCTGGAAGCGGACCTCTGGACCTGCATCCGCCGTCTGGAATCGCTGAATCCGCGCTTCGTCTCGGTCACTTATGGTGCGGGCGGCTCCACCCGTTCGCGCACCCATGACACGGTGGCCCGGCTGGTCAAGGAGTCCACGCTCACTCCGGCCGCCCACCTGACCTGCGTGGGCGCGACGCGCGAAGAGGTGGATGAGGTGGCACGCGCCTATTGGGCGGCAGGTGTCCGCCACATCGTGGCCCTGCGCGGTGATCCGCCGGCGGGGGCTTCCAGCTACACGCCGCATCCCGGCGGCTACGCCCAGGCCGAGGATCTTGTGCGCGGGCTGCGTCGTATCGCCGATTTCGACATCAGCGTGGGCGCCTACCCTGAGACGCATCCGGCGGCGCTCTCCGCCGAATTCGATCTCGATTATTTCAAGCGCAAGATGGATGCCGGGGCCGACCGCGCCATCACCCAGTACTTCTTCGATACGGACGTATATCTGCGGTTTCTCGACCGTTGCCATGCGGCGGGCATCACGCTTCCCATCGTGCCCGGCATCCTGCCGGTTTCCAACTTCACCCAGGTGAAGCGTTTTTCAGCGATGTGCGGCGCCTCGGTGCCGGCCTGGCTCGAAAAGCTCTTTGAAGGGCTCGACGATGACGAGAACACCCGGCGCATGGTGGCGGCGACTGTCGCGGCCGAGCAAGTGCGGATTCTCCAGGCGAATGGCGTGGACGAGTTCCATTTCTATACGCTGAACCGGCCGGACCTGACCTTCGCCATCGCGCATATCCTGGGCGCGCGCCCGGCCATGGCGGCCTGATCACCGCCGCATGATCATGGTCTGATGAGACCTGTGCGCGGGATGGTTGGACGGCTTGGCGTTCAACCATTTCGGTCGTTGTGGGCTTGCTGCGGCTGGAATGGCGCTATTTCCAGCCCGACCTGACCGAATCCCAGCTGCGTTCCCCACCAACCGCAGTCCCCAGCAGGCGCCAGCTTCGACGCTGGGCATCAGTCATTGCTGTCAGCCTGAATTGCATGCCCGCGCGGGTCAGACCCAGCCACCGCATCCGGCGCAGACCGAAGCCGCGCTTGGTTGTGCAGAGGACCTTCCAGATTCGGCCACTCACCGGGCGCACCGCCTTGCTGCGGGGCGCCAACTGCGTACTCGCCTCAGCACCTCTCCATGTGCCGGTACCTGCCGCGCAGGTAGAGCGCGCCCTGGTCGGTCGCGACTTGTGGCTGCTGCGGCGGATGCAGCGAGCGCCCTGTGGAAGGGTGAAGTGGCGTGAAAGGGGGCGTCGAGCATCCGGTCGCTTCCTGATCGGTGCGATGTTCCCCTGAACAAGGCAACCTGGACTGGGCCTGCGCACCTGGATACTTCCCGTAGGAGACGCGGGTATTGCGGCGGGTGCGAAAAGAACCTCGCCAAGCCTTTCCGGCAGGGGCCCGGGGGCGGTGATGCCGCCCCCGGTTGTGACGGTTGCGTCAGGCGCTGAGCACGCCGTCTATGCAATGTGCGATACCGTTCGAGGCACGCATATTGGACACAAAGATCGCAAAGCTGTTCACCCGGGGTAGGGAACCGCCCGGATTGGAGATTAAGATGGTGGACCCGGCCCGGGAGCGCACGGCTTCGTTCGCCCCGGTGCTGTTATCCCTGTCGGTGCCGCCGGCGAGGATCTGGTGGGGGTAATCCGCCAAGTGCGCCCTTATCGCTCTGGTCAACGTCTCGCGGTTCTGCTCGATTGCGCCAAGTTGTTGGGCGGTAAGGCTCACGATGGCGCCGTCATGCGGTACGAACAATGCCACGTTGCCTGGTGCAGCCAGTTCCCTCTCGAGACCTGCCTGCTTCACCCAGCCATGAAAGAGCGTCAATTCGCGTGAGTGCTGAAGTATCTCCAGCAGGCTTGAAGCCTGGAGGAATCCCTGGGCCGCGGCGGGCCGGCTGTGGAACAAGCCGGCGGCGGCGAGGGCCGCGCTGCCGGCCAGACCAGTGGCCAGGAGCACGCGGCGCCGCGGGCTCAAGCTGTCGTCGATATTTTGCATGTTATGGACTCCCTGGAGACCGTGCCGCATCTGCGGGCTGCAAGTGCTGACCGATCGTCAACTAATTCGCTACCCGGCGTTAAAAGTTACAGCGGTGGTGACAATCGCATGAACCTGACACTGTTAGTTCGGCTCGTGATTTCCGTCAGCAAGTGCGGCGCCTCGGAACGTATCAATGACTTTGGTTGTCAGTCTTTGGTATTTAGGCTTGACGCTCAAACCAAGCCTCGCGAAGAGGGACGCCTGGTATGACTTTCTTCGCCCTCAGGCGCCGGGCGGAAACCTCCGGTTTCATTGGCCCACGGCATAAGCCGGGCCGCCCTCCCGGGCGCAAGGCATGAGGCAGGCCCTGGGGTTTCGGTTTCAGCCTCGGGCGGCGCTGATCAACCCCTTCATGCGCGCAATGGCGCTGGGCAGGCCCTCGAAAACCGAGGCCGAAATCAGGAAATGGCCGATGGACACCTCGCTGATTTCAGGGATCGCGGCGATGGGCGTGATGGTCTCGTAGCTCAGTCCATGGCCTGCATGGCATTGCAGCCCCAACGACTTCGCAAACCGCGCTCCTTCGGACAGTCGGGTGGCCAGGGCCGGGCGGTCGGCGGCGGGGGCATCGGCATAAGTGCCGGTGTGCAGTTCAATGGCCTGGGCGCCGAGTTCGGCGACACGGGCGATTTGCGCCGAATCCGGCTCCACGAAAAGCGAGACCTCGATACCCAGGCCAGCCAGGCGCATGATGGCCTCGGCCAGGAAGGGGCCAGCGCGCAGCACATCCAGCCCGCCCTCGGTGGTGAGTTCCGCGCGCTTTTCCGGCACGATGCAGACGGCCGGCGGGCGCAGCCGTGCAGCCAGCGCCACCATCTCCTCGGTGGCGGCCATTTCGAAGTTGAGGCGGGTTTGAACCTCGGCCGCGACACGCTCCAGGTCATGGTCGCGGATGTGGCGGCGGTCTTCGCGCAGGTGCATCGTCACCCCATCGGCACCCGATGCCATGGCCAGGCGCGCGGCCTCCACCGGGCAGGGGAAATTCCCGCCGCGGGCGTTTCGCAGCGTGGCGACGTGATCCACATTGACGGAGAGGCGCATCAGGACCGGTTCTTTCTGTGTTCGGCGAGTTGTGCGGCCAGGCATAGTGCCGCGATCAGGCTTTCGGCACTGGCCATTCCCTTGCCCGCAATATCCAGCGCCGTGCCGTGATCGGGGCTGGTGCGGATGATGGACAAGCCCAGCGTCACATTCACGCCGCCCGCCATGTCCAGCGTCTTGATGGGGATAAGCGCCTGGTCGTGATACAGGCAGATCGCCGCATCATAGGTGGGGCGCGCATGGGCGGTGAACAATGTGTCCGGCGGCCAGGGGCCTGTCGCGTTGATCCCTTCGGCGCGCAGCATGGCCACGGCGGGGGCCACGATGGCCTGATCCTCGTGACCGAGCGTGCCCGCCTCACCCGCATGGGGGTTGAGGCCGGCGACGGCCAGGCGGGGGGCGGTGATGCCGAAATCCCCGATCAGCGCGGCATGGGTGATGCGCGCATGTTCGGCAATGAGTTCGGGCGTCAGGCGCGCGATCGCGCGGGCGAGGGGTTCATGCACCGTCACCGGCACCACGCGAAGCTGCGGGCAGGCCAGCATCATGACGGGGGGCACGCCGGTGCCGGCGAGTTCGCCCAGGAATTCGGTGTGGCCTGGATGGGCGAAACCCGCCGCGGTCAGCACGGATTTCTGGATGGGGTTGGTCACCACCGCTGACACGGCACCTGATTTGGCCAGGGCCACCGCCTCCTCGATGGCGGCGATCACGGCGGCCGCTGTCGCGCCGCTCGGCCGGCCGGGAATGGCTGGCATTGGCAGGGGGCGATGCAGAACGGGCAGGGCGGAGGCGAAGCGCGCCTGGTTGGCGTGGGTGATTCGCTCGACAGGTGCGCCGATGAGGCGATCCGCATCGTCAATCAGCAGGAACGCCGGTCCCGTGTCACGAAGCGCGTGCCAGGCCTTCACCGCGATTTCGGCGCCGATGCCGGCGGGTTCACCCATCGTCAAAGCGAGCATTGCCGAAGGTTAGCAGAGCCGCGCGCATCGCACGATAGGCGGCGCCGATCCTGTGGTTTGGAAGCACCGCTTGGCGTGAGCACCGGCGCCTGGGGCATGTTCGGTGGAGCATTGGAAGCCCGCCATGAACCACCTCTCGATCAAAACCCCGATGCGGGCTCCAGCCATAAAGGCCGGCCCGATTGATGGGGCCGTCGGCCTTCCGGGTGTGCCGGTTTTGCCCCCTGCGCTGGCTGGCCGGCGGCGCGCGCTGCCTCCACTGGCCATCAGCCTGGCCTGCCTGTTGGCCGCTCTGGGTGTCGCCCGGCACGGCGCAGGGCAGTTGGAGGCTGGCGCCCCTGATGCAGCCCAGTGCCCCCTGCGCGCCGAGCGCTTTTTCGTGCGCGAAGCCGTGGCATCGCAAGACCGGATGGAGGCCAGCTACTTTGTGCTGCTGCACAATCCCGGACAGCGGGCGGTCGCCTATGGCCTGCATTTCGATCACGCCGCTGCCTTCGACGCGCGGAGCGGCGGGCGGGCCACCCTGCCCGGAGGTGGCAGCCTGCCGGTTCTCCTGGGCCGTGAAATCCTGCCCGTGGGCGCGCAACCCCTTTCAGGCGAACGGATCGCGCAGGCCATGCGGCTGTCCTGCCGGGGATGATGCGTGTTGCGACGCGGGGGGTGGTCCTGGGATGACACCAGATGCTTGCCAGGTACCCTCATGACCTCTCGGCGCTGGGACGGCACCCGAATTGTCAGGCGTGGCATTGTCAGGCGTGGCATTGCTGGGCGGCTTCTTCGCGCGTGCCGTCGGGCCTGGATGGCGCGCGGTGGGTGGCAGGCTGTTTCTGTTGAACGCGTTGGTGCTGGCCGGGCTTGAGGTGAAGCTGTTGCACTGAACGCCGCCGCTTTACGGTTGCTTCATCCCGCCCGCGTTAAATCCGCGACATGAAGACGTCGCGCAGCGCCAGGCCAGCCCC
>JBBRVI010000162.1:0-8280 GCA_038247025.1 Acetobacterales bacterium
CAGCGCCATGACAATATTACCGAAGGCCGGCGGCCCATTGGTGCCAGGCCCGGGCAGAATGAGCATGAGCGCGCAATAGACCGTCAGCCAGCCGACAAGCTTGTCACCTACGGGCCTGGTAAAAAAGCCGGGGCGTGGCTTCACATATCGCTCGATGCGCTTGATCCAATTGGAGTTGGCGCCCGACAGACGCATGAGATCCTCACGTTTGATGGATTGCCGCGCGATGAAGCGCGGTAGTTTGGGCGTTCGCCGTCCCATGCCCATCTGCACACCAAGGATCAGCATCGGAATGCCAAACACAGATGCCATGCCTGGCAAAAGGGAGGGGAGGCAAAGCAAGAGGATCAAAAGGCCGAAAGCCCGGTCGCCGAAGGCCTCTGCCATCTCGCCCAGGGTAATTCTCGCCCCGGGAAATTTCGCGGCGACTTCTGTGACGATGCGCGAAATCGGCGCCAGATGTTCGCCCTGATGCTCAGGTGGCGTTTGCGCCGTTCCGTCCAAAACCTTGTCCTTGTGATATTTCCCGGCACGAGGCGCCGCGATTCGGCCGAACCCTAGCGAGATATTCTAACCAATCCAGCAGAATGTTGCGCCAACAATGCTATCATCACGTGCCGGTAAAGGCTGGCTTGCGCTTTTCCATGAAGGCGCGGCGGCCTTCGCGGTAATCGGCGCTGTCGAAACACGCATCCTGGTCGGCTGTCATCGCAGCCAAGTCGCGCGCTTCGGAGTCGGCGAGTACGGCGCGCACCGTACGCTTGTTGGCGCGCAGCGAAATCGGCGCGTTCACGGCGATTGTGGCGGTGATCTTGGCGACCTCGGCATCGAGCGCCTCGGCCGGGTGCAGCTTGTTGATGAGGCCCATGCGCTCCGCCTCGGGCGCGTCCAGCCGCCCGCCTGTCATCAGGATGAAATGCGCATGGGCGGGTCCGACCAGCGTGACCAGATTGCCCACCATGTCAAAGCCATAGGCGATGCCCAACTTCGCCGCGGGAATACCGAACTCACTTCCCACGCCCGCGATGCGGATGTCGCAGGACATGGCGATGCCAAGTCCGCCGCCCATGCAGAAGCCCTGGATCTTCGCGATCACCGGCTTGCCGAATTCCGCCAGCTTCTGCCGGCCATGGCTGGTCTTGAAGTTGTATTGCCGCTGAGCATCCGCGTCCGAGCGAGTTTGCTCGAACTGGCTGATATCGGCGCCCGAGACAAAGGCTTTGCCGCCCGCGCCCTCCAGCACGACGCAGCGGATCGCCTCATCGGCGGCGAAGATGTCCAGCGCCTCGGCCATGCCATCCCACATGGCGATGCTCATCGCGTTGCGCTTCTCGGGGTGGTTGAACACGACCGTGCCCACGCCATTGCCTGCGAACGCCAGGATCTTCCCGCCGGCGAATTCCATCTCAGTCATCAAGCTGCTCCCAATACATTCTTCGACCGCAGCGCGGCGATTTCGTGAGCACTCAAGCCGGCTTCCGCCAGGATTTCGTCGCCATGTTCGCCCAATGCCGGCACGCCGCGCCTGATCCCTGGCGCATGGCCCTCGATATTGATCGGCGTGCGAACCACGCCCGCCTGACCCAACGTGGCATGCGGCACATCCCAGACCATGCCCAGATGTTCCACCTGCGGGTCCTCGAAGACCTCGCGGATATTGTTGATTGGCCCGCAGGGAATGCCGGCCTCCTCCAGCAGGCCAATCCAGTATTCGCTGGGCTTTTGGCGCGTTACCTCGCCAATCGCGGCGTTGAGCGCGGCGCGGTCAGCGGTGCGGCCCTCGGCCGTCATCCATTCGGGTTTTTCGAGCCAGTCCGGGCGCCCCGCAGCCTTGCAGAAGACGGCCCAGAGCTTGGGCGAGGAGGCGGCAATGTTGATCGGTTTGTCGGCACTCGGAAACACGCCCATTGGCGTGTTCACAGGATGGTCGTTGCCCGCCTGGCCGGCGATCTCGCCCTTTTGCAGCCAACGCGTCGCCTGGAAGTCGAGCATGAAGACCTGCGCCTCCAGCAGCGAGGTGTGGACCCAGCGGCCTTTCCCAGTCTTCTCGCGCTCATAGAGCGCCATCATCACGCCCATCGCCAAAAGATTCCCGGCCGTCAGGTCGTCAATCGGAATGCCAACGCGCATCGGCCCGCGCCTCGGCTCGCCCGTGATGGACATGAGGCCACCCAGCCCCTGCGCGATCTGGTCCACGCCGCCGCGCGTGGAATAGGGGCCAGTCTGGCCAAAACCGGAAATGCTGGCATAGACGAGGCGCGGATTGATGGCCGAGAGCGTCTCGTAATCAATCTTCAGGCGATGCTTCACCTGCATGCGCATATTCTCGACCACGATATCGGCCGTGGCAGCGAGGCGCAGGAAGGCGGCATGCCCGGCCGAATGCTTCAGATCGAGCGCCAGGCCGCGCTTGTTGCGGTGCAGATTCACGGAATCAAAGCCATCCCGTGCACCACCGAAGCCGTCATGATTGCCCGGAGGCTCGATGCGGATGACATCCGCTCCCCAATCGGCCAGATGCCGCACGCAGGTGGGTCCCGCCCGGGCCAGCGTGAGGTCGAGTACGCGCAGCCCGTTGAGCGGCAGGGTCGTGGCAGTGCTGCTGTCGTCGGACATGCGGTTCTCCCAGAAAAGATAACGCTAGCCGGGAAGTCCCTGCGCTGAAACCCTTGGCCCGAGGGGGAGCTCGTGACACGCTCTGACACCGCCCAGGAGCGCGACCTCATGCAGCCCGAGACAAGCAGGCTCCAGATTATCCTTGCGGCCCAGGCGGAGGTGTTCGGCCCCACCACGGATGCGCTCGTGCGTGGGGTCGCTGGACACATCGGCCCTGCGGAACGCCCGGCTTTCGTCGAACTCATCGAGACCTGGCCCTTGGGCGAGGATGGAGATGCGCTTTACCACCACCTGGTCGCACTGCGCGCTGCCCCAGCCCGCCTGCCACCGGGCGTGAAGCCGGGCTCGGGGATGGCAGCTGCGACGGGCGGCGCGCTGGGCGCGGCGCTCGCGCTGCCCATCGGCTTCGTGGGTTATTTTGCGGCGAGCTTGGTCCTGCCCAGCGCGCTGCGTAGCTCCGACGGGCTGATGTGGGGCATCATCGGCGTGGTGACGCTGGCGGGGTGCGCCATCGGCGCGAGGGCCGGCGCCACCCCTAGCCGGGGCGCCCATGCCCTGGTCCGCGGGCTGCTGGGCTTTCTGCTGGGCACGGTACTGGGCGCCATCCTTGGCCTGCTGGTGGTCGGCTCGCTGGGGTCGGTCTTCGGAGTCTCGCAACGTGAGGGCGGCTTCGCCATGGGCGTGGTCTTTGGCGTCATGCCGCTCAGTGGCCTGATCGGCGGGGCGGCGATCGCTTTCTGGATGGGCCGCAAAGCCTGGCATGGCTGGGGAAGCTGAGCCTAGCACGGTAGCGGCCGCCAGCCCTCGGTAAACCGGAGCCAGCAGAAAATTGCACATCAGCGTACGCGTGAGGTGCAAGCCCAGCACCAGCGGCACCGCCCCTCCAGCGCCTTAGCCGTCACCCCCCCATTTCCGGCATCCCGCGAGGCGCCATGCCGAGGGGGAGGCCCCGCAATCCAGGCGAGCGTGGCGCCGAGCATCGGACAGAACAGGCAGAGGCGAGAATACCGCTCCACCCACAACCGCTGCGGCCAGCGTGGCGAGATGCCGGGAGAGGTTGAGGGCGAATGCCACGGCAGACGCAGAATCAGCGCAGGATCGCGCAACGTCAAATCCTGGAGGGTAGATACTGGCAGTCGTTCAGGGCCCCTTAACGAATGTCGTGCTTTTTTGGACACTTGATGGGGAATGAAGGAGCGAATGACCCGTGTACCCGATCGGCACCTATCGCCCATGCGGCCGGCCCGCCAAGGTCATACTCCCGGAGGATCCGCCCAGCCCCCCTTCCGCGCCCATGCGCGCCAATCCGCGCCTGCGGATTGATCCGGCCTTGGGCCTGGTGGTGATGGAATTTCTGGACGTGGCGGGTCAGGTCAGGCAAAGCGCTCCAACCGAAGCGGTCCTTGAGGCCTACCGTCGCGCGCAAATCAGCGGCGCGCCTCAGACGGAAAAGCCGCCCGGCGGAAAGCCATAGCGAGCCAGCAGGTTTTCGGTGCGATTCTCATTGGCCCGGCTCAACAGGTATCGCTCGGCCAAGCGCTGAACCTCCTTCGGGTCCTCCAACTTCTTGATGTCAAAACGCGAAGAGACGGCGCGCGCCTGCGTTTCCACCGACTGGATTGCGATCATCCGCGGCAGGCCCAAGGCGCCCGTAACAACCCGGCGAATAATCGGGTCCCCCAACACGGCAAAAATGTTGGTACTTGCAGCAGACGCACGCTCGCGAAACAGTACGGCGTCACCCAGCCCAGCCTGCTCATTCTCCAGGTTCTGGTTCCATTGCGCGCGCCGCAACCCGTCGGCCAGGCCAGTCTGTATTCCCCCATCGCGCAGGGCGGCGATGCCACGCGTGCCAAGCTGCAAGGTTTCGGCTGCCGCTTTCCAGCGCCTATCGGCGATGGTGTTGGCGAGACTCCTGGGATCACTCAGATCAGACAGGAGGACACGCGTGGCAAGCCCAGCCTGGTTCGCGCCTTCAGGTATACCCAGCGCGGTGGTGATAACCTGAAGCACCCGCGAGTCGCGGAGCGCCGTCCGCAAGTCCGGCGCCCGATCCACCGCTCGCTTGAACTGGTCCATGGCGCGCTTCTGCTGCGGCTCGGTGGCGAGGCGGTCCAGTGCGCGATTCTCCTCCCCCGGCCGCAGCACACGGCGGAAGGCGGCGATGGCGCTTCCCGCGTCAGTCATCTGCAACCCCAACGGGCGGTTCGCGACGAGCCGCCGCGAGTGGCGCGAGGCCAAGCACTTCCTCTTCGTGCCGCATCACCCGCCGCGCAATTTTGAGTGCGAGGTAACAGTCATCCGTCTCGGCTGCCTCCGTGGCGCGGACCAGCATTTCCCGCACCAGGGCCGAAGTGGTTGCCTCCATGAATTCGGCGATGAGCGCACGGGCGGAAGACAGCCCTGGCGCACGCTCCTCCTCCGTGCCGATATAGGCGGTCTGCAGGGCGAAATAGATGCGGCGCGCGGGCGAATTGGCACTTTCCGGCGACATGATCTGCTTGCCGAACAAAAAACGCGCCTTCGCCGCCAGCTCAATCCGCGTGCGGTTGCGAAACCGGATCGGCGCGCCATTCACTACCATCAAGTCGCCCTGGCGGAGCTCCAAAACGAGCGTGGACATGTTTTTTTCCTTCCGATTTTAGTCCGAGAGGAAATCCGCCTCCTTGTTGGAGAAGCACGGTCGGCAAAGGCCCTCATGGCTCCTTGCCGTTCCTTCGATGCCAGGGTCCACCCGGCATGTCAGTAAACTGCGCCCGCTGCGGTTAACGCAGATTGAAGAGCCGCAAAGACATCAGCGCAGATAGTTGGCGAGCGTGAGTTCGCCCAACGCGCCGATTGCGCGATAGCTCGCCTCAAGTTGCGTGCGCGTGGCCTGCATGCGCGTGATGACCTCGGCGATGTCCACTTCTTCGATCGAGGAGAGTTGCAGGGCCAGGGCGCTGGAAAGATTGTCGTGCCGCCGCTTCGTCGCCTCCATCCGGGCCTCGACGTGGCCGAGCGCGCCGGCCTCTTCACCCAGCGCCACCTCGGCGGAGGAAAGCCCCTCCCGGATCGTGCCGATGAAACCGTCAAAGGCGGCCACATCGGTCATCTGCTCGGGCTTGAGGGCGGCAAGGCTCATCAGATTGCGCATCAGGTCGCGCGCCCAGCTTCCCGTCGTCTCCCCGGTGCTGGACACTCCGGCATTGCGGCCGGCGGAGAACCCATACGTGATAATCTGGCCATCTGCCATGGGTACGCCCCGCCGCCCTTCGCGCTCGGCCTCGGGCAGGTTTTCCTCTCCGGTCAGCGCCGCGGAGAAGGGTGTTACGCCCGGCGCGGTGCTGCGGGCGATATTCCGCGTAGCATCCACTACCGCGTCGAGACCAATGCTGGGTAGCGCATCCACCTGGGCGGCAATCTCCTGCGCCATCTGCCCGGTGGAGATGCCCTCGGGATCGCCGATGGGTGGGTTTGACAGGTCAGTGCCGCCAAAAAGGTACTCGCCCGCATGACGCGTGTTCAGCAGATGCGCAATTTCTGTCAATGCCGCGCGCGCGTTGGTTTGGACTGTCGTGAGAGAATCAGGATCGCCGGCAACGATGCGCATCGCAGACTTGGTGCGGAATTCGCGCGCGATGTCGGTCAGGCGTGCCAGGCTGTCCTGCATGACTGTGGTGCGGCCGAGTGCCTGGTCCATCGCCTGGCCGTAGAGCTCCCGGCGGCCGATCTCACCGCGTAGCGAGACGGCGCGCGGAATGTCGGGGCCGAGGTCACCGAGCTTGTCAGCACGCATCCCGCTGGTGCTCTGCCGGGTGAGTGTTTCAAGCCGGGCGCGTAGTAGCGCCGTGTCGCTGGTCAGCCGCGTGAACATCTCGATGCTGGACATGGGTCAGATCTCTCGATTTATCGTCCGATGCTTTGCAGTTGTTCCCACATCTGCTGTGCAGTGTTCATCACGCGGGCATTGGCGGCATAGGCATTCTGCAGGCGAATCAGCGCTGCCATTTCGGCGTCCGGGTCCACGCCGGATTCGCTCTGGAACCGCGCATCCATGCCGCGCTTCAGCCCTTCGGCGCGCTCACGCGCGCCAGTGGCGGCGGCGCGGTCCGAGCTATGTGCGCCAGTAATCGTCGCAGCGTAATCGCCAATGCTGCGTGCCGGAATGAAGGGAGAGTTGAGGCTGCCGTCCGGACCTATCCCGCCTGAAGCAATGGGGGGCCAGGTCGTGCCGTCACGTGCTGTTGCGCCCAGGCTATGGTTAAGGACGCGGTCCAGCAGCGTGGCGAAGCCCGAGGGGCCTGTTGGTGCGTTTGGATCGAAGGCGGTGGGCCCGCCAGGTGTGTCGGCAACGACATGCGTGCCGTCCCGGATCAGCGCGGGGTTGCGCAACACCGCCACATTCACTTGAATTTGCTGGGAGAAGCCCATCTGGCCGCTTGCCAGATTCGTGTAAGGCTGGCTCGTGTCTGGAACCTGCCCCGAAAACCCAGTGAAGAGCCGCAGCCCCTGCGCGTCGAAGCGCGTGGCAAGATTCGCAGCGGCAAGATCAAGCTCGGCCTGGTAGCGCGGGAGAGTGGAATCACGCAAAGCGACATATTCGCCCAATCGCCCTCCGCCGAGTTGCCGCGTGATATCCGTCCCACCCAGGATGATGCCAGGGATGCTGCCGCCCATGCCATGGAACGAGGCAGCGCCGAGCGAAGCCGTGGTCGTGCTCAATGCCTTGCCGTCAGGCTCCAGCGGCAATGCGAAGCCGCCCTTGGCCAGAAGCACCAGCCCTCCATCTGCCTGGTGCAGAGCCCGCACCGGCAGGCTTTCGGAGAGCTTCGCGAGGGCCATGTCGCGCTGGTCTTCCAGATTGCCGGTGGTGAGCCCTCGCGATCGATCCCCGCGAATTTGGATGGTCAGCTGGCCGATCTCGTTGAGGCCGGTGTTGATGCGATCCACCTCCTGCGTCACGCCTTCCTGGGCATTCTGCCGCGCCATAGATACGGCGCCTGCTACATCCGCAAAGCGGTTCGCTACATCCTGGGCTGCGGCGAGTGCCTGGCGTTGCAGCCCACCCTCCCCAGGAGCGCCGCGAAGCCCAAGCAGGCTGGTGCGCAAGGCGGCGATGGTATCGCCTAAATTTTCCCCCGAACCGGCGGTTCCGTGCATCGCCTCAATGCCGGAGAGCAAGCGCTCCCGCGCGCCCGCTGCCGCAGCCTCGCCACCGCGTGCATCGCGTTCAGTGAGAAGGGCCTGATCAACCTCGCGCCGCGCGTCGCCAAGCCGCACGCCCATCGGCATACCGGCCGTGGTGAGGGATTCGGCGGCCACCGTCTTGCGCGTGTAGCCAGGCGTTTCCGCATTGGTGATATTCTGCGAGACGTTGGCCAGGGCCCGCTGCGTGGATTGCAGCCCACTCTTGGCGATGCCCAAGGCGAGATCGAGACTCATGGTGCGGTCACCTTGGCGAGATGGATGTTAGCGGAAGATGAATCACTGTCACCGTTTCATGTTGCCTAGCGCTTCATGTTAATCGTGTCCTGCAGCATCTCATCGGCTGCTGTGACGATCCTGGTGTTCGCCGTATAGGCACGCTGGGCTACGATGAGTTTGGTAAATTCGGTACCAATATCCACGTTGGATTTCTCCAGCGCGCCTACAACCAACTTGCCCACGCCATTGGTTGCCACA
>JBBRVI010000163.1:0-8151 GCA_038247025.1 Acetobacterales bacterium
AGCCCCGCCTGGGTCAGCGGTTCCCAACCATGCTCGCGGTCCAGATCGGAGCGAACCGGGCCGGTCTTCTTTGGGTAGGCGAACCAAAGGCGGCCGCCCACCCCGTAAAGATCCAGCGCCTTCGCAGCGACGCGGCCCAGAGAGGCACGATCCGGCGCAAAGGCCAGGATCAATTCCGGCTCGGAAGCTGATGTGGCAGGCAGCCCGTGCTTCAGACCGGCAGGCGGCTCGAGGACAGCGCAAACCATCCCGGGCTTGAAGCCGAGTTTGCGGGGAATAGTCGCTTGGATGGCAACGTCAATCAGTGGTCAACCCGGCAGCGCGAGCCACCGGCCCCCAAATGGAATCCTGCGCGCGAATGGTGGCCGCGAGTTCCTTGCGCGAGCCCGCTATGGGCTCTGCCGAAAGCTCCCGCAACCTTTGAGCCACCACAGCGTCACGTGCCACTGCAATGGCTGCTGCCTCCAGTCTCGCCAGGATGGATTCCGGCAAGCCCCTTGGCCCCATGAGTGCGAGCCAGGTCTCGGCTTCAAAGCCAGGGACCGTTTCCGCGACTGTCGGGGTTTCGGGGAATAAAGCCGAACGATGACGGGAAGTCACAGCGAGCAAACGCAAGCGACCCTCCTGCACAAGTGGCAATCCGATGACAGCACTATGTACATAGACCTGTATGCTACCGTTAAGCAATTCCGGAACTGCACCGGCCGCTCCACGGAAATGCACGAAATCGCATCGCGCTCCAACCGACCGGACCAGGAGTTCCAGTGCCAAATGCTGTGCGGTTCCTGCGCCTGGGGTCCCGCAAGTGCTTGGTCTTGCTTTGAGAAGTTCCGCCAGATCACCGATGGTGCGGACCGCCTGGCCCGGTGCTCCAAGCACCAGGAAGGGCAGCCCGGCGAGGCGGCTGATGGGGGTCAGGTCTGCTTGTGGATCATAGCCCATCTGCCGCGAGAGATGTCGGCTGAGCAAAAGGGTCGTTGCCGTTACGATTCCCAGCGTTTTTCCGTCCGGCAAGGCGCGCGCCACTTCTTCGGCCGCAACATTTCCGCGCGCACCGGTGCGGTTTTCCACGATAACCGGACGGGAAAGCTGGCCGGTCAGCGATTCGGCAATGATGCGCGAGACCAGATCCACGCTGCTGCCAGGCGGCAGACCGATCAGGAGGCGAACGGGTTCCGCGCCAACGGGGGTCAACCTCGCCGCTGGATTTCCCGGGTTTGGCAGGACGGTCGGCGCCGACGGTTGGGCAACCACCCCCTGGGCAGCCACCCCCTGGGCAGCCACCCCCTGGGCAGCCACCCCCTGGGCAGCCACCAAAAACCCGAGACCAACCAACCTTGCCAAGCTGCCGAAGCGTTGAAGCACGATCACAAAATCACCCATCTGGAGATTGGGGCGCCGCGTTGCGCCGAAAAAGTTTCCGAGCGGCCACAATTATCAGTAAACGCACAGTCGCGGGAGAAACAAAGCCGGTCAATCCACTTTTTGCGTCTGGTGAGGATCGTTACGCATACCGTGCAGCATGCAATGACACAGGCAATTCCTCGCCCACCACACAGCTTCGCACGCGACCGGCGGATTGACGCCGTGGAGAAGGGACGCCTAGAACCAGTGCGAAATCGCAACGCCGAGGTCAGTTTCCGTGCAGCAGAATCCCGGGAGTGCCGCTCCCGTCAAGGTGGCCCGCTCATGAAGGATTCGCGCGAAGCCGGCATGGTCGCCCGCCGCTCGGATGGCACGGTGGTGCGCCGGCCACTCTCTCCCCATCTGCAAGCCTATGACATGATGCAGATGACCAGCGCGATGTCCATCATGCACCGCATCACGGGCGCGGCCTGGTCCGCCGGTACGCTGCTGCTGGTGTGGTGGCTCGTGGCCGCGGCCACAGGTGAGAGCGCCTTCACCACCGCTCAATGGTTCCTTTCCTCCTACCTGGGGCTTCTGGTGTTGTTTGGGCTGACGCTCGCCGCCTGGTACCACACGCTGGCGGGCGTCCGGCACCTGGTCTGGGATGCCGGTTATGGCTTTGAGCTCTCCAGCGTTTACAGCTCCGGCCGCCTGGTGCTGATTGGCACCGTTGCGCTGACGATCCTGACCTGGGTTCTCGCGCTGGTTTTCTGGGGCTGATGAGCATGGCCAAGGACGGCACGGGACAAACCTCACTCCGCTCGCCTCTGGGGCGCGTGCGCGGCATGGGATCGGCCAGGTCCGGCACGCATCATTGGTGGATGCAGCGCGTCACTTCCGTGGCACTGCTGCCGCTGACGCTGTGGTTCGTGGTGAGCATGATCAGCCTCGCCGGCACATCCTACCTGGAGACGCTGCTCTGGATCGCGCAACCGGTGAACGCGGTCCTGATGCTGGTGCTGGTCGGGCTGACCTTCCACCACATGGCAGCGGGACTTCAGACCGTAGTGGAAGATTATGTGCGCGCCGAATTCCGGCGCATGGCGATGATCCTGATCATCAAGGCCGCGTGCCTTTTGATGGCCCTCGCCTGCGCATTTGCGGTGCTGCGGATCGCCTTCGCGATTTAGCGCGCTGAATGTGGCTTGCGGTTCCAGCCGGACCCCCAAGTTCAGGAGTTGGGGCCGGGCCATCCCGGCACAGGAACATCGCTCCGGCCAAGGCCGGCGCAGCAGCGGAACGGGTCGTGTCGTATGAACGCCATCAGCAAGCCATCCTTCGGGGCCTATCGGGTCGTGGATCACACCTATGATGTGGTGGTGGTCGGCGCGGGCGGTGCGGGGTTGCGCGCGACATTCGGCATGGGCGCCTCTGGCCTCAAGACGGCCTGCATCACCAAGGTGTTTCCCACGCGCAGCCATACCGTCGCGGCGCAGGGCGGCGTGGGTGCCGCACTGGGCAATATGGGTGAGGATGACTGGCGCTGGCACATGTACGACACCGTGAAGGGTTCGGATTGGCTGGGCGACCAGGATGCCATCGAATACATGTGCCGCGAGGCCATCCCGGCCGTCATCGAGCTTGAGCACTACGGCGTGCCCTTCAGCCGCACCGAGGATGGCCGCATCTACCAGCGCCCCTTCGGCGGCCACATGAAGGAATACGGCAAGGAGCCCGCGATGCGCGCCTGCGCGGCCGCCGACCGCACCGGCCACGCCATCCTGCACACCCTGTATCAGCAGTCGCTCAAGCATGGCTGCGAGTTCTTCGTGGAATACTTCGCATTGGACCTCATCATGGATGATGAGGGCGTCTGCCGCGGTGTGACCGCCTGGAACCTGGAAGACGGCACCATCCATCGCTTCCGCGCGCAGAAGGTGGTGCTGGCAACAGGCGGCTATGGTCGCGCCTGGTTCTCCTGTACCTCGGCGCACACCTGCACGGGCGATGGGGGGGGGATGGTGCTGCGTGCCGGCCTGCCGCTTCAGGACCAGGAATTCGTGCAATTCCACCCGACCGGCATCTACGGCGCGGGCTGCCTTGTGACGGAGGGCGCGCGCGGCGAAGGCGGATACCTGACCAATTCCGAAGGCGAGCGCTTCATGGAGCGCTATGCGCCCACCGCGAAGGACCTCGCCTCGCGCGATGTCGTCTCCCGCGCCATGTCCGTCGAAATCCGCGAGGGGCGCGGCTGCGGCCCAATGAAGGACCACATCATGCTCCACCTGGAGCATCTGGGTTCCGAAATCCTGCATGAGCGCCTGCCCGGCATTTCCGAGACGGCGCGCATCTTCGCCGGCGTGGACGTCACGAAGGAGCCGATCCCGATGCTCCCCACCGTCCATTACAACATGGGCGGCATCCCCACGAACATCCACACCGAGGTGCTGCGGCCCACGCGCGCGGACGAGGATGCGACGGTCCGGGGCCTGATGGCCGTGGGTGAAGCGGCCTGCGTTTCCGTCCATGGCGCCAATCGCCTCGGCACAAATTCGCTGCTCGATCTCGTGGTGTTTGGCCGCGCGGCCGCGCATCGCGCCATCGAGACGGTGAAGCCCGGCGCCTCGCAGCCGCCGCTCCCGCCCCGTGCCGGCGAAGGCAGCCTGGATCGCTTCGATCGCATCCGCCACGCCAAGGGCAGCACGGGCACGGCCGAATTGCGGATGAAGATGCAGCGCACCATGCAGGAGCACGCGGCGGTGTTCCGCAATTCCGAGCTACTCCGCGAGGGTGTCGCGAAAATGAAGCAAGTCCATGGCGGCATGAGTGACCTCAAGGTCACGGATCGAAGCCTGGTCTGGAACACGGATCTGGTGGAGGCCCTGGAGCTGGACAATCTGGTCGGCAATGCGATGACGACCATCGTGGGTGGCGAAGCCCGCAAGGAAAGCCGCGGCGCACACGCCCAGGAGGACTACCCCGACCGCGACGACGTCAATTGGATGAAGCACACCCTGGCCTGGATGAACGACAAGGGCGAGGTCAGCCTCGATTATCGCGACGTGAAGATGCGCACCCTCACCAATGAAGTGCAGGTCTTCCCGCCCAAGGCACGGGTTTATTAGATATGGCGACTTTCACGCTTCCGAAGAACTCCACCATCCAGGGCGGCAAGACCTACAAGGCCCCCGAGGGTGCGACCAACGTCAAAGCCTTCCAGATCTACCGCTGGGATCCGGATGACGACGCCAATCCGCGCACCGACACCTTCCACCTTGACCTCGACAAGTGTGGCCCGATGGTCCTGGACGCGCTCATCAAGATCAAGAACGAGGTGGACAGCACGCTCACCTTCCGCCGCTCCTGCCGGGAGGGGATTTGCGGGTCCTGCTCGATGAATATTGACGGGCTGAATACGCTCGCCTGCCTCAAGCCCATTGGGGATGTAAAGGGCGATATCCGCATCTGGCCCCTGCCGCATCTGCCGGTGGCCAAGGATCTGGTGCCCGACCTCACGCAGCTTTACGCGCAGTATCGCAGCATCGAGCCCTGGCTGAAGACCGAAACTCCTCCCCCGCCCGATGAGGAGCGCCGCCAATCCAAGGAGGAGCGCGCCAAGATGGACGGGATGTGGGAGTGCATCCTGTGCTTCTGCTGCTCCACCGCCTGCCCAAGCTATTGGTGGAATGGCGATCGCTTTCTTGGCCCCGCCATTCTTCTCGCTGCCTATCGCTGGATCAGCGACAGCCGCGACGAAGCCACCGGCGAGCGGCTCGACAATCTGGAAGACCCCTTCCGGCTGTATCGCTGCCATACCATCATGAACTGCACGCGGACTTGCCCCAAGGGGCTGAACCCAGCCGAAGCCATCGGCAAGATCAAGACCATGATGGTTGCTCGCCAGGGGTAGCACGCAGCAGTTTTTGCACGAAACGGAAGCAGGGTTTAACCCGCTCATTCCAAACCGATGATAATTCCTCTGGACGCGAAGCTGAAAATTTCGTCATCCTGCAACCTTAATTCACAGGATTGCGAGGTCATCGGGTATGGATCGTCGGAGCTTCATGGGTGCGGCAGCTGGGCTGGCAGCGGCACCCTCCATTGTGCAGGCGCAGGGCGTGCGCACCCTAAAGGTGGTGCCTCACGCCAATCTGACCGTCATGGACCCGGTCTGGACCACGGCCTATATCAGCCGCAACCACGGCTTCCTGGTCTGGGACACGCTCTACGGCCTCGATGACGAGTACCGCCCCCAGCCGCAAATGGCGGAAGGGCATACCGTCTCCAATGATGGCAAGCTCTGGACCTTCACCCTGCGCGAGGGGCTTCGCTTCCACAATGGCGAGCCGGTCCGCTCCGCCGACTGTATCGCCTCGCTCGCACGCTGGGGCCGGCGCGATGCCATGGGAACGCGGCTGGCCGCCCTCACCGAGGAAATGGTGGCCCTGGACGACCGCCGCTTCACCATCCGCCTCAGCCGCCCCTTTGGCCTGATGCTCGATGCGCTGGCCAAGCCAACCTCCAACGCGCCCTTCATCATGCCGGCCAGCATCGCGGCCACCGACGCCTTCACCCAGATCCGCCCCGACCAGGTGATCGGCAGCGGTCCTTTCAGCTTCAAGCGCGATGAGCTCGTCTCCGGAAGTCGTGTGGTCTATGAGCGCTTCGCTCGTTACGTCCCGCGCGCCCAAGGGACGCCCTCGGGAACGGCCGGACCCAAGGTGGTGCATTTCGACCGCGTCGAGTGGCACATCCTGCCCGATTTCGCGACCGCCGCCGCCGCCCTCGTCTCGGGCGAGATGGATTGGTGGGAAAGTGCCACGCCCGACCTCGTGCCCATGCTGAACCGCAACCGCGGTGTCCAGGTGGTGCAACGGCCCGACCCGCTGGGCTCCATTGCCGTCATGCGCCTGAACCAGCTGCATGCGCCGATGAACAACCCGAAGTTCCGTCAGGCACTGCTTCGCGCGGTGGACCAGGCCAATTTCATGACCGCCTTCATGGGGCCGGACCCGCAGGGCTGGAACACTGGCGTGGGCGCCTTCACGCCCGGCACTCCATTGGCCAGCACCGCGGGCCTCGATGTCTTCGAGCGCAACATGGATGTGGCCAGGCGCATGATCCGCGAAAGCGGCTATGCCAATGAGCGCATCGTGCTGCTCGGCACCACCGATATCGCGAGCCTCGCCGCGTGGTCGCAGGTGTCGGCCGACATGTTCCGCCGCCTGGGCGTCAACCTCGATTATCAATCCACCGACTGGGGCACGGTGGTGCAGCGCCGCGCCCGGCAGGAACCCATCGAGAATGGCGGCTGGAGCGCCTTCTGCACCAATTGGGGTGGTCTGGATCACCTCAACCCCGCTGGTCACCTCATGCTGCGTGGCCAGGGGCGGGCGGGCTTCATCGGATGGCCGGAGAGTGCGCGCCTCGAATCCTTGCGTGACGCCTGGTTCGACGCGCCGGACATGCCCGCACAGCGAAGCGTCACCGCCGACTTGCAGCGACAGATGTTCGAGGATGTCCCCTATATTCCGCTTGGGCAGTTCTTCCAGCCGCTGGCGCATCGGCGCAACCTGACCGGCGTGATGCAGCCCGGCGGCATTCCGGTGTTCTGGAACGTCCGGCGGGCGTAGCTGAAACAGCGCTTCCTAGATCAGCCTGGCTTCCCGCAGTGCCGCCCTCAGCGCCTGCGGGAGAGCTTCCATCCCCTGCGCCGCCGCGCCTTCCACGACATCCGGCGGCGCATCTTCGGGGGTGAGGTAACGCCAGCCCTGGAAGGCCTTGGTCGCACGCGCCTCCACCATGACCAGCCGGGGGTCGAGCACCAGCCCGGCGCAGGGGGTGCCATCATCCCATTGGTCGGCGATGATGTCGGTGATGCGCTGCCGCACTTGGAGGAAGCCCGCCACCACCCAGTAGATGCTCCCACCGTCGAGGATCTCTTCGCGGCGCTTGGGCGTCATGCGTGTCTGGTGCCGCAAGGGCGGGTCCATGACGGCGCGGAGCTTCTGGATGGCGCGCAGCTGCGTCACATCCTTGGGGCCAACGGAGAGCTTCAACATGTGCAACATCCGCTCCAGATGTGGCCATATGGCGGAGTCGGGCAAGGCCGGTGATGCAGGAAGTTGGCGATGGCGGGATTCAGCCCGCCCGGGAGTACAGGCTGGCATAGGCCGCCCGGCGGAAATCCTGAAGCCGCCGCTTCATGGCCCGGAACGCCGAGCGCTCCTGCGCGGTAGGCGCGCCCTGAGGTGTATTCATCCGGGGCTGACGCCCAAAGCTTGAAGCGCGACTAAAGCCAGCGGCGAATCCGCGCAATGTAGGTGGCATAGGCCTCCGGGAAGCGGCTGCGCAGATAGGCTTCCTCCCGCCGCACCACCAACATGTCCAGCGCCAGAAATACCGCACCCACAGCGAGCCAGGCCCAGAGTGTCCCCCAGCTCAGCGCCACCCCGGCCAGGAAGCCGACGAAGCCCAGATACATGGGGTTGCGCCCGAAGCGATATGGCCCGCTCACCACGAATTGCGTGTCCGGTTTGTCGGGCCGGGGGTCGTTGCCGGCGCGCACCATCACCAAAATCGCCCAGCCTACCCAGGCCATGGCAATGAAGATGACCATGCCCCCCAGCGCCACGGCAGGTGGGCCGAGTTGCACGGGAACAAGCCGTTGCAGCCCCCAGGCCAGGATCAGCGCGCACACCACCAGAACTGGCGGCGGGATGCGCACGCCAGGACCGTGATCAGGCATTGGTCGGTTCAGGCAGCTTCATCCAGCCTGGGATGCGCGGGCGCAGCACGGTTTCG
>JBBRVI010000164.1:0-8145 GCA_038247025.1 Acetobacterales bacterium
CGCCCAGCGGCCAGCTCGCCCGCGGCGAGCGTGTGTTCGATGGCGCCAATGACGTGGTGGACCTGGTCTCGCGCGGCAGCGGCGGCGTGGCCACCATCTTCAAGGCCGATGAGCGCATCGCCACCAGCGTGGTGCGGCCCGATGGCACGCGCGCCACGGGCACCCGCCTCGCGCCCGGCCCCGCCCATGAGGCAACGGTACGCGGCGGGCAGACCTATCGCGGTGTGAACGCCATTCTGGGCCAGGATCATGTGACCATCTACCAGCCCATCCGCGACGCTTCGGGCCGGCAGATCGGCATGCTTTTCGTCGGGCAGTCGCTCGCAGTGCTTGCGGCGGACGAGGCGCGGATGATCCGCGATGCCATGATGGTGGGCGGTGCCACGCTGCTTGTGATCGGGCTGCTCGGCTGGTGGGTGGTGCGCCGCATGATGCGCCCGCTGGGTGATTTGTGTGGCCGCGTTGCTGGCCTCGCCAGCGGCGATCTGGAGCGCCCTGTGCCGCATTTGGCGCGGCGCGACGAGATGGGCGCCCTGGCCGCGGCGATCGAGACCTTGCGCATCGCGCGACTTGAGGCCAGGGCGACGCGCCTTGAGGTCGAAGCCGAACGCGGCCGCGCCGATCTCGCTCGGCGCGAAGTGGCGCACGCCAATGCCGCCGCGCTGGAGGCAGCACTGGCCGAAGCCTCGGCCAAGCTGGAGAAGCGCGCTTCCCTCACTTTGGCCGCCGCGACGAAGCTCTCCGACCTGGCCGAGCGCGCCACGGGCCAGGCCCGCGCCTTGGGCGCTGGCTCGGAGGAGGCAACCACCAATGTGCAAGCAGTGGCTGCCGCCGCCGAGGAGTTGGCCAGCAGCATCGCCGAGATCACCCGCCAGGTGGGTGATGCCTCGTCCATCGCGGACCGCGCGGTGAGCCAGGCGCAGCAGACCGACGCGACAGTGCGCGGCCTGTCCACCGCCGCCCAGCGCATCGGCGAGGTCGTACGCCTCATCGAGACCATCGCGGCGCAGACCAACCTCCTGGCACTCAATGCCACAATCGAGGCGGCGCGGGCGGGCGAGGCGGGCAAGGGCTTCGCCGTGGTCGCTGGCGAGGTGAAAAGCCTGGCCCTGCAAACCGCCAAGGCGACCGAGGAAATCGCCACGCAGATCGGCGCCATCCAGAGCACGACCGAGGGGGCGGCCCAGGCCATTGGCGGTATCGGCAAGACGATTCAGGAACTGCACGCCATCTCGGCCGCCATCGCCGATGGCATGGCGCAGCAGGGCGACGCCACGCGGGAGATCGCGCGCAGCGTGGCCCAGGCGGCGCATGCCACCACGGGCGTGGCGGGCAACGCCCATGCGTTGAGCGGCGATGTGGCCGAAACCGACATGGCCGCGCGGGAGTTGCGCGGGCTGGCGGGCGAGCTGGATGCCTCGGGGCG
This sequence comes from Acetobacterales bacterium, assembly GCA_038247025.1. Lineage (GTDB taxonomy): Bacteria > Pseudomonadota > Alphaproteobacteria > Acetobacterales > Acetobacteraceae > Roseococcus. The sequence continues at coordinate 1,427 of JBBRVI010000164.1, forward strand.
CTTCCTGCGCGAGGAGGTCTCGGCGCTGGCGGCCCGTCAGCGCGGCGCGTGAGCCTGCCTTTGCGCGAATAACTGGCAAGGCGCTCAGCTGTGGTCCTTATGCAAACCGCCCGGCCGCACTATGTCTGGCGCTCGCGCAAGGAGGCCGGTCCTATGGAATACGCAACACTGGGTGGAGGCTGCTTCTGGTGCCTCGATGGCGCTTATCGCGATGTCGCTGGCGTGCATGAGGTGGTCTCGGGCTACGCCGCTGGCCATGTGGTGAACCCCACCTATGAGCAGGTATGTGCCAAAAAGACCGGGCATGCCGAGGTGGTGCGCATCGGCTTCGACCCCGCTGTGGTCAGCTATGCCGATCTGCTGCGCATGTTCTTCACCCTGCATGACCCCACCACGCAGGACCGCCAGGGTGCGGATGTAGGCCCGCAATATCGCTCCATCATCATTGCCGAGGACGCGATGCAGATGCAGGTTGCACGTGACGTGATGGCGGAAGTCACGGCAGCCGGCATCTGGGGCTCGCCGCTGGTCACGCAGCTGGAGACAACCAGCACCTTCTATGCCGCGGAGCCGGAGCATCAGAACTACTTCGCGCTTAACCCGTCGTCGGGCTATTGCCGCGCGGTGATCGCGCCGAAGGTGAGCAAGTTCCGCAAAAACTTCTCGGCACGCCTCAATAATGTGGGGGCCTGAGCCATGTTCTTCAGCAAAAAGACCGCCACCCCGGATTACGCCATCCAGCGCAGCGAGGCGGAGTGGCGCACAAGCCTGCCGGCCGCCGCCTACAAGGTGCTGCGCGAACACGGGACGGAGCGCCCGCACAGCTCGCCGCTGAACGCCGAGAAGCGCGACGGCGTCTTCGCTTGCGCGGGCTGCGGCACGTCGGTCTTCGCCGCGGACACCAAATTCGAGAGCGGAACGGGTTGGCCGTCCTTCACCAGCCCGGTCGAGGGAAATGTCGGCGAAACCGTCGATAACAGCCTCTTCATGCGCCGCGTGGAGGTGCACTGCGCGGCCTGTGGCGGCCATCTGGGGCATGTTTTCCCCGACGGCCCTGAACCCACAGGGCTGCGCTACTGCATCAATGGCGTCTCGCTCACCTTCCGCCCGGAAGAAGGCTCAGCAGGATAATTTTTGATCTATCGCCTTGAATATGTCGGCTTTCTGGGGTTCATTGCGATCGAAACCGCTTGCCGAAAGTCACCGACCCTCCATGTGGCGCGCCGCCCTTCTCCTGCTGCTGAGCACCGCGCTTCCGGCCCGGGCGGATACGGTCTTTGTGCTGAACTCAGGCGATGCTTCGATCTCGGTGCTGGATTCAGTGACGCGGACCGAAACCCGCCGCATTCCCATCCTGCGTGAGGTTCATCACCTCGTTGTCACCCCCGATGGGCGTGAGTTGGTTGTGGGCGACAGCGGCGGGAATGAGTTGCTGTTCATTGATCCGCAAAGCGGCGAGATCCGCCGGCGGGAGCGGATCAGCAACCCCTATCACCTCGAATACAGTCCGAATGGGCGTTATCTGGTGGTCGCGTCGCTGCGACGTGACCAGATTGATATCTATGACGCCGTGACACTCGCGCTGCTGCAGCGCTTCCGCCAGCCCGACAAGCCCAGCCATGTGGCGTTCAGCCCGGACAGCCGTTTCGTTTACGTGACATTGCAAGGTACCGGCCAGGTTGCCGCAGTGGACATGACCACGCGCAGCACGATCTGGGTGAAGGATGTCGGGCCGGAACCCGCAGGCATCATCTGGCATCGCGGGGAATTGCTCATTGGGTTGATGGGCCGGACGGATTTCGTCGCGCTCAACCCCGTTACTCAGGAAGTCCGCACGGCGTTTCACGTAGGGCGTGGCGCGCATAACGTCTTCCCCTCGCCGGATGGACTTACGCTTTACGCCACTTCGCGCGTGGACAGCCGCATTGCTGAGGTGGATGCCGCAACACTCGAAGTCCGCCGCATCTTTGACGTTCCTGGCGGGCCAGACTGTATCGCCTTTGACGCCGAGGGCCGCATCTATGCCACGCTGCGCTGGATAGGTCGTGTGCTGGTATTAGACCCCCGCACGGGCGAGCAGGCGCAAATTCGCGTGGGTCGCAGCCCGCATGGCATTTTCGTGTTGCCGCGCCAGCCTGGAATCGGCGCGGATTTTGCCTTCGCCGCGGCGGGTGCCACCAGCGGCAGCCGCCCCATGCCGCAGCCGGTGATCGGCGGAGGGGCCATTGCGCGCGGCCCCGCGCCTGGCGTGCTACCGCCCGCATTGGCCCGGTCTGCGCCCGAGCCTGCCGTGCGGGTGAATGCGGGCCATCCGTCCATGTACCCCAACCGCCCCTCGCTGCGCTGACGATGCTCAGCCGCCGTGCCCTTGCTGCCCTCATGCTGGGTGCGGCGCCAGCGCAGGCGCAACTTGCGCGCCCCCCCATCGCGCGCGGCTGTGCGGGCACGATCTATCTCACCATCGACACCGGCTGGTCTCGCGAGGCGGAGATGATCGCGGCGGCCATGGCCCGGCACGGCGTGCGCGCCACGCTGTTCATCGCGAACGAACCCACCCATCGCGGTGACCGCAACCTGGATGCCAGCTGGGCGCCCTTCTGGCGCGCGCGCGCGGCAGAGGGGCATGTCTTTGCCAGCCACACCTGGCGGCACTGGTATTTCCGCAGCGATCCGGCACCGGGGCGCGTCAGCTACGCCTCACGCGGGCGCGAGGGGCAGGAAATTCTGGACCAGCAAGGCCTCTGCGCCGAACTCGCGCGGCCGGTGGACACGTTGCGCGCCATGGTGCCGAACGCCGAGGTGCTGCCAATCTGGCGCGCGCCCGGAGGCATCGTCACCCCCGGCGCGGTGCGCATGGCCGAGGCCTGCGGTTTGCGCCACCAGGGCTGGACGGCCAATGGCTTTTTGGGCGATGAACTTGCCTCCGAGGCGCACCCAAATGCGGCGCTGTTGCGCCAGAACCTGGCGCGCATCCGCCCCGGCGAGGTGCTGGTGATGCACTGGGGCGTGCGCTCCCGCCGCGAGCCTTTTGGCTTGGTCTTTGAGCAACTCATCACGGGGCTGCTGGAGCGCGGCTTCTGCTTCGCGCCCCTCCCCGCCGGCGGCATCCGATGATCGCCGATGCCTATGAGCGGTTCACCGGCTGGCTTTTCCAGGCGCTGCTCCAGCCGCTGATGTATGAGGCCGGCCTGATGGATTGGGCCGATGAGGCCTTCCAATTCATGGATTTCTTTGTCTTCGGCGTGATCCAGGTGGTCGTTGTCGTGGCGGTTTGCCTGCCGCTGGAGCGCTGGCGCCCCGTTGAGCGCTGGGAGAGCCAGCGCCTGGTCTGGACCGACGTGACCTATACGTTGCTCGCGCGCCTGGGCATCCTGCCGCTGATTGGCTTTCTTCTGTTTTTCGCCGCCTCGGCGCGTATCGAGGCAGCGATTGCGGATACCGGCTTTGTGCCGCCCACGCTGGAAACCTTCCTCCCCTGGCTGCGCGAATGGCCGCTGGTGGCGTTGTGCGTCTACATCATCATCCTGGATTTCGCGGAATATTGGCGGCATCGCTTCCAGCACAGCTTTGGCTGGTGGTGGGCGCTGCATTCGATCCATCACGCCCAGACGCAGATGACCTTCTGGTCCGATGACCGCAACCATGTGCTGGATGACGTGATCGCGGCCGCCTGGTTCGGCGTGATCGCGGTGCTGATCGGCGTCCCACCTGGGCAATTTCCGGTGATTCTGCTGGTGCTGCGCCTCGCCGAGAGTTTCTCCCACGCCAATGTTCGCCTCAGCTTCGGGCGCGTGGGCGAGAGGCTTTTGGTCAGCCCGCGCTTTCACCGCCTGCATCACGGCGTGCTGAGCGTGGGGAATGCGGGCAAGAATTACGGCGTGCTGCTGCCGATCTGGGACTGGATCTTCGGCACTGCTGATTTCAACCGCGCAGCCTATCCCCGCACGGGCGATCCCGGCGCGCCGACGGCCTATGTGAGCGGCGGCTGGCTGCGGCAGCAGGTGGTCGGGGTGCGACAGGTGTGGCGGGCGCTCAAAGCCCGATAAAACCCAGCACTAAACCCGTCCCTGCCGTCACCCCAAGCACCTGCATCACGCCGAGCTTGAGGCGGAACAGGCAAAACCCGGCCACCGCCGCCAGCACCAACGCCGTCGGTTGCAGGCTCCAGACATCCGGGTAGTCCAGAGCGTAGGGGCCATCCACCATGCGCGCGAAGATCACGCGCAGCCCGAACCACAGCGCCAGATTGGCCATCACCCCCACCACCGCCGCCGTCACCGCCGCCAGCGCGCCCTTTAGGCGGGGGACGTCGTGCAGGCGTTCCACATAAGGCGCGCCGAGGAAAATCCAGGCGAAGCAGGGTAGGAAGGTAACCCACAGCGTCAGCACCGAACCCGCGACCGCGCCCCAGGCCCCGCCACCTTCGCGCCAGCCGGCCAGAAAGCCCACGAATTGCAGCACGAGGATGAGCGGGCCTGGCGTTGTTTCGGCGAGGCCGAGGCCCGCCAGCATCTCGGGCGCGGAGAGCCAGCGGTAATTCTCCACCGCCTCCTGCGCCACATAGGCCAGCACTGCATAGGCGCCGCCAAAAGTGACGACCGACATCTTGGAAAAGAACCAGGCGATATCGGCAAACACGCCACCAAACGGCATGAGCAGCGCGACGGGCCAGACCCATAATGCGATGGCGATCAGCCCCGCGCGGCGGGCCAGCGGCGCCATGGTGGCGATGCGTCCCGGATCGGCCGCCAGCATGGCATCCAGGGCCGAGTTGCCATCCGAGGCGGACCCGCCATGCCCGCCCAGGGCGAAGGCGCCGGGCCAAGCATAGCCGATCAGCGCGGCAACCAGAATCACCAGCGGGAAGGGAAGGGCAAAGATGAAAAGGACCAGAAAGGAGGCGCCTGCCAGCACCCAGGGCAGCCATCCTTTCAGCGCGCGCTTGGCCACCCGCAGCAGCGCCTCCACCACCAGGACCAGCACCGCGCATTTCAATCCGAAGAACAGCGCTGCGATCAACGGCACGCCGCCAAACACCGCGTAGATGAAGGACAGCGCCAGCATCACCGCGGCACCCGGCAGGATGAAGAACAGCCCGGCCACGACGCCGCCCTTCACCCCATGCATCAGCCAGCCCAGATAGGCGGCGAGCTGCATGGCCTCCGGCCCTGGCAAAAGCATGCAGAAGTTGAGCGCATGCAGAAAACGCTTGTCGGAAACCCAGCGGCGCTGATCCACGATTTCGCGCTGCATCAGCGCGATCTGCGCGGCCGGCCCACCGAAGGAAAGGCAGCCGATGCGCGCCCAGACGGGCACGGCTTCGGCGAAGCTGGGAATGGGCGTCATGCCGGGCGTCCTGTGGGCCAGTTGTGGGATTCCTGGGCCGCATCCCGGCACCAGCGGAAGAAGGCGTCGTACAGCGTGATTCCGGCCTCAAGCTGGACCAGATCGTCGCGGTACATGCGCGACAGGCCAAGCGATGCGGCGAGCAGCCCCGCCGCCTCCGGGGCGAGCGAGAGATCGGCCGTATCGGCGCCCCGCACGAGGCGCGCCAGGTGATCAAGCGCTGGCATGCGCAGGCCGAACTCCTCGATCATCACATCGAAGGTGCAGAGCGCTCCGCGATGCGACCAGAAGACGCCCTCGATGTCGAAGGGTGTCGCGCCGAAGCGCTCGGCCACCGCCGCCACCTCCGATGGCGCCACGAAAAGAAACACCGCCGCGGGGTCCACGAAGCGGCGGATCAGCCAGGGGCAGGCGATGCGGTCCACCTTGGGGCGCGCGCGCGTGACCCAGAGCGTGCGGCCCTGCGCATCGCGCGGCGGCAACTGCGCGGGGGAGACGAGCGGCAGCCCAGCCTCAGCCCAGCCGAGAAAGCCGCCCTCCAATGCCTCGGCCAGGGCGCCGTGATGGCGCAACCAGGCAGCAACGCCCTGACTGAGCTTCAGCCCCTTCTGGCAGATCACGGCCACCGCGCGCCCGCGCAGCCCCTCAGCCCAATCGCTCACATTGGTATGGGATGCGCGCCGCGCGCCGGGCAGGCCGCGCGGATCGGCCGCGAAGTCCTCGGGTGTTCGAACGTCCATCAGGATGGGCGCATCCGGCAGCCCAATTCGGCGCGCAAGCTGGGCTGATGTGATGATGTCGGGTGAAGGCATGAGGGTGCATCCGTCTGAGAAAAAGCGATGCTTCGGCCGCAGCCTCACGGGACCATCGCGACAAGCCCCTTGCGGTGAAGACTGCGGGGGGGAATGGTGCCAGTCAAGCCATTCAATGGGGGCTCGCATGAATCTCGCTGGACTGAGTCTGCGCGATCTTGAATACATCGCGGCGGTGGCCGAGCACCTGCATTTTGGCCGCGCCGCGCTCTCCTGCGGGGTCAGCCAGCCCACGCTTTCGGGCCAGCTGCGCAAGCTGGAGGAGTTCCTCGGCGTCGAGATCTTCGAGCGCAGCCCGCGCGGCGTGCTGGTCACGCGCCGCGGTGCGGAGGTGGTGGCCCAGGCCAAGCGGATCATCGCGGAGGCCAGGCGCCTGTTTGAGGTGGTGCGCATCGGCGCCGAACCCCTGACCGGCACGCTGCGCCTGGGGGTGATTTCCACGCTTGGTCCATATCTGGTGCCCTTCCTGCTCAAGCCGCTGCGCGCGCGCTATCCCGAGTTGAAGCTCCTGCTGACTGAGGGCCACACCCGCGTGCTGGTGCGGCAATTGGAGGAGGGCGA
>JBBRVI010000165.1:0-8116 GCA_038247025.1 Acetobacterales bacterium
CAAAGGACCGCGCGCATAGAAGGGCGATGGGATGCCATTGAAGGTTTCAGATACGGAAATCCTCTCGCCCAGACGCTGTGCGTGCGCCTTCATACTGAGCGTCAAACAAAAATCACGCTCCGATCAACGTGTCTCAAGACCACCTCTCTTCCAGGGGACATAGTGGCCAGTAATGGGCCAAAACCGAAGTGCCGCAGGGGTTTGGGGAGCCCGCGGCTCCCCAAGTCACTTTCCCTGGACTTTTCAGGACCATAGTCCTAAGATCAATGTCATGCCGCTCACCCACCCCCTCCCATCCATCCAGCCGAATGCGCCCCTACCCCGCCCCGAACGCCTTTTGTCCGAAACCATCACGGCCCCACGCGGTAAGGCAGTAAGATGGTAAGGCCCGCCGAAAACGCCGATCCGCACTCCAACGGGCCTCGCCCCGCTGGACTTCCCTCAGCAAACCGGCCATCGCTTTGTGATCCGGCGCAGATGGCGCCATCCACAAAAGGGTCGCTTCGCCCATGATGCGCACGCTCTTCCTCCAGGCCCCTTCTTTCGATGGCTTCGATGGCGGTGCGGGCTCGCGCTACCAGGCCCGGCGCGAGATCAAGAGCTTCTGGTTCCCCACCTGGCTCGCCCAGCCGGCCGCGCTCATTCCTGGCTCCAAGCTGGTGGATGCGCCGCCGCACAACCAGTCCCTGGCCGATGTCGCCCCCATGGCGCGGGATTTCGACATGGCGGTGCTGCACACCTCCACGCCCTCCTTCGCCTCCGACATCAAGGTGGCCGAGCGTCTGAAGGCCGAGAATCCGAACCTCAAGATCGGGTTGATCGGCGCCAAGGTCGCCGTCCAGGCCAATGAGAGCCTGCGCGATGCGCCCGTGGTGGATTGGGTGGCCCGCAACGAGTTCGATTTCACCGTGCGTGACGTGGCCGAGGGGATGGACCTCTCCGCCATCAAGGGCATCAGCTTCCGCAACAAGGAAGGCGTGATCATCCACAACCCCGATCGCCCGATGCTGGAAAACATGGATGACCTCCCCTTCGTCTCCGAGGTCTACAAGCGCGATCTCGCTTACGAGAAGTACTTCATCGGCTATCTGAAGCACCCCTATGTCAGCTTCTACACCGGCCGCGGCTGCAAAAGCCGCTGCACCTTCTGCCTCTGGCCGCAGACGGTGGGCGGCCATCGCTACCGCACGCGCTCGGTCGGGCATGTGATCGAGGAGATCAAATACGTCCTCGCCAACTTCCCCGGCCTCAAGGAAATCTTCTTCGACGACGACACCTTCACCGATGACCTCCCCCGCGCCGAGGCCATAGCGCGCGAACTCGGCAAGCTCGGCGTCACCTGGTCGTGCAATGCCAAGGCCAATGTGCCGCGCGAATCGCTGAAGGTGATGGCCGAAAACGGGTTGCGCCTGCTGCTGGTGGGCTATGAGACGGGCAACCAGCAGATCCTCGTCAACATCAAGAAGGGCATGCGGATCGACGTCGCGAAGCGCTTCACCAAGGATTGCCACGAGCTCGGCATCAAGATCCACGGCACCTTCATCCTGGGCCTCCCCGGCGAGACGACCGAGACCATCCAGGAAACCATCCGCTTCGCCATCGAGACGAACCCCCACACGGTGCAGGTCAGCCTGGCCGCGCCCTATCCCGGCACCTACCTGTGGGACCAGGCGGCGCGCGAAGGCTGGCTGGATACGGCCAACACCGAATATGTGGACGCGCACGGCGTGCAGATCGCGCCGCTCTCGTACCCGCATCTGGCGCACACGGAAATCTTTGACAGCGTGGAGACCTTCTACCGCAAGTTCTACTTCCGCGCGCCCAAGATCGCCTCCATCTGCGGCGAGATGATCCGCGACCGCCATATGATGGTCCGCCGCCTGCGCGAAGGCGTGGAGTTCTTTCGCTTCCTGCGCGAACGGAACAAGGCAGCGTGAGTGGCCGCCCTACAGCCGAGCAGCGATGCCGTTCACACCCGTCGCGAATTCCAACTGCGCCAGCGCGGTCAGATACGCCGCGCGGGCGTTGTTCGCCCCAACACGCGTGGCGTTGAGGGTGCGCAACGCATCCAGCAGATCCAGCAGCGAACGCCCGCCGGCCAGATAGGCCTGCTCGGCGCTGCGAAAGGCCAGCTCGGCGCGGTTCAGCGCGCCGCCCGTGTAGATGCGCAGCAGCGCGCGGGACTGTTCATAGGCGGCCCAGGCCGTCGCGAAATCGGCGCGGCCCTGGAGCAGCGCGGCCCTCGCCTGCGCCTCCAGCTGCGCCTGTTGGCCCTGGGCTGTGCCAATATTCCCCCGCACGATCTGATTGGTGAACAACGGCACGGAGAGGTTGAAGGTGAACTGGTTATTCGCATCAATCTGCTGCGTGGAAGTTGGAACATTCTGGGACAACCGCGAGCGCGACCATCCAGCATTGGCCGTCACGTCGCGCCAGCGCTGCGCTTCGGCCAGGCTTGTGTTGGCGGCCCCTGCGGCGGCAGCGCGCGCAGCCGCCACGACATCGGCACGGTTCTGCACGGCATCGGCCAACTCATCACGCGTGACGCCGGGTGTCGGCATCACCTCGAAGCGACCACGCACATCGAATGCCATGGGCGGCAGCGCCGCCTGGCGCTGCGGGACAAAGGCCGCCGCATCCAGCGCGAGTGTGACCGCCACCTGTGCCACCGCCGCCGCATAATTCTGGGCGGCGGACGTCACATCCGCCTCGAAGGGCAAGCGGCTTGCCTGGAAGCGCAGCAAATCGCCTTCGGGCAGCGCGCCATCGGCGAGTTGGCGGCGCAGCAGCGCTTCGGTGCGGTCAAGGCTGGTGCGGTTGGCCAACGCCACTTCGAGATTGGCGCGCGCCCCCAAAGCCGCAATGAACGCCTGACGCAGCGCGAAAATCTGATTGCGCAGCGCGTCCAGCACCTGCGCGTCGGCCATGGCGATGTTCTCATCGGCGAAGCGCGAGCGCAGGCTTCGCTTGCCGCCCAATTCCACCAGCACCGTCAGCCCCACGCCGATATTATTGGTCGGCGAGAGGAAGCGCGCGCCCTGGACCGCGCGCGAGTTGGTTTCGTTGAACTGTGCCACGGTATTGCCCACTGTCACCGAAGGTGGCGGGAGCGAAGAGGCCACCAGCCGCTGAGCGCGAGCAGCATCCACGCCGCGCTGCGCTGCGATCACGAACAGGTTGCGTTCAAGGAGCATGCGCTCAGCTTCATCCAGCGAGAGGACGCGTGTACCAATCGGCAAGGGCAATGGTTGTTGGCCAAGCGATGGGGCGCGTGGCGTCTGGGCTGTGGTCGGCGTCTGCGCCAGCACTGGACAAGTGAGGAGCAGCAATGCCCCCAGGAGCGCCCTCATGCCGCAAGCCCGGCGCGCTCGCGGCGTGCGACCAGGGCCGCCTCCTGCCGTGCAAGGTCTCTGGGCCGGCCCAGCAGATCAACCATGGCGGGGAAGATCACCAGGATGAACACCGGCACGATGCCGATGCCGCCCACCACAACAATCGCCAGCGGCTTGGTCACATCGGCGCCAATGCCGGTGGCCAGCGCCATGGGCAGCAGGCCAAAGAAGCTGGCGAAGCAGGTCATGAAAACCGCGCGCAGACGGTCCTGGCCTGATTGGTCCAGCGCCTCCTTCCAGGCCATGCCCTCAGCCCGCAGATGATTGAAGTGGGTCAGCAGGATGATCGCCTCCATGACGGTGATGCCAAACAGCGCCAGGAAGCCGATGGCGGCTGGTACGGAGAAGTTCAGCCCAGCCACCCCCAATGCCAGGATGCCGCCCACCAGGGAGAGCGGCACCATGGCCATGACCAGCAGCATCTCGCGCAAATTGCCAAATTGCACATAGAGCAGGATCATAATGATGATCAGCGCCACGGGCACGGTGGTCAAAAGACGCTTCACCGCCTCCTGAAGATTGCGGAACTCACCCACCCAGTCGAGGCGATAGCCCGGCAGCAGTTGCACCTCGCGGTCCACCAGGGCCTGGGCTTCCAGCACGGCACTCGCAGGGTCGCGCCCACGCACCGAGAAGCGCACGGGCACATAGCGGCTGCCATCCTCGCGATACACATAGGCCGTGCCGGAGACGAGCTGGATGCTCGCCACATCGGCGAGCACGGCACCACGCGGCCCCCCCACCGGGATGCGCCCTATGGCGTCCAGGCTGTTGCGGAAGGGCTCGGCGAGACGAACCACGATGGGGAAGTTGCGGTCGCCGCCGGGCTCGTAGAGGCGCCCCGCTTCGCGCCCGCCAATGGCCGCCTGGATCACGTCGTTGATATCTTCGATTTGCAAGCCGAAGCGCGCGGCGCGCCCACGATCAATCGTGATGGACACGGTGGGCTGACCCAGCGTGGGAAAGACGGCGACATCCGTCAGTCCGCGCACCTGCGTCAGCAACCCTCGGATCTGCTCCGCGCGCGCCGTCAGCACATCCAGCTCCGTGCCAAAGACCTTGATGGCATTGGCCCCTTTCACCCCCGAGGCCGCTTCCTGGACGTTGTCGCTGATGGCCTGGGCGAAGCTGAACTGCACGCCGAGGAAACGCTCGGAAAGGCGGGCATTGATCGCTGCCACCAGGCCATCACGGTTGCTGGCGGTGGTCCACTGCTCGGGCGGGCGCATGGGGACGAAGAATTCGGCGTTGAAGAAGCCCGCCGGGTCCGTGCCATCATCAGGCCGCCCCTGCTGGGAGGTGACGGTAAGCGCCTCGGGGAATTCCATCAGCGTCGCGCGGATGCGCTGCACCGTGCCATGCCCCTCCTCCAGCGAGATGGTGCCCGGCATGGTGGCGCGCACCCAGAGATTGCCCTCCTCCAGCGTCGGCAGGAATTCGGCACCGAGCAGCGAGAGCACGAAGATGGCAACCGCCACCAGCATGGCGGCAATCGTCAGCGAAAAGGCACGGACCGCCATCGCCGCTTGATAGAGCTTCGCGTAGGACCAACGCAGTACACGCACCAGCGGCGTGTCACGCTCCTGGCTGTTTTCGCTCAGCAGCACGGCCGAGAGGGCCGGCACGATGGTAAAGGCCGCGATCAGCGAACCCGCAATGGCATAGGCGTAGGTCTTGGCCATGGGGCCGAAGATGCGCCCCTCGATGCCGCCCATGGTGAACAGCGGAATGAAGGCCACGATGACGATGAGCAGCGCAAACAGAATGGGCTTGCCCACCTCGCTGCCGGCCCGCAGGATGATGATCGAAATACCCGAAAGCCCGCCGGCCGCCTGCCCGCCCGCATAAAGATGCGGGTTGCGTCGGGCCATGGCCAGATGGCGGTAGATGTTCTCGACCATGATGATCGTCGCATCCACCAGCAGCCCGAAATCGAGTGCGCCAATGCTGAGCAAATTCGCGCTCTCGCCCCGCGCGAGAATGATGAGAACGGCAAAGAAGAAGGCAAAGGGGATCGTCGCCGCCACCACGATGGCACCGCGCAGATCACCCAGGAACAGCCACTGGATCACCAGGATCAGCACCACGCCCACGATGATGTTGTGCACCACCATGTGGGTGGCGAGCTTCACCAGTTCCTCGCGGTCATAGATGGGCACGATGCGCACGCCCGGCGGCAACACGCCGCCTGCATTGATACGCTCCACTTCGGCCTGGACGCCACGGATGGTGGGCAGCGTCTGCTCGCCGCGGCGCATCAGCACGGTGGCCAGCACCACATCCTCATCCAGCTCATGCCCGGCGATGCCCATGCGCGGCAGGGCGCTGATCTCGATGGTCGCGACGTCGGAGAGCAGCACGGGCGTGCCATCGGCCGAGGCGTTCAGCACGATATTGCGGATGTCATCCAGGCTGCGGATCAGTCCGATGCCCTGCACCACGGCGGCTTGGGGCCCGATCTGGATGACACCAGCCCCCACGGTGGCGTTGCCGCTGCGCACGGCATGGATCACGGCGGGCAATTGCAGCCCAAAGGCGTTCAGGCGCGGCAGATCAATCGTCACCGCATAGGATTTGCTGCGCCCGCCAAAGCTCGTCACATCCACCACGCCCGGCACGCGCTTGAAGCGGCGCTCCAGCACCCATTCCTGCAACACCTTCAGGTCATCGGGCGAGAAGCCCGGCGGGCCGACCAGGCGGTAGCGCATGATTTCGCCGATGGGCGAAAGCGGGCTGATGGTGGGGTTCGCGCCATCGGGCAGGTCCCGCAGCACGGCCAGGCGGTTGAGCACCTGTTGCAGGGCCTGCTCGTAATTATAGGCGAAGGTGAACTGCACGCGCACATCCGAGAGACCAAACAGGCTGGTCGAGCGGATGGAGTTGAGATTGGGCAGCCCCGCCATCGCCAATTCCACGGGGATGGAGACGTAGCGCTCGATCTCCTCGGCGGATTGGCCAGGGTTTTGCGTGATGATGACGACCTGGGGTGGCACCGGGTCGGGGTAGGCCTCGATGTTCAGGTTGAGAAAACTGTAAGCTCCAACCGCGACGAAGGCGATAAAAAGCAGGATGGCCAGTGCTCGCTGTTGCAGCGAGATGGCGACAATCTGGCGCATGTGAGGTTCAGTCGATCCTTGCTGCGCGGTCGATGAACAGGGCGCCGCCGGTCACGATGCGGTCCCCCGCCTCGATGCCGTCGCGCGCCTGGATGAGGTCTCCGGTGCGGATGCCGGGCGTGATCTGGCGCATGATGAAGCGCCCCTCCGGCAGGGCCTGCCAGATATTGGCGGTGGCGCCACGGAAAATCACGGCGTTCACCGGAACGGCCGGCGATTGCTCGGCAGCACCCACGGCGATGCGGAAATTGGCGAACATTTCGGGGCGCAGCGCGCCTTCGGGGTCCAGCACCTCGGCCATCACGGTCAGCCGGCGCGTGGCGGGGTCCAGCCCTGCTGAGGTGCGCACAACGCGCGCGGGAAAGCTGCGGCCGGGCAGCGCGTTCACAGTCACTTCCACAGTCTGCCCGACATTGATCAGCGGCACGTCCAGCTCACGCACATTGGCGACAAGCCACATGGTCGAGAGATCAGCGATGGTGAAGACCGGATCCCCCTGCCCGGCCGTAACCCATTGCCCGGGCCCGACGCGACGCTGGGTGATGGTGCCGGACAATGGCGCGGTGACGGTGATGATGCCGCTCACTTGGCGCGTGCGTTCGATCTCGGCGATCTGCTCAGGCGTGCGGCCCAGAACGCGCAGGCGGTCCCGCTGTGCCTCTGCCTGGGCCGCTGCGCTGCGGGAATCGGCTTCGGCCGAGTTGGCCGCGGCGCGCGCCTGCTCGACATCGCGCTGCGAGGTGGCGCGGGCGGAAAACAGCGATTGCTGGCGGGCTTCCTCGCGCCGGGCCTGTTCCAGGGCAACGCGCGTCTTCTGCACATTGTCCAGCGCGGAGAGCAGGTCATTCACCGCCGAGGTGACGTCCGGCGTTTCGATTTCATAAAGTGGCGCGCCGGCCTGCACGCGGTCCCCCACGCGGGCAAAGGCGCGAATCACCCTTCCCGTGAAGGGCGAGAGCATGGGCGTCGAGCGGTCGTCATTATAGGCGATGCGGCCTTCGGCCAGGCGCTCGGGGCGGAATTCGCGCGCTGCCACGGGTTCGATGCGCAGTGCGCGCATCTCGTTTTCGTTCAGGCGGAACTGGCCGGCCGGCAGTGGGGCGGCGGCAGCGGACTGGATCGGCGCCGACGCTTCCTGGTTCAGGTACAGGTAGCCACCAGCAGCCAGCGCGACGGCCAGTCCGATCCAGAGCCAGGGCTTGCCCGCCGGTGCCCTGACGGATTCATGGGTCATTGGCGCGTCAGAGGATGAAGTCTCCGATCGCGCTTCAGCCCTGGGCGCTTCCTGGTGAATCGCGTTCATGAACGTCGTGGACCTTTTCGCCCAGGGGAAAGCGCGGCGCGGTTGACGCCACTTCCTGACCCCCAGGAGCGGTTTGCACATTAACTGAAGCTGAACAGCTTAGGTAGTGCGCAAACTTAAAGCTTTGTCCATCTTGCCCTCAGCCCGGCAAAAGCGGCTGCGGGTCCAGCCAGACCCGATACCAGCTCAGGCTGAAATGCAGATGCGGTCCGGTCACTCGCCCCGTGGCTCCCATCGCCCCGATGCGCATGCCTTGTTGCACCTCGTCACCCTCGCGCAGATCCATGGCGGAGAGATGGGCATAG
>JBBRVI010000166.1:0-8074 GCA_038247025.1 Acetobacterales bacterium
CCTCGTCGCGAGTCGCGGCTTCGCAAAACCCGTCAGGGAATGCGAAGGGTAATAGGATGCGGCGCGTCCGTGATGGTCAGCGGCAGGGCCGGGCCACAATCACCGTCGCACTGCGTCAGAACGCCTCCCCCCGCGAGGGCAACGCTCGCGCAGCGGCGCAGTTCCATGAAGGGCAGCCGGTGCATCAGGTTCAACGGCATCGCGGCGCCGGCCAGGAGGGCCAGGCCCCGCCCGCCATGGCGCTGAATCACCAGCGTGAAGCCGGGCTCCAGCGGTGAGGCGCCGGGCGCCACGAGATGGTTGCCCGCATAGAGCCGGCCCTTTGTGACAATGATGCTGGAGGCTTCCTCCCAAGGCCCAGCATCGGCCGAAAAATGCAGCCGGCGGAATTCGTGACGAGCCAATTCGCGCAGGGTTTGCCATACATAAGCGCCCTGTCCGATGCGCCGCTTCAGTGCATGCGAGAGGTGATGCACCACCGCCGCGTCAAACCCCGCACCCAGCATCTGCACAAAGAGGCGATGGCCCGCCATGCCGGGATGGATCAGCGCTTCGCGCCCCGCCCGGATGACGCGCGCCGCCCCTTCAGCGTCACGCGGCAGGCCCAGTTCGAGTGCAAGGACATTCGCCGTTCCGAAAGGCAGGATGCCAAGTGCAGTTCCCTGGCCCATCAGCCCCGCCGCGACCTCCGCGATGGTGCCGTCGCCGCCGGCTGCGACCACGCAATCATGCCCCTCGGTTCCGGCTGCGGCGGCGATACGCCGTGCATCACCCGGGCCGGAGGTTTCCACCAATTCGGCAAGCGGGCCCAGGACGGCAAGTGCGCGGGCAAGCTTGCGACGGCGGCGCGAGCCCGCGGCCGGATTGAAGATCACGAGCATCAGGTTGTGTGGCTACCACTGCATACTTGACAGTTCGCGGTCGGTTCTGCGGCGATCCGAAGACATGCAGCGGTCATGGAAGATTCACGTGCAAGCTTAGCCAAATCAACGCATTTGCACACTTATGCACAGCGCGGAGCATCAGTGATGCCGTCACGTGAGAAAACCATCCAGGTACGCAGCGTCTTCGTTTCCGATATTCATCTCGGCACACGCGGTTCTCGCTCGGATATGCTGCTGGATTTCCTGGCCAGTGTGGAGTGCGACCACCTCTTTCTCGTGGGCGATGTGATTGACGGTTGGCGCCTCCGAAAGACCTGGTACTGGCACGACGAATTCGACCAGGTGATGCGCGCCGTTCTCGATCACGCCAAGCGGGGCGCGAAGGTGACCTATATCCCCGGCAATCACGACGAGATGTTCCGCGAATGGCTGGGACTTGAGATCGCAGGCGTGAAGCTGATGCGCGAGGCGGTGCATGAGGGTGCCGATGGCCGGAAGTTCCTGGTCATCCATGGCGATGAGTTCGACGGCGTGATCCGCTACGCCAAGTTCATCGCCTATCTGGGCGACTGGGCCTATGACACGGCGCTGGTGCTGAACCGCTGGTTCAACCTCGCGCGTCGGAAGTTCGGCTACCCCTACTGGTCGCTTTCGCAATGGCTGAAGCGCCAGGTGAAGGAGGCGGTGAAAGCCATTGATCGCTTTGAGGGCGCGCTGGCGGGAGAGGCCAAGCGCCGCGGCCTGGACGGTGTCATTTGTGGCCATATCCACCACGCAGAAATGCGCATGGTAAATGGCGTCATGTATATGAATGACGGCGATTGGGTGGAAAGCTGCACCGCGTTGGTCGAACACGCCGATGGCCGCTTCGAGCTCATTGACTGGGCGGCGCAGCAGCGCGCTCCGCAGCGCCTGCGCGAGGTGCTTCCAGCCTGATGCGGCTCGTGATTGTCTCCGATGCCTGGCGCCCGCAAGTCAATGGTGTTGTCCGCACGCTGGAGCGCGTTTCGGGGGAGATGATCGCGCTGGGCGACAGCGTGGAGGTGATCGGCCCGGATCGGTTCCGCAGCTTCGCCATGCCCGGCTACGCCGACATTCGCCTGGCCTTCTGGCCCCGCGCGGCGCTGCGCCGCATGCTGGAGGAAGCCAAACCCGAGGCGTTGCACATCGCCACAGAAGGCCCACTGGGCATCGCCGCGCGTTCCATCTGCGCCGAACGCGGCTGGCGCTTCACGACAAGCTTCCACACCCGCTTCGCCGAGTATGTCACGGCGCGGACCGGCATTCCGCCGCGCTTGATCTGGGGCTTGCTGCGCCGCTTCCACAATGCGGGTGCGGGCACCTTCGCCGCGACACAAACCCTGCGCGAAGAGTTGGCCAATCGCGGCTTCCAACGGATATTGCCCTGGACGCGTGGCGTGGATCTCTCGGTTTTCCAGGATGGCCCGCGCGATGCCTGGATGGGCCTCCCGCGCCCCATTTTTCTCTATGCCGGGCGTGTGGCCGTGGAGAAGAATATCGCGGCTTTCCTGAACCTGGAGCTCCCCGGCACCAAGGTGGTGGTGGGCGATGGCCCGCAGCGGGCCTCGCTGCAGGTCCGCTACCCATCGGTTCATTTCGCCGGCTGGCGCCATGGCGAGGCCCTGGCCCACGCCTATCGCGGCGGAGATGTGATGGTGTTCCCCTCCCGCACCGACACCTTCGGCCTGGTGCTGCTCGAAGCCATGGCTTGCGGCACGCCGGTGGCGGCGTTTCCCGTGATGGGGCCGCGCGACGTGGTCGGGCCAGGCGGTGTGCTGGACGACGATCTCCGCCGCGCCTGCCTTGCCGCGCTCGACGTCCCGCGCGGCTTGGCCCGCGCCCAGGCCGAGCAGTTTTCCTGGCCCGCCTGCGCGGCTGCCTTCCGTGAGCAGCTGGTCCATGTGTGAAGGCACGTTATTCCAGGAAATGGGCCGGAGGTGAAGCTTCGCTTGTCCCCGGCTCTCTGGAATAATGACGTGCAATCAATCTGGCTTGGGGGCATTCTGCCGCGCTGATGTACCAGCCATTCGCCTGATGTCCCCGCTTGAAAGCCCAGCGCAGCCCGAGCTCCTTCTGGTCAGAAGCGTGTTCATCTCCGATTTCCATCTGGGAACCCACGGCGCGCGCTTCGACCTTCTTCTCGATTTCCTGTCCCGGATGAGATGCGAGCATCTCTATCTCGTGGGCGATGTCTTCGACGTCTGGCGGCTTCGCAGGGTCTGGCACTGGCATGCGGGGTTTGATCAGGTGATCCGCGCCGTGCTGGACATCGCGGCGGGCGATACGCGCGTGACCTACATCCCCGGCAATCACGACGAGGTGTTTCGCGCATGGGTGGGCCATGATATCGCCGGCGTCATGCTGCGCGGCGAGGCCGTGCATGAGGGCGCGGATGGACGGAAATTCCTGATTTTGCATGGCGACGAGTTCGACGGCGTGGTTCGCCACGCGAAGTTCCTGGCCCATATGGGCGACTGGGCCTATAATGTGGCTCTGGTCGTGAGCGGTTGGCTCAACCGCGTCCGGCGCCGGCTGGGCTATCCTTATTGGTCGCTGTCACAATGGTTGAAGCGCCAGGTCAAGGGCGCGGTGAAAGCCATGGGGCGCTTCGAGGTGGAGCTGACCTCGGCGGCCCGAAAGCGCGGGCTGGATGGCGTGATCTGTGGGCACATCCACCATGCCGAAACACGCTTGCTGGACGGTATATTCTATATGAATTCCGGGGATTGGGTGGAAAGCTGCACAGCCCTGGTGGAGCATGCGGATGGCCGCTTCGAACTGCTCCACTGGGCCCAGATGGCCGGCACATCTGCCGGCCTGCGTGAGGCGCTGCCGGCCTGATGAATCTCGTGATCGTATCGGACGCCTGGCGCCCGCAAGTAAATGGCGTTGTCCGGACGCTGGAGCGCGTCGTCGAGGAGATGGAGGCGGGGGGCGACGCAGTGGAAGTGATCGGCCCTGATCGCTTTCGTAACTTCTCCATGCCCGGCTATGCTGAAATCCGCTTGGCCTTTCGCCCCCGCGCCATGCTCGCCCGGATGCTGGATCAAGCCGGGCCTGATGCCCTGCACATCGCCACGGAAGGCCCGTTGGGCATCGCCGCGCGTTCCATCTGCGCCGAGCGCGGCTGGCGCTTCACCACCAGCTTCCACACGCGCTTCGCCGAATATGTGAATGCGCGAACCGGGATCCCGCCTGGCTGGATCTGGGTCTGGCTGCGCCATTTCCACAACGCCGCCGAAGGCACTTTTGCCGCCACCCAAAGCCTGCGCGCGCAACTGGCCGAGCGTGGCGTGCGCCGCATCCTCCCCTGGACCCACGGGGTGGATCTGGCGCTGTTTCAGCAAGGAGAGCGCCTCGCATTCGAGGGCCTGCCCCGTCCGATCTTTGCCTATGTCGGGCGTGTCGCGGTGGAGAAGAACATCGCCGCCTTTCTCAAGCTGGAGCTTCCCGGCACCAAGGTGGTGGTGGGCGATGGCCCGCAGCGCGCCTCGCTACAGGCGCGCTATCCTGCGGTGCATTTCGCCGGCTGGCGGCATGGCGAGGAACTGGCCCAGGCCTACCGCGACAGCGACGTCATGGTATTCCCCTCCCGCACCGACACGTTCGGGCTGGTGCTGCTGGAGGCCATGGCGTGCGGAACACCGGTCGCGGCCTTTCCGGTGATGGGTCCGCGCGATGTCGTGGGGCCGGGCGGCGCGCTGGATGAGGACCTCCGCCGCGCGTGCCTTGCCGCACTGGACGTCCCGCGGCATGTGGCGCGCGCCCAGGCCGAGCGGTTCTCCTGGTCAGACTGCGCCAACGCGTTCCGAACACAGCTTGTTGCGCTGCGGGAGGGCTGCGAGATCGTCAATCCGCTCGTGCGGCTGCGGTCCTGATACGATTCACCGCGCCAGAAAGACCCGCTCCTCAGCCCCCATCGGCTGCATCATCACCCGCTCGGGGATCTCCCAAATGATCAGTCGTGGCGGTGCCTCACGGAAGGTGGCGCCGGCGAAATAAGTCGAGGCTGCGCCCGCGAAGCCGCCGCCCGCCTGCGCCAGGTTGGTCACGGCCGCATCCAGCTTTTCCTGCAGGAAGCCATGGAAGTTGGCGTTGACCGAATAGGAGGAGCCGATCAGCGCGACTTGTGGCGAGGCGTCGTCATCCAGAAGCCCGCCGCCGGCCGGTGCGGGTGCCCGGGTGCGGGCGAGGCGCTGACGATCCGGCGCGGGGCGCCAGCCATCGGGCATGATGTCCAGCCCCATGAGGCGCAGCAGGTCGCCAGGGCCATTGGTTTCCTCGGCGGCGAAGCGCGTGGTGAAGCCGCCCTGACCTGAAACACTGAGCGAGACGACGTTGAGAGCGCGTGCTCGTTCGGCGATGGCCGTGGCCGCGGCGGCGGCACCTTCCTGGTTCCAGTGAGTGTCCGTACGCCAGAAGCCCTGTGGCAAGGCGGTGAGGTCAGGGAGCAGCGAGAGAGGTGCGAGGCCGCCTGCCTGCATGGCAGCGAGCAGCTGGCCATAGCGCGCCTCGGCCTGGGCGGAGAGCGGCGCACCACACAGTTCTCGCGCATTCACCCGCGCCTTGTCCGGCACGACGGCCACGAGCAGCGCGATGTTCTGCCCGGCCAGCCGCTGTTGAATGCGCGCGAGCCCGGCGATGCGCTCGTTCATTGCCGCGTCGGCATCGGGCCAGGGGCGAAGCTCCTCGGTCAGAAAAAGCCAGTCATTGCAGCCCACGCGAACTTGCGGGCCGCCCGAACCAAAGAGGCGCCAGCGGAAAAAGCCTCCCGTGGCGCGTACATAGGGGTCCACAGGCAGGTTGTGCGCCATGACGTGATTGACGGCCCCTGTGAAACGCCCAGCCAGGAAGGCCTCCAAGTTCAGAGTCGGCCGCAGGCGCTGCTGGGCCGGGGCCGAACTCAATGCGGTGATCCCCTGATAGGCTCCAAAGGACATGATCGCGATGAACACGCCCGCCTGGAGGATCGCCATCCGCTTGATCCAATCTGGCATCGCCCGGCCTCCTCAGAACTGGAAGTAGAGGAAGGGAACGGCGGCGCGGCTGTAAAGCAGCACCACACCCAGGATGAAGCCCATGGTGGGCGCCCAGAACCAGGCGAAGCGCCAGGCGGCGCCCATCGTCTCCACCGGGCGCTGCCAGGGCAGGCGCTGGCCCGCCAGTGGCAGATAAACCAGAACCACACCAAGCAACACGCACCACCATTGATCAGGCGTGACCTGCCAGGCCAACGCATCCGAAATCGCAAAGGTCGAGGGCAGGAACATCGCGCTATACATGGCGAAGGCGCTGGTCACGTCATGCGCGCGGAAGGCGACCCAGCCGAGGATCACCGCCAGCATCAGAAGCATGTTGCCCAGGATGAAGGGCATCGGCCCATTGCCCGCCGCACGCCAGTATCGGTGCAGGGCAAGCAGCCCGCCATGCCAGAAGCCCCAGAGGAGGAAGGTCCAGTTGGCGCCATGCCAGAAGCCGCCGATCACCATGGTCAGCAGCAGGTTGACATAGGTGCGAACCGAGCCCTTCCGATTGCCGCCGAGCGAAATATACAGATAGTCGCGCAGGAAGCGGCTCAGCGTCATGTGCCAGCGCTGCCAGAATTCCTGGATATTCCCTGAGAGATAGGGGTGGTTGAAGTTCTCGGGGAAGCGGAAGGCGCACATCATGGCAAGCCCGATGGCCATCGCGGAATAGCCGGCAAAGTCGAAGAAGAGCTGCAAGGTGTAGCCGATGGCGCCCGCCCAGGCATCCGCCATGGAGGGGTTGGGAATGGCATAGACCACATCCACCATGGGTGCGATCGTATCGGCGATCAGCACCTTCATGCAGAAGCCGATCATGAACCGCCTGGCGCCAAGGCCGAATTTCTCCCAGGTGTGAACCCGGTGCTTCAGATCATGCTCAACCTCGGCGTAGCGAACGATCGGGCCTGCGATAAGCTGGCTGAAGATGGCCTTGTAGGCCGCGTAGGCCACGAAATTCCGGCTGACCGCCACATCGCGGCGCCAGACGTCAATCAGATAACTGACCGATTGCAGCACGTAGAAGGAAAGTCCAATCGGCAGGATGATCTCTGCCCAGGGCGTGGGGGTGAGGCCGATGGCGGTCACGACCTGATTGAAGCTCTGCACGCCAAAATTCGCGTATTTGAAATAACCCAGGACGCCCAGGTTGCCGATCAGGCCGAGCACCAGCAGTCGGCCGCGCGTGGCTGAGGCTTCCTCCGCCGCATCCAGCAGCCGTGCGACGATGAAGGTGAATAGGGTGACGCCTACCAGGAGGGCGAGGAAATCCACGCGCCACCAGGCGTAGAAGGCCCAGGACAGCAGCAGGATCGTCCAGTTGCGCCAAGCCGCTGGCGTCAGGAAATACAGAACGAAAAACAGCGGCAGGAAGAGAAAGAGGAATTCGAAGGAGGCGAAGATCATGCGTCCATCCCACCTGATGGAATGCCCCTTCGCCAGGCAGCATCGCAGGTTGGTGCGCAGCCCATTGAATTTCCTCAATTCGTTGAAAAGGAACAAAACCGCTTTAGCATCGGCGCAAATGGTTCGGCAATGGTCGCTCGCCCGAGCGCGTGGCATGACCACCCAAAATCCCGGCCAGTACGGATTTTCCGTCTGCCTGTTTTTGCGCTATGATATTAGGGCAATTATCGTTCCAGTGTTAAGGCGAGCCCATGCAGGACCAGATGACCGACCCTAATGCGTTGATGTATTTCGCCCGACGTGGTGTGGCGCCGCAATGGCGCGCTTTCCTTCGCGCGATGATGGAAACATTGGAGGGTCAACTGGACCATGGCGCGCGCGAGGGGCTGTTGCGCATGGTGGGCGCAAGGATGGCGGCGCTGATGCCGCTATCGCCCTGCGGTTCGCTCAGCGAGCTTGAATCGCGCATGAACGACACGCTGGCCATCGCCGATTGGGGATATGTGCAGCTGAGCCTGGACGTGAACAACCGCACAGTGTTGATGCGCCATGTGGCGGCGCCCCTGGTTGGTACCCATGCGGATCTCACCGGAAGCTGGATGGGTTCCGTCCTGGAAGGGCTTTACGGTTCATGGATGAGCCATCAACCCGGCGCGGAGCCTGGCATTCACGTCCGGCGCTGGGGCCCGGATGGCGGGGCGATGATGCTGCGCTACGCGCGCAGTTGATACCCTACCA